>CAZVDO010000079.1:0-8404 GCA_964625345.1 uncultured Anaerolinea sp. | reverse complement strand
CGGCGATCCTGAACGTCCCTCCGGAGGGCATCGCCTCGCGGGCGTTCGTCGCGAGGTTGACCAGCACCTGCGTGACCGAGGCGGGGTCGAGTGCCACGGCGGGCAGGTCGTTCGGGATGTCGACGTCCAGGCTGATCTCGGCGCCGAGCAAGCGATCGACGATGCCGCCGATCCGGGCCACGTGGCCGGCCAGCTCGCAGACTCCACGCTCCGGCGACGGCCTGGCGAATTCCAGCACGGATCGGGTCATCGCCCGCGCCTCCTCCACGGCTCGCTGGATGAGCTCCACGTCGCGGCGCAGCGGGTCGCCCTCGGGGAGCCCTTCCTCGAGCGCATCGGCCGACCAGCCGATGGCGCTGACGTAGCTCCGGACGTCGTGGGCCAGGATGCCGGCGAACTGCCCGAGCGTTTCGATCCGCTGGGCCTGGGCGAGCTGCTGCTCGAGCGCAATCCGGTCCGACAGGTCCACGACCGTGACGATGACTTCCGGGCCGTCAGGTCCGTCGATCGGGGCGAGCTGGATCACTACTGGAAACGGCGTCCCGTCGAGCCGAACCGCCTCGACATGGGGGAGGTCCGTCATCGCCCGCCCGGTCGGCGCATCGAAGTACCCGGCGATCAGCCCCGGGTGACGATTGCGGTGCTCCGGCGGCACGAACTCGCTTACGAGGTGGCCGACCAGGCCGTCCGGGGCGCGGAAGGCGCGTCCCGCGGCCTCGTTGGCGAACCGGATCCTACCCCCGCGATCCGTCGTGAAGACCGGATTTGGGGAACGCTCGAGGATCACCCGCAGTCGCGCATCGCGCTCGGCCACGGCGGAGCGATACCGCATCTGCTGGAGGGCGATGGACAGCTGCGAGGCGACCTCGGCCACGATCTCGCGAGTGACGGGGTCGTCGCCGACCCGCTCCCGCGACAAGATGCTCATGCCGCCGAGCCGGTCGCCGTCGGAGCCGCGCAGCGGGGCGCCGAGCCAGTGTCGGACGCCGGCGTCACGGGTGACGCGAAGCACGGGCCCAAGCACGGGTGCCTCGGACAGATTGAGTTCCACGAGGCCGGCCGCCGCGGCGAGGAGATCCGGCAGCGGCGCGAACGCGTCGGGTGGCAGGACGGGCGGAATCGGCATGGGTGGAGCGTCGGGCGGCTGCCACGCCGCGAGCATGCGCGGCAACGGACTCGACGGGGCCGTGGCGCCGATGAAGATCGCGTCAACCGGGAGGAGCCGCCCGAGGTGCTCGGCGGCCGCGCGCGCAACCTCCTGCTCCGTGCTGGCGCCCAGGATGGCCTGATCAAGCCGGTGGAGCCCGTCGAGGCGCCGGAGCGATCGCTCGAGTGCATCCTGGGCCGCCTCCTGCTGCGTGACGTCCTCCGCGATGCCCAGCACGGCCACGCGCCCGTCGGCATCGACGATCCGGGCATTCGAGACGCGGACCTTCACCGGCGTCCCATCGGGTCGCACCCGCTCGCGAACCTGGCCGACGATCACCGCGCCCTCGGCGACCCGGCGGAACAGGGCCCGGGCCTCGTCGGCATCCTCGGGTCGGACGAACGGCACGAACCGCCCGATCGCCTCGGATGCCGGTACGCCCCACATCGCCTCGGCGGCGGGGTTCCATTCCAGGACCGTGCCGTCCGGGTCGATGACCGAGATTGAGAGCGGCGATGCCTCCGCAAGCCGCCGATAGCGATCCGAGGCGACTGCGAGCCGACGCCCGGTCTCCAGTTCCGCCGCGATGGCGAGATCGCGCTCGTCGCGGGTGCGAATGGCCCGAATGGCGAAGGCGAGGTCGCGCGCCACGCGCTCGAGCTCGAGCACGAGCACGTTGTGAATGGCCCCCGGAGTCGCGGCGTACACGTTCATGACGCCGTAGATCTCGTCCCCGTCGACCACGGGGATCGCGACCGACGCGTGGATCCCCGCGGCCAGCATGCGGTTCCGCCATGGAGCCGCGTGGGCGTCCCTGGTCACGTCGTCGATGACGAACGTGCGCCGCGTGCGGATCGCCTGGCCTGTGGGCCCGCGTCCGAGCGGCGTGTCATCCCAACGCACGGTCAGGCCCGCGGCGTATCCACGATCCTGGCCGGCCGATGCGGCCATTCGAACCGACCCATCGGGTTCGGCCAGGCCGATCCATGCCCAGCGGAGGCGCCCATCGGCGACGAGTGCCCGGCAGATGGATTCGAAGAGCGCCTGCTCTGTCGACGAACGGACCACGGCGCCCTCGGCGGCAACCGCGAGCCGCAGCGATTCGGCCACGCTCTCGGTCTCACGGGCCGCCCGATCTGCCGCCGCGTGGGCGGCACCGATCTGCGCCACGAGCGCCCGAATCAGGGCCCACAGGGCCACCGCGGTGACGACGACGAACGTCCACCCCTTGAGGACGTTCACGAGCACGAGCGTGCGCTCGTCGAGCGGCAGGCGAGCAACCACCTCGTCCGAGGCCGCAATCCACGCGGCGGCCGCGGCGGCATAGAGGAGCGCGATCCGAAGCGCCGTTAGTCTCATCGGCGCGATCGCCGCCAGGCCCGGGCGACGTCTGAGGCCGGGGAGCTGCAGGCCCGGTGGAGCGACACTTCGGATCGTGACATGCGATCCATGATCGCTATCATCATGCTCCCGGGCACCCGGCGGAAGGAGGCGTGTTGGTGGTCGACCGCCGATATCGATGATCCGCGTCGCCGTCGTCGACGACCATGTCGTCGTTCGAGGTGGGGTGTCGAGGATCCTCGAGCGCACGCCGGACCTCGCGCTCGCGGCCGAGGGATCGTCGGGGAGCGACGCCCTTCGCCTCGCGCGGGAGCGTGCCTTCGACGTGCTCGTGCTCGACCTGGACATGCCGGGCGGGGGCCTGACCCTCATCGGGAAGGTCATCGAAACCTTCCCGGACGCGCGGGTCCTCGTGTTCTCGCAGCACGACGAGCGTGACTACGCCCTTCGGTGCATTGAGGCCGGGGCCATGGGCTATCTGAGCAAGGACTCCGGCGTCGAGGTCATCGAGACCGCCGTCAGGCGAATCGCCTCCGGGCGGCGCTACCTGAGCGAGGCCGCCCAGGAGCTTGCCCTGGATCGCGTGGCGGGCCGCGAGGGAGGGGCCCCCCACCTGCGGCTCACCAGCCGGGAGCTCGAGGTCGTCCGGATGCTTGCGCGCGGCCAGCGCAGCACGGACATCGCCATCGAGCTCGGGATCTCCATCAAGACCGTCAGCACCCACAGGACCAGGGCGCTTGAGAAGCTCGGCGTCGCGAACACCGTCGAGCTTGCGCTCTATGCCCGGGAACACGGCCTGGTCTAGCCGCGGCGCGCACGGACGGCGTCAGATGTGTCTGACGGACGCGTAGGAGTGGTCCGACACGTGATGCCGAATCCGCCGACGGATTCGGCACCCGATCCCGATCCGAATCGATCCGCCCACCGATGGTGGCTCGCAATCCCATGGCCCATCGTGGCGTCATCGAGGCGTGCGCGCACCGGCTGATCCCCCCGGCCGGACGCGCCGCCTCGAGACCACACGGATTGCCGGGGCCTCCTCCGGCGGAGCCAGGAACCATGGATCGCCCGACCAAGACGCCAGCGACGAGCAGCCCAAGGACCGCGCCGGCGCGCCGGACCCAGGATCGCCGCGTGCGACGGGCGGCCACTGCGGTCGGCCTGCCGGCCGCGGGGCGGCCCGGCGCCGGCACGCCGCTTGACGACGCACAGTTCCGCCTCCTGGCCGAACGCAGCCGCGATCTCATCTACCGATACCGGATCCTGCCCGATCGGGGGTTCGAGTACGTCAGTCCGTCCGCGGTGGAATTCGCGGGGTACACGCCCGAGGACCACTATGCGGATCCGGACCTGGGCTTCAAGCTCGTCCACCCTGACGATCGTCCGATCCTCGAGGCCGCGCGGGAGATGGTCAGCCCGGATCCGGTCGTCCTCCGCTGGATTCGCCGCGATGGCTCGATCATCTGGACCGAACAGCACAACGTGCCGATCCTCGACGCCCAAGGCGACCTCGTGGCGATCGAAGGCGTGGCCCGCGATGTCACGGAGCGCGAACTGGCGCGCGCGGCCCTGACGCGCTCCGAGCAGGGCATGCGGGCGCTGCTCGAGCGGGGCGACACCATTGCGGCGGCCATCGACCTGGACGGCCGGATCACGTTCGCGAGCGCCGCCCTGCTCCACCTGATCGCGCGGACAGCCGAGGAGACCATCGGGGGCGACGTCTTTGCTCTCCTCGCACCCGAGGCCCTGCGCGCTGAGCGACGCGCGTACTTCAAGGCGACGATCGCCGACGGGTTCACCGATACCGACATGGACGGCGAGATCGTCACCGGCGACGGGTCCGTCCACCAGCTGCGCCTGCACGTCGTCGGCCTGTTCGATGCCCGTGGTCGGATTTCCGGCGTCGCGCTGACCGCGAACGATCTCACGGCCCGGGACCAGGCCGCAATCGCGGCCGCACGCACGCAGACCGCCATCGACCAGGTGACCGACGCCGTGGTTGTGACCGACATCGACGCCCGGATCCTGTATGTCAACCCTGCGTTCGAGCGAGCCACTGGGTACACACTCGAGGAGCTGAAGGGCCAGAATCCCCGGATCCTGCACAGCGGGCGCCAGTCACCGGCGTTCTACCGCCGCATGTGGCGGACCCTCGTGAGTGGTGCCGCGTGGTCCGGCGAGTTCGTGAACCGTAGGAAGGACGGCTCGATCTTCCTCGAGGAAGCCACGATCACGCCGATCCGCGACGCATCCGGCGCCATCACCTCGTACGTCGGCGTCAAGCGCGATGTCACCCGCCTCCTGGCACTCCAGGCCAGCAGTGACACCGCCGCCCGGCAGCGCACCGAGATCGCCCGGAGCATTGCCAACCTCCGCGCCGGCACGACCCTGGAGGAGACCGCCGAGCGCATTGCCACGGTGCTGCTGGCCATCCCGGGTGCGGCGGCCGGAGCCGTGCTCCTGTTCGAGAACGGGAACGGCGCGCGCGTTGCTGCGGTCGCGACGGACCTGTCGAGTGCGTTCCAGGTCGGCGAGCTATTGCCCCAGGAGCGTTCCGAGTACCTGCGGGAGCGGGCCGCACACGGGGCCTGGGTCGAGACAGGGCGCGGCCGGGCCGCCGCCAAGCGGACCGATGTCCGCCTGACAGCGGATGACATCCGCACGGAGATGTTCGTGCCCATCGAGGACGACGAGCAACTCGTTGGGCTCCTCGTGGTCGGGTCGAACCGCAGCGACGCCGGTCGAACGATCAGCAACCATCTCGCATCGGCCATCGAGCTCGCGGCCGTCGCCCGGTCGTTGATCGGACCGATGAATGCCGTCCGACAGGCCACGATGGCCTCACGCCAGCGCATCGAAGCCATCCTCGCGCGCCATGCCTTCCATCCGCTGTTCCAGCCGATCGTGGAGATCGCGACGGGAACGGTCATCGGGTTCGAGGCGCTCACGCGCTTCAGCGATGGGACGCGGCCCGACCTCATGTTCGCCGAGGCCCGCGCTGCCGGCCTGACGGTCGAACTCGAGGCAGCCACGCTCGAGGCAGCCATCGCCGCGTCGGGCCGCCTACCGGCAGGCACCTGGCTGAGCCTGAACGCCAGCCCGGAGTTCATCCTGCACAACGGTCGCCTCACGGCTGCCCTGTCGCAGCGATCGCGGCCCGTGATCATCGAGGTCACGGAACACGACCCGATCGAGGACTACGGCACACTCCGCCAGGCGATCGACCAGCTCGGCCCCGACGTCCGCGTGGCCGTCGACGATGCCGGCGCGGGGGTGGCGAACTTCGCCCACCTCGTCGAGCTGCGGCCCCATTTCGTCAAGCTCGACGTGAGCCTCGTCCGCGGGGTCAACGCGGACGTGAGCCGCCAGGCCTTGGTGGTCGGGCTGCGCCACTTCGCCCACACGCTCGGTGGACACGTGATCGCCGAGGGGATCGAGACCGAACCCGAGCGGGAGGCGCTGCAACTGCTCGGACTGAACTACGGCCAGGGCTACCTCTTTGGCCGGCCGTCACCGGCGGACACCTGGGCGGATCGACGGGCCCAGCATCGATCCTCGAAGGATGGAAGTCCGGCACCGTTGCGGCGGAACGCGGCCGAGGTCGCCTGATCCAGCGCGGGCCAGTTGCGGGCACATCGCGCGGCCCGCTGCGCCAACGTTGCGAAATCGTCATCTCCGTTCTTGGAACCGGGTCCCGGATGGTGCCGTCAGCGCCCCGCAGCGGGTTCCGCATGCCGAGCACTCACCGGAGACACCATGATCGGGTTCCCTCACGTCGCGCGTCCGCTCAGTGCGGCGGCCGCGTTGCTCCTCGTCGTATCGGCGTGCACCGGGGGTGCGTCCCCGGCCCCGACCGGCCAGCCCTCGCCAACCGGCACACCGCCAGCGTCGGAAGGGCCCAGCGCCACGCCGGAGCCCAGCGCCTCGGGGACTGACAGCGCCGTGCTGCTGGAGGTCACGTCCGAGGGCGGCTTCATCAACCCCGTTTCGAGCCTGGCCGCGCTGCCGATCGTGATCGTGTATGCGGATGGGCGGATCCTCACGCAGGCCGGCCCGCCTTCGGACCTGCCCGATGCGCTCCTGCCGCGCGTCGACGTGCGGGACACGGGCGCCGACGGTGCCGCCGCGATCGCGGCGGCGATCCACGGGGTGGGCCTCGATGCCCCGCAGACCGGGGATCCGGGCGTCGCCGTGGATTCCGGGACCTCGATCTTCACCGTGACCGTCGGCGGCGCCACGACCACCTCCCGTTTCGCGGCCAGCGGCCCTGGTGGCCCTGGCGGGCCGGGCGTCCCGGGCGGCGGTGGCGGCGATCCGGAGCGGACCGCCGCGTTCGAGCTCCTCAACCGGCTGCTGGACACCACCGATGACTGGGGCACCGCGAACGTCGCCGAAACCACGTATGCGCCGGTCGGGTTCAAGGTGTACGCCGCGCCGGCGGATCCGGGTGGATCCAGCGTGGCGTGGCCGCTCGCGACCGAACTTGCCTCCTTCGGACGACCGGCCGTGCCGGACCTCGGCATGACGGGCCTTCGGACGGGCATCGTGCTTGGTGCCGATGCCGCCGCCCTCGGCCCGGTCCTCGAGGCGGCGAGCGCAGGTACCGTGTTCACCTCCGGCGGAACGACCTGGGCCGTGTACGCACGCCCACTCCTCCCCCACGAGCTCGGCGGATGACCCTCGGCCGCCCGGCCGCCTCGAACGCCCTGGTGCCGCTGCGGTTCTTCCTCGGCGGCACCTTCCTGTACGCCGGCCTCGACAAGCTCGTCTCCCCGACGTTCTTCCTGTCGGGCGCACCGGGCTCGATCCAGGAGCAGCTCAACGCCTTCGCCCGGACGTCGCCGCTCGGGCCCCTGCTCCATCTCGTCCTGCCGTTCGCAGCCCTGATCGGATTCGCGATCGCGCTGACCGAGGTGGCCATCGGCCTCGGGGCCCTCTCCGGCTACGGGTTCCGGGTCGCGGCCGTCGGCGGGGCTGCCCTGGCGGGCCTGTTCTGGCTCACGGCGTCGTGGGCCACCCACCCCTACTACTACGGGCCCGACCTGCCGTACCTCGCCGGCTGGATCACCCTGGCGCTGGCGGGGCACGGCAACGTCCTCGTGCCCGATCGGTTCAAGGTGCCCGATGAGACGCCACCGGCCCGCCGACGCGACGCCGGCCACCCCGCTCGACGCCTGGCGGGCCCCGTCCCGAGGAAGGCAGCGGCCGCCGGATCCGCGCCGGCCGACGTCACCCGGCGGGCCGTGCTCCAGGCAGGCGTGCTCGGTGCCGCGGCAACGGTCGTGGCCCTCGTAAGCGCGCCGCTCCGGGGCGTGTTCGGGCTCGGGAGTTCGCCGGGCGCTTCCCGCTCCCCGACGCCCACGCCGGCTCCGTCGTTCGCCCCGTCGCCCGAGCCCACCGAGGCCGGAACCCCGACGCCCGGGATTGCCGTTGCGGCCCTGGCGGATCTCGCCGCCTCCGGCGCGGTCGCGTTTCGCGTGCCGTTCGATGCACCACTCCCGCTTCCCGCGGGTGACCCGGGCGTCATCGTCCGGCTCGAGGACGGCTCGTACGCTGCCTTCGATGCCCTGTGCACCCACGCGGGCTGCACGGTCGAGTGGGATTCACCCGACCGCCTGCTCATCTGTCCGTGTCATGGCGCGGTCTTCGACCCAGCGCGCGACGGTGCGGTCCTCGAAGGCCCGACCGACCTGCCGCTCACGGCCTTGCCGCTCGTGCTCGACGTCGCGAGCGGCACGTTTCGCCTTCGAATCGACGGCTGAGCGGCGCCTCAGGCGGGTCTTGGGGGC
This sequence comes from uncultured Anaerolinea sp., assembly GCA_964625345.1. Lineage (GTDB taxonomy): Bacteria > Chloroflexota > Limnocylindria > Limnocylindrales > CSP1-4 > UBA5189. The sequence goes on along the minus strand of CAZVDO010000079.1, from coordinate 127 downwards.
GCCACGTTCGCGAGGCCTGCCACGACCTCTGCGCCGGGCAGCCCGAGGAGGATCGAGGGCGGGGCGATCACCTTCCAGCTGCGGCTCCCGCCGCCCAGCACGATCCGCTCCCGCTCCATGACTGCCG
>CAZVDO010000078.1:5599-8699 GCA_964625345.1 uncultured Anaerolinea sp. | reverse complement strand
GCGTGGGTGCCCATGGGAGACAGGTCCCGATTGGTGCGTCGGTGCGCCCGACCTGTGTACTGGGCGGGGTTGCGCCGGATCAACAGGTGCGCGAAGGACGGGCCGAGCGCGCCTCAGGCAGCCCCTCGGCGCCGGAGGGCGGAGCGGAGGACGAGCGCCACAACGAGGATGGCGCCCAGCATGGCGGCGATCGGAATGAGCGGCACCGCCGGCTCCACGACGAGCTCCACCGCGCGGGTGTCGCCGCCGGGTTCGGCCAACACGACGCGGAAGATGCCTGCCGGCACGTCGTCGGGCAGGCGGGCGCGCATCTCCAGGGATCCATCCGGCCCCGTGGTACCCGCGCCGAGCAACCGGCTCGCACCGGTGGCACTGACCAGCGAGGCGGTCACGGGGACTTCGGTCCACAGCGCGGGTCCGTGGATCGTGACCACGTCGCCCGGATGGACCACCTGCGGCTCGACGACGATCGCCGTGTCGGCACCATCTGCGCGCGCGGCGGCGGCCACGCCCAGCCAGGCCATCGCAACCGTGAGGGTCGCGAGGACGGCAGGAAGACGATGAAGGCGGGGCCGCGAGGCCCCGCCTTCGGTGTGCTGGCGAGTGGGACCGGTGTCTACGGGAGTGCCACCGGACATGCGTTGCCGGAACCCGGGTTCGGGTCGAAGCAGGTGATCCGTCCCTGGATCGTGGGATTCAGGGTCGGCTGCGTCTGGATCCACGCCGCCACGTCCTGGTCGAGGACGCCGCGGGTCGCGCCCCGAGACCGGTAGTCCGGGTACCCGTCGCCGGCCGCCACGACGAAGTCGTTCGTTGCCAGCGTGTACATGGATGCGGCCGTGAGATCCACGGCAGCGCCCGTACACGTGCCGTCGGCCGCCTGCCGGACCGCGCCGGTCACCCGGGAGCCCGCGGCCGCCTCAATGTTGTACGTGAAGCACAACCCCGAGACCTGGGCGAACCGACCGTCGACCGCCGGCATCCGCGAGACGCCGTTCTCGAGCATGCCCTTGAGCTCGGCGCCATTGAGCGGGATCACGTCACCCACGTTCCCGAACGGCAGGACCGCGAGGACCTGGCCGCGGGTGATCGCGTACGGCGGAGGCGTGAAGCCCGGGCAGAACCCGGTCCCGCCGGCGGTCCCGTTGCAGGTCAGCGCGTCGCGCAGGCCGCCCGAGTTCGCGAGCGCGAAGTCGGTGCCATAGGACGCGCGCATGGCATCGGAGACGATGTCGCCCACGAGCGACTCGCAGGTCCGCCCATTCGACGTTCCGCACGAATCGGCGCGTGGGACGAACACGCCTGCGTGTCCGACGACTTCGCCGAGGATCGGCGCAAGCTCGGTGCGATACGGCTGGAGCATCGCCACCATCGAGGGGTCCGGGGTGACCGCCGACGCGGTCGGCGTGTAGAACGTGTGGGCCACGTTCAGGAGCTCCCCGGTGCCGCGATGGAGGGTCAGGACGGTCGTCGAGAACGTAACGCTCTTCGAGCGATTCTCGAACACGAACTGGCCGTTGATCGTGCCTGAGTACTGGATGTCCGTATGGTCGCCGACGATCAGCTGGAACCCGGACACGCCCTTCGCGAAGTCGACGAGTTCGCCCGTCGGGTTGCCGCTGCTGAAGCCCGTGACGCCCTTGTGCGTGAGCGCGATGAAGACCTTGGCGCCTTCCGCCCGGGCGGCCGCCTTGGCCGCCATGGCGGCGGCGACGCTGTCGGTCGGCACCATCGTGCCCATGGACCCGGGGAAGTTCAGGCTCGGGGCTTCCTCGTTGGTCACGCCGATGACGGCAACCTTGACGCCCTTGTAGTGGAAGATGGCGTAGTCACTGACGCCGGAGATGTTGGCGTCCCGATTCGCGAGGTTCGAGGACACGTAGCGGAACGGCGATCCCGGGACGCTCGGGTCGGTGGAACCCGCGAGGTCGATCTGGCTCTGGAGCCGAGCGACACCGCTGTCGAAGTTGTGGTTGCCAAACGTGCCGACCTGGATGCCCATGATCCGCTCGGCGAGGATCGCCGGCACGTCCTCGAAGTAGGTCGAGAGCGGCGGCGTGGCGCCGACGTCATCACCCGCCGTGACCGTCAGGTTGTCCGCGTACTTGGCACGCACTTGGTCGAAGTACGTCTTGAGTGCGGCGGCCCCGCCGATCCCATTGTTCGGGTCGAGCTGGCCGTGCCAGTCGGAAATGTCGACCACCTGGAGATCGAGGGTGGGACCGGGTACCGCCCGGGCTGCCAGCACGCCGGCCGGCACGAGCAGGCCGGCCATCGCGAGCAGGGCCAAGATGGCGGACCCGCGCCGTCGACGGGCGCGAAGCGGGAGTGGGACGGGCACGATGTCCTCCATGAGCCGTGGCGCCGATCGTTGCGGCGCCCCTCCTAGGCTGTCCGGGCAACGATACCGGCCGGGCATCGCTCCGTTAACGGCGTTTCGTGCCGAGGGTGTGGACAACCTCGAAACCGGTGCGTGGGTGCACCGGAAATCCGCGCCGACGAGCGCTCGGAATGGATGGGGCCGGGCCCGTCGGGCCCGGCCTCATGAGTGCGCTCGTAGAGCGGCGTTGTTACTTGAGCTTGAAGTTCGCCACGAGCGCCGCGCCGTCGATGGTGGTCATGGTCACGACGTAGCAGGCATTGGCGGTCTTTGGCGTTTGCCAGTTTTGGATGAACTGGCCTGACGTCGAGTCGTACCTTAGAGTCGTGCCTCCGGTGCTGGTGATGTCCACGGGAGAGGACAACTCATCGCTGAAGGCGGCACAGTTGACCTTGGTCGTCTTGAAGCTCGCAACTGAGCCTACTGACGTCAGCTCCGTCGAGGCTTGGAAGATCTCGAACTTGAGTGGAACAGTCGAGCCGCCCTTCACCGTGTTGACCATGCCCCTGTCTACGGGCTGGTAGAAACCGAGCAACGTGTAGCCAATGATCGTGAAGGTCTTTGTATTCGTGCTGCCAAAGTGGTTCAGGTCCCCGGCATACGTTCCGGTTGCGCTTGCGATGCCAGCAAGGACGTTGTTCGAATAGGCCACAGTCACTGACGTGTTGAGGCCGCCGGCGCCGGTGACGCTGACCGTGCAGGGCTCCAGGGCGGAACCCG
>CAZVDO010000078.1:0-5499 GCA_964625345.1 uncultured Anaerolinea sp. | reverse complement strand
GTTCGCCGGGCAGGTCACGACCGTGGTCGAGCTGGCCTTGTCGATCGTGAAGTCCGCGTTGTCGTCGCTGGCCTCGTGGTTGGCGTCGCCCGGGTAGCTGTAGGCGGCGTTGGCCGTGCCGGCATTGACGTTGTTGGTGTACGTCGGAGCGGGGGTCTCATTGAGGCCGCCGGCGCCGGTGACGCTGACCGTGCAGGGCTCCAGGGCGGAACCCGTGAAGGTCACGTTCGCCGGGCAGGTCACGACCGTGGTCGAGCTGGCCTTGTCGATCGTGAAGTCCTGGACAACCGACGGCGCCGGATCCCAGTTCGCATCACCAGCTTGATCAGCCTGGATACTGCACAGACCGGCCGCGAGGATGGAGACGGTCGAGCCCACCACGGCGCACGTGCCCGGCGTGAGCGACGTGAGCTGAACAGTGAGACCAGACGTGGTGGTTGCACCGATCGAGAAATCTGCATCACCGAAGGTCCTTCCGACGAGCGCACCAAACGAAATGGTTTGCCCTGCCGGAGCAACCGTCAGCTGGCCAGCCACGAACGGCGTGAACGCGTAGTTGGCTGCACTCAGGGTGCCGATCGCACAGGTGATGGCATAGGGGCTGCCCGAGACGGGGCTCGACGGCGTCGCGGCCGAGGTGCATGAGGCACTGCCCGTGACACCCGATGTTCCGAGGATCTCGCCGTTCTTGAAGCCCGTGATGGTTGCATCGAACGTCGGGTTGGCGTCGCCGTACGCCCGCGTCTTGTTGTTGGCGGTGACGGTCAGGTTGGCCTTGCTGATCGTCAAGACTTCGCTATCGGTCCGGATCGTGCTCGAGCCTCCATCGCCGAACACACTTACGGTCAGCGTCGGCGTGCCCGCTGGACTTGACCCAGCGGTCGTCACCGTGAGCGTGAAGTTGCAGCCGGTCCCGCCCCCCGAACTTGCGTTGCAAGACTTCGAGGCAGGGCTGAATGTCGCTCCCGCGGGGAGGCCGGACACCGCGATCGTGATCGTCCCGTTTCCGCTGCCGGCGACAGCGACGGCAAACGTCGCTGCCGCACTCGTGCCGTACGTAAGGGAACCCACCTGGGGACTAACGGAAATCGACGTGACGGACGTGGCCGCCGCCACGTATGGGCCAACGATGGGCCCGCCGAAGCCGAACGGTGTCGCGCCAGCCGGCTGCACCGAATCCGTCGACGTCGAGCTCAGCGCGCGGGCCAGGTTGATCCGCCCGTTCCCCGTCTGGGCGACCGTGCCGGCGGCGTCCGCCGACGTGGCGAGCCGGTTCACGATGACCCCGTTCGAGAGGCTTGGATCCTGGGCGCGCAGCAGCGCGGCCGCGGCGGCAACGATCGCCGACGAGGCGGACGTGCCGGTCATGGTCGAATATCCGCCGCCGGCGTTCGTCACCGAGATGTTCGTGCCGGGCGCGGCCAGGAAGACGTCGGTTCCGTAGTTCGATGTCGGGTTCAGCGTGTCGTCAGCGTCGGTGTTCGAGACGCCGATAACGCCGCGGTCGCCGGCCGGGTAGGACACGGTCGAAGAGCCGTCGTTGCCGGTCGCGGCGACGATGACAGCGCCGCGTGACCAGGCGTAGTCGATCGCGGCCTGGAGCGACAGCGAGTACCCGGGGTTGCTGAACGACATGTTGATGACGTCGGCGCCGTGATCGACGGCCCACAGGACGCCCGTGATGATGTCGCTGTCCTGTCCGGTGCCATCGGCGCCGAGGACGGTGACCGGCATGACCCGGACGCCGGCGTACCCGACGCCCGCGATCCCGATGCCGTTGTCCGTGACGGCCGCGATGATCCCGGCGAGCGCCGTGCCGTGGCCGTTCGGGTCGCTCGTCCCGGCCGAGCCGTCGAGGACCGACGTGCCGGTTACGAGCGCGCCTCCGAGGTCGGGGTGCGAGGCATCGACGCCCGTGTCGAGCAGCGCCACCACGGCAGTGCCGCTCGTGGTCACGCTGTCGTACGCGAGGTCCCATCCGATCCGCGACAGCGCCCACTGGGCCGCGTAGCCAGGATCGCCCGGCACCGCTTCGGCCGCCCGAACGATGTCGGCATCGACACGGAGCACGGATGGTTCGGTGGACAGGGCTGCAACTCCGGCGTCAGTCAGGGTGACCGCGTGCATCCGCAGCTGCGGGATCGCCTGATCGGAAGTCGCCCCGGCCGCGGCCAGGACTGCAGCCTGCGTGGCGTCGGATGTGCCGATCGTGAACGTGACGATGTACGGCGATTCGGGACCCGGATCCGGCGCGGGGGCTGGGTCGGGCGTGACCTCCGGCGTTGGTGCCGGGTCGGGCGTGGCCCCGGGCGTCGGCGTTGCCGCCGGCGACGTCGGGTCCGGCATCGTTTCGGGCGCGGTGGCACTGGGGGTCGGGTCGGGAGCGGGGGCGGGATCGGCCCCGAAGGAGGCAATCGGCGCGAACATCGAACCGACGATGAGCGCCACCTGGAAGAACGCGAACGCCCGAAGGCGCAACGACGAACCGACCGCGCGGGACATTCGATTCCACCCCCAGTGGGACGAGCAAGTCCCGGCACGCAGATGCGCGCCGGGTCGATATGCCGCCGGAAGTCGGGGGCCCACGAAGAGGGATGAACAAGGGGTCGAGATGATTGCGGCGCGACGTGGGTGGTCGTCCGGTCGACTATTCGATTACGCCGTGATCGTAGGGCTGCTGGCGCGGAGTACCAGTACCTATGGCGGTTCTTGGTGACTCCGCGCACCGGCGATTCGACGGCCGACTGCACCGGACGACACCTTGGGCATCCGTACTGCCGACGGACCGTCCCCAACACAGCCGCCTGGGGGATCAGGCGTCCATGGCGCGTGACCGCGACTGGCGGCGCGGCGGCGGCACGCGCGGCCAACTACGAGGTGATCGAGGGATGCCATGATCGTTCATGACGCACACGATCGGCATCGACGAGCGCCTCGCCCGTCTCGCGCCGGACCAGCGGGCGGCGGCCACCGCAGCATCGGGCCCGACGCTGTGCGTGGCGCCGGCGGGCAGCGGCAAGACGACGACCCTCGTCGCGCGCATCTGTTGGCTCGTCTCAGAGGGCGTGAGCCCCTCGTCGATCACGGCGCTCACGTTCAACCGGCGCGCCGCCGAGGAACTCACCGAACGCGTGGCGGCGGCGATCCCGGCCCAGGTCGGTGCATCGGTCCCAGCCGGGGGCGGCGTCCGGATCCGGACGTTCCATGCGCTCGGGCTCGAGATCCTGCGCGAAGCAGGGCAGTCGGTGGCGCCCCTCCTCGATCGCACGGACGTGCTGCGGGCGCTCTGGCCCACCGCGTCGTCAGGCGAACTCGCACGGCTCGACTCGGTGTTCTCGCGGCTGAAGCTGGACCTCGGCGTCGAGCCGGCAGCCATCGCCGCCGACCCCAACGCCGGACCCACGGCCCGCGCCTTCGTCCGGTATGAAGCGGAGATCGCCGCCCGGGGTGGGCTCGACTTCGACGACCTGGTTGCCCGGGCGCTGCGGTTGCTGGAACGGGACACCGACGTCCTCGAGCGCTGGCGAGCCCGATGCCGTGAGCTGCTCGTCGACGAGGCACAGGACCTGGACCGGTCCCAGCTACGCATTGGCTTGCTGCTCGCGGCACCGGCGAACCGGATCTTCCTGGTTGGCGACGACGACCAGTCCATCTACGGTTGGCGGCTCGCCGACGTCCGTCGGTTGCTGGGTCTCGCGGAGACCTCGCTCCCGGGACTCCGTCGGGTCGACCTGGAGGTGAACTATCGATGCCCGGCCGTGGTCCTGGACCGGGCCGTTCGCCTCGTGGAGCACAACCGCGAACGATTTGCCAAGGCGATCCGCCCCCGACCCGAGGCACCCGGGCGGCTCGCACTCGTGCCAACCGCGGATGAGCCGGAACGCACGCTCGACCGGATTCTCGGCGCCTGGCCGGACGACGGATCGACACGGGCAGTCCTCGCACGGACGAATCGCGAGTTGCTCCCCGCGGTCATGGTCGCCCTCGACCGTTCGGAGCCGTTCCGGGCGTCGGGAGTGGACCTGCCCATCGAGGCCCCCGGGATCGATCCGGCCATGGACGCCGCGGCACGGACGCTCGACACTGCCAACGCCGGGGCCGGCGGCGCTCCCCTGCTCGCCGCGCTCGCCCGCGTCGCCCGGACTGCCGGGCCCGACGTCGCGAGCGGCGCCACGGCACTCCTCGCCTGGGCGCCCGCTTACCCGGATCTCGCCCGGCTGCGCGCCGCCGTCGAGGACGTCCGCACGCGCCTGGCGGCGCTTCGTCGCGACGACGCCCTGCTGACCCTCGCCACGGCCCACGGGACGAAGGGCCTCGAGTTCGACCACGTTGCAGTCATCGGCCTTGACGAGGGCCGCTTTCCGAGCGCGCGGTCCATCGCCGACGCCGAGGATCCCGACCGCGCGCTCGAGGAGGAGCGCCGTCTCGCCTACGTGGCCTGGACGCGCGCCCGACGCTCCCTCTGCCTCGTGTACGACCCGGCCGCCCCGTCTCGGTTCCTGCGCGAGGCGTTCTCGAGCGACGAGCTCCGGATCGCACCGCCGTCCGGACCGGCGCGCTCCCCGCCGGCTCGCCCGAGAGCCGTACCATCGATGCATGTCGAGGTTGCCGGCGCTCGGCCCGCGCGGCGAGGGCTGGGTCGCGATCCAGGCGGTCCTGTTCGCCCTCGTTGCCGCGTCCGGGTGGTTCCTGCCCGGCGCCATGGCGCCCGCTGCGGCCGCGGTTGCAACGGGGTCCGGCGCGGTGCTGATTGCGTGCGGCCTCGCCCTCGCGATCGGCGGGCTCCGCGGCCTTCGGGATGCCGACGCCCTCACCGCCCTGCCCCACCCAAAGGACGAATCGCGCCTGCGTGAGACCGGTGCCTACCGCCTCGCGCGCCATCCCGTCTACGGAGGCCTCGTGCTCGGGGCGATCGGGTGGGCCGTCGTCCGAATGTCGCCCTGGGCGCTCGCCGCCGCGCTCGCGCTCCTCGTCTTCTTCGACCTGAAGCGCCGTCGCGAGGAGGTTTGGCTCCGCGAGCGGTATCCCGGATACGCCGCGTATGCGGCACGCACCCGGCGCCTGCTGCCCTGGATCTACTAGGCCGCGCCGTCTCCGGGGACCCGCTCCTGCCCTGACGAGCTAGTCGCGCCGCGCAGCCTCCCGGTTGAGCATCCGGATGAGCCGATCGAGGGCGTCGAGGAGCGGCTCCGTGATGTCCCACGAGAGGTCGTCGCGGATCGAATCGCGGGCCCCGTACGCGGCGCGCAGCCGGCGCGAGGCGCTCCGGAGCCCGCCCATCGGGTCGTCGCGAAATCGATCCGTGAGGGGCGCCAGGTACCGGGCCCATCGCTCCGAGCCGCGCTGCTCGGCATCGGCGACGGCACGTTCGAGCAGGCGCGCGACCACGAGCGCCGCCTCGTCGATCTCGCCGAGCTCATGCCGCGGCGCGTCGGGCATCAGGTTCAGGCGGAACGCGGCGCGGCCGCCGCCCGCTTGCGGATCGGCGCTGAGTCCACG
>CAZVDO010000077.1:0-9287 GCA_964625345.1 uncultured Anaerolinea sp. | reverse complement strand
TCGGCGACATCTGGCCGCTCGTGGTCATGGGCATCGTGCTCATCCCGTTCGGCCTTTGGGCATTCGGTCGCGCCGAGCGGTACGCGAAGCGCACCGGCAAGCTCAAGCGAGTCGGGTGATGGCCGGTTTCGCCGCTCAGACCATCGTCCTCCGGGCCTATCGCGGCCCGGAGGACCACCCCGCCATGGCCCGCGTCGCCGCCGCGGTCCGCGCCGACAACGGCGACCGCGAGCTCGGCACCGTGGCCGACATGGACAACCACTACGGACACCTCGACCAGGCGGCCCTGCCGCGAGATTGTGCCGTCATTGAGCTCGACGGGGCCGTGGTCGCCTACGCCCGCGCGTCGCTCGCGGAGCTCGCAAGCGGCGACGCCCATGTGGAATCGATCCTCAACATCGTGCCCGAGGCGCGCGGCGGCGGCGTCGAGCACGTCCTCATCGAGCACGCCGTGCGCCGAGCCCGCGAGCTGTCGCGAGACCTGCCCCGGACGCACGGCCGGCCGCTCAACCTCCGGGTCTTCGTCTCCGGACGCGACACGGTCCAGCGCACGCTGCTCGAGCGCCGCGGGTTCCGGCTCGACGGCCACGGCGCCCAGCTGATCCGCCCGACCGTCGGCGACGTGCCCGACGTCCCCCTGCCCGAGCCGTTCGAGGTGCACGCCATCGATCCTGGCGATCGAGCCATGCACCGTGCGGTGTGGGAAGCGTCCGCGCGGGCCTTCGCCGATACCGAGGGAGAACAGGCGCCGACCGAGGCGCAGTACGACGCGTTCCTCAACGATCCGTCCTTCTCGCCCGAGCTGTGGCAGGTTGCCTTTGACGGACAACGGATCGCGGGCCAGATCCTCAATTACCTCGACGCGGTCGAGCCGGACGGATCGCGGATCGGCTGGACCGAGGGCATCTCCGTGCAACCCGAGTACCGGCGGCGCGGGCTGGCGAGGGCGCTCCTGGCTCGGAGCATCCGGCGCGTCGCTGCGGCCGGTGCAACCTGCGCGGGCCTCGGTGTCGACCTCCGGAACCCGAACCACGCCGTGGACCTGTACGAATCGATGGGCTACCGGATCGTCTCGGAATCCTTCGAGTACGTCGCCGGACCCTTCGGGCCCGGCCTGCCCGATCCACTGGGCGACCTCGACCCGCCGGTGATCGCATGAACGCCGTGCACGGCCCGGGGCTCGCCGGCCTCGGCTGGGGCGCGGTCCAGCAAGCGGCGTTCGATGCGCACGCCGCCGCCGGGCGACGACCGGCACGCGTCCTGGCCGAGGAGCGCGGGCGCTACCTCATCCACGACGGCGTCGGTCCGTGGCCCGCGGAGATCAGCGGCCGGCTCCGCCACGCGGCGGCGGGCGACGCGCGCGCGTATCCAAGCGTCGGCGACTGGGTCGCGGCCGCTGTTGGACCCGACGCCGCCACGATCCACGCGCTGCTTCCGCGACGCACGGCGCTGGTGCGGCGAGCCCCATCCGACCATGACGCGACGATGCAAGTCATCGCCGCGAACGTCGACGTCGTCTTCATCGTCACGTCGCTCAATGCCGAGCTGAACCTGCGACGGCTCGAGCGGTACCTCGCCGTCGCCTGGGAATCGGGGGCCACGCCGGTCATCCTCCTGTCCAAGGCGGACCTCGACGAGGATCCTTCCGGCCATCGGCTCGCAGTGGAGGCGGTCGCCGTGGGCGTGGAGGTCGTGGCCACGTCCGCGGTGTCCGGGGCCGGCCTGGACGATGTCCGACGGCAGTTGTCGCCCGGCCGGACCGTAGCCTTCATCGGCTCATCGGGCGTCGGGAAGTCGACCCTCGTCAATGCCCTGGCCGGGCACGAGCTCCTCACCACCGCGGGCATCCGCGAGGACGATGCACGCGGGCGCCACACGACCACCCGGCGGCAGCTGGTCCCCCTTGCCGAGGGGCTGATCATCGATACCCCGGGCATGCGCGAGCTCGGGATCCTCGACAGCGACGGGGTCGCGGCGGCGTTCGAGGACTTCCACGTCGCGGCGAGCGCGTGTCGATTCCGCGACTGTCGCCACGAATCCGAGCCCGGCTGCGCCGTCCGGGCGGCCCTTGCCTCGGGCGAGCTCGATGCCGATCGGTTCCGGGCCATGCGGAAGCTCGAACGAGAAGCGCGCCGGGCAGAGCTCGCCGGCGACGCCGTGGCTCGCAAGGCCGAGCGCCGACGGTGGACGAGCGTGACGCGCAGCGTCGGACGGGCCATGGATGCCAAGTACGGGAGGCAACGATGACCACGCCGTCGGACAGCGTGAGTTTGCCCGGCCCGGCTCCGCGCATCGATGGGGTTCGGGTGCGAAGGCTGGACCTGGAGCAGGACCTCCCAGCCCTCGCCGAGCTCATCTCCGCCGTGAACCTCCATGACGGCGTGGACTGGCTGCCGAGCGTGGCGGCCCTCGACAACGACTATCGGCATCCGGCTGGCCTCGACCCGGCGCGCGACGTGGTCCTCGTGGAGCGCGAGGGCCGCCTGATCGGCGCCGCCCAGGTGGCATGGCGACTGCGCGGGGAGCGCGTCTTCCACCATCTCGAGCCGTGGGTCCTGCCCGAACTCCGGCGCCGGGGGCTCGGTCGTGCGCTCGTGGGGTGGGCGGAGCAGCACGTCCGGGCGCAGCTCGGCGCCGGCATCGGCGGTCCGAGCGAGCTGCCGCATCTCTTCGCCGGCTGGGCGGACCTCGAGGTCGAGGGCACGGCGGCCTTCGCGGATGCGCTGGGGTATCACGTCGACGGCTACGGGATCGTCATGATCCGCTCGCTTGCCGACCCCATCGAGGACGTGCCGCTGCCTGCCGGCCTGACGATCCGGCCCGTGCGTGCGGAGGATCACCGGCGCATCTGGGATGCCGACGTGGAAGCCTTCCAGGACCACCGTGACCCGACCCGGCGAACCGAAGCCGACTTCGTGAGCTGGTACGCCCAGCCGGACCTCGACACCGGCCTGTGGGATGTCGCGTGGGACGGCGACGAGGTCGCCGGTTCGGTCATGACCTTCGTCTTCCCGGACGAGAACGAGCGGCTCGGGGTCCGGCGCGGCTGGCTCGAGCACGTCTCGGTCCGCCGGCCGTGGCGCCGACGCGGACTGGCTGCCGCGCTCATGACCCGGGCGATGGTCCGGCTGCGCGCGCTCGGGCTCGCGGAGGCGGCGCTCGGGGCCGACGCGGAGAACCTGAGCGGCGCCGTCCGCCTGTACGAGGCCCTCGGGTTCCGGCGCACGCGCACCGCGGCGAACTACAAGAAGGCGCTCGGTCCGGAGATTGCGCCGTAAGGCGTACGCCGACGGGCGGGCGGCCACGCCGCTCTCGCGACCGTCAGGTGGGCAGCCGTCCTTCCCGGGCGATGAGCTCGAGGAGCGGGCGTTCGCGGCCGATCGTCGTCGGGGCGCCGTGACCGGGCAGGACCCGAAGCGGATCGTCGAACGTGGCGAGCCGGGCCAGGGATTCGACGAGCTGCGCCGCGGACCCGCCGGGTAGGTCCGTGCGGCCCCATCCGCTCGCGAACAGGGTGTCACCGGAGAGCAGGACGCCGTCGTCCGCGGACCAGAGGCAAACCGAGCCCTCGGTATGACCTGGCGTGTGCAGCACGGTCAGGCGGATGTCGCCGAACCGGATCTCGCCGCCCTCGGCGAGCTCGACCGCGGGCACGCACGGCGGAATCTCGAACGGCGCCCATAGCGGCTGCGGGTTCGTCAACCGATGGGCGTCGAGGGGATGCACGGCGATCGGCGCCCCGGTATGGGCCGCCACGGCGGCGTTCTCGCCGAAGTGATCCCAGTGCCCATGGGTGGTGACGATCAGCTTCAGCGTCCACGCCCGGGCGCGCAGCTCGTCCGCGATCCACGCCAGCGACGGGATGGCCGTGTCGATCGCGATGGCCTCACGGGTGCGCGCATCCCCGAGCAGGTGGACGTTGGTGCGTACCGGCCCGACGACCCGGCTGACGATCTCCATGCCGAGACGCCCCTCAGGCGTCGGCGCTGAGCTTGGCCCGCATGCAGTCGAAGGTCTGGCCGATCATCTTGTTGGCCGTGCCCTCGACCAGGCGCGAGCCGACGCTCGCGATCATGCCGCTGATCGTGACCTCGGCCGCCCACAGCATCGTGGTGGAGTTCGGTTCCGGACCGTCGACCAGGTTCATGCGGCCCAGGGCATCGACCGCGCTGCCGGGAGCCTGCCCTCGGGCGCGGATGATCGCCATGTCGGGCGCCTGCTGTTCGGTGATCTCGAGGTCGACGACGAATCGGGCGGTGATGAAGCCCACGCCCACCTTGGCGCTGGCCCGGAAGTGCGTCGCGTCGATGATCTCGATCGACTCCACGCCCGGGCCGCACGCGCCAACCCGGTTGGGATCGGTCACGAACGCGAAGACGTCCTCGCGCGACGCGGGAATGTCGACGCTGCCTGAGAACTCCATGGGGTCGGCCTCCGTGTGGTGATCGCCTCGTTGCCGGCCCGACCCGCGACGTCGACCGCCCGGCGACGCGCCCGTGGCCGTCGCCGTTGCCCGAGTATCGAGTGCCGTGCCGGGGCCGTCAACGCGCGGCGGCGGGAGCCCAGGTGGCCAGCCCGATCCGGAGTTCAGGAGCGGTCGTGATTCGCACCTCGCCGTCGGGGCCGGTTCGGACAAGGGCCGCCATCGCCTCGTCGAGCCGGCGATCCGCTGCGCTCCCTGGCCGAACCCAAAGCTGGCGGCGCAGGAACGTCCGCAGCTCGTCGCGATCGCGCCACGCCCGGCGCTCGGCGGTCAGCCAGCGGATGTTGGGATCGCGGCCGCGTGCGGCGAGCAGCTCCTCGAACAGGGGCAGCGCCGGCAGTGCCGCACGGACCTCGCCGTGGACCAGCGGCCAGAACGGCTCGGCGACCGCCGCCGGGCTCTGGTCCATGAGGATCGCCACGCAGGTGCGCCGCGCCGCGCGCTCGAGCGCCGCGACGAACGGCCCGATGTCCTCGACGTCGTACCCGACATGCGCGATGAGGGCGACGTCGGCGATCGGATCCGGACCCAGGTCGCGGCGAAGCGCGGTGTCCGGTGGCCAGCGGCCTTCGATGGGCCGGACGTTGTCGATACGGGGCGCGCGCATGCCCTCCCGAAGTCCGTCGAGCATGGATGGCGACGGGTCGACCGCAACCACCTCCCGGACCCGCCGCGCGAGGGGCAGTGCGTAGCGGCCGGCCCCGGCGCCCACGTCGAGCCAGGTCGCGGTCGGCTCGGCGAGTTCGAGCAGGGCATCGAGGACTGGATCATCCGTCCGGTCCGGGTCGGCCACGAACATCCGGCTCACCGAGGCGTAGAAGTCGTGCCCATCCGACGCCTCGCGGATCCGCTCCACCTGGGCCGCGTTGTCGCGGACGCGGCGGCGCCAGCGCGCAGCCAGCACCGTAGCCAGGTCGCCCGGCAGGTCGAGGTCGGGGCTGGCACCGGCCACGGGCACGACCCGCACGCGCGCGGGATCTCGATCCAGCAGCGGGCCGAGCCCACGATCGCCCCGCGTGCCTGCAACGAGCGAAGCCGCCGAGGCCTCGATCCGGACCGGGTGCCGGCTCCCGTCCTCGTGCGCGGCCGCGACGAACGGGCGGCTCGCATCGAGGGGCATGGCCGCGATCGCGCGGAGCACGTCCGCCTCGATGAGGGGCTGGTCACCGAGGACGATCAGCGCAGCGTCGGGACCGTCCGAGCCGGCCGCGCCCGCGTCCGGATCGCCCATCGCCGCACGCCAGCCCACGTGCAGGGAGCTGCTCAGGCCGCGGGCAGGGTCGGGGTTGACCACCACCCGCGCCGCCCTGAGGTCGAGGTCGTCGAGGAGGGCGTGGTGATCCGGTCCGACGACGAGGATCGCGTCCGGGAGGCCGGCCTCGGCAACGGCGTCGAGCACGTGCTGGAGGACGGGCCGGCCATCGATCCGGACCTGCAGCTTGCCGCCCCCGAACCGGCTCGCGGACCCGGCCGCCAGCACGATGGCGGCGGTCCGAGGCGTCACCGGGATGCGGAGGCTGCCAGCCGTTCGCGCATCGGCTCGCCCGAACCGCCACGCCGGGCGGCCACGATCTCGGCCATGATCGCGAGCGCCGTCTCGGCCGGGTCACGCCCGCCGAGGTCGAGTCCGATCGGTCCGTGCACGCTGTCGATCTCCGCGGCAGTCAGCCCGGCCTCCGCGAGCCGCAGCCGCCGGTCGGCCTGGGTCTTGCGCGAACCGACGGCACCGACGTAGCGGGCCTTACGCCGGACGGCTTCCACGATCGCGGGTTCGTCGAACTTTGGATCGTGGGAGAGGATCGCGACCGCGTCGTTCGGGCCCACGTCCAGCGAAGCAAAGGCTTCGTCCGGCCAGGCCACTTCCAGCCGATCGACGTCCGGAAAGCGCTCGGCGGTCGCGAACGACGCGCGGCCATCCACCACCACGGTCTCATAGCCGAGCTCCGCTGCATACCGGACGAGCGACCTCGCGACCTCGACAGCCCCGACGACCACGAGGCGCGGGCGCACGGGGAAGGCCTCCACGAAGTACGAACGACGCTCGATCTCCACGGTTCGCGATCGTCCGTCCCGCAGGATCGCCGCCGCCGCGTCTGCAAGGGCTGCGTCGAGCGAGGCCGAACCCGACGTGCCGGCAACGAGGGCGCCGTCCTCCGCCACGACGATGGGCGGGATCGGCGGAGCGCCCGGACCGGGTTCGTGCGGACCGAAGGAGGGAGGCGGCGCGTCCGCCGGTAGCGGCGTGACCACGGCCCGCCCGCGGCCCCGCGGTCCGAGGGATTCACGAGCGGCCGACACAGCCTCACGGGGAATGCCGGGCTGGACCAGGACGTCGATCGTGCCGCCGCAGGCCAGCCCGACGTCCCAGGCCTGTTCGTCGCTGATCCCGTACCGAATCACGCGCGCGTGCCCGCTCCGGCGGGCCGCTTCGATCTCCTCGGCGGCCGCGCCCTCCACGCATCCGCCGCTGACCGAGCCGACCAGGCGCCCGTCGTCGGCCACGAGCAGGACGGCACCCTCGGGGCGCGGGGCAGACCCGAAGGTCCGGACGACGACCGCACGCCCGGCTGAGGTGCCCTGCCGCTGCCAGGCATCGAGCGTGTCGATGAGGTCACGCATGGCGCCATCGTACGCGTGAGCGTCCGTGTGGGCCGGGCGGCATTGCCGCAGTGGCACGAGCCGGTGACGCGCCCCCAACGTCGGCGGCGCGGGTGCGTCAGCGGCCGAGCGGACGGGCGATACCGGGATCCGTGGGGACGCGGGCGACCCGTGGCGGCAGCGTCAGCGTCGCTGCCGGCGCCGGGTCCATGTGCGCCGCGGCCTCGCTGCCGCGCCTGGTGTCCGAGGCCCGGCCACCCGCGAGGATCTCGCCGAGGCGCTCGAGGCTCGCCACCGTCCCGGCAGCCAGGAAGTCGTCGATGTACGGGAACGCCGCCCGCATGCCCGCGGCGAGAGGCTGGTAGCCGGGGGTACCCGCAAGCGGGTTCAGCCAGACAAGCCGATGGCAGTTGCGGCGGAGGCGCGCCGTTTCCTGCGCCACGAGGCGTGGATCACCCCGGTCCCAGCCGTCGGAGACCACGATCACCACGCCGCTCGTGCGCAGCGTGCGCCGGGCCCAGCGCTGGTTGAAATCCCGGAACGATTCGCCGATCCGCGTCCCGCCGGCCCAGTCGGTGACGGCATCCGCCACGCGCGCGAGCGCGCGATCCCGATTGCGGTCCTTGAGCATCCGGGTGACCCGCGTCAGCCGCGTGCCGAACACGAACGATTCGGTTCGCACGGCCGAGGTCGAGGACAGGGCCTGCACGAACCGGAGCAGCAGGCGCGAGTGGCGTTCCATCGAACCCGAGATGTCGCACAGGACCACGAGCGGACGCGGCCGACGGACGGGACGGCGCCAGACCCAGTCGAGGATCTCGCCGCCGGTCCCCAGGTTGCGCCGGAACATCGCGCGCGGCGCGAGGCGGCGACCGTGCGGATGGAGCTCGTAGCGGCGCGTCCGACGCAGCTCGAGGTTCGGGGTCAGGAGGTCCACGAGGCGTTCCGCATCGCGCAGCTCCTGGCTCGTCATCCGGTCGAAGTCGCGGTGGCGGAGCGTCTCGGACTTGCTGTATGCGTCCTGCGAGATCGTGACGATGTCCGGCGCGTCCTCTTCGTCCTCGGCATCGCCCTCGGTCGGGATGGGCATGCCCTGGCGATCCTCGGGCTGCTCCGCCCGTTCGTCCCCGGGCATCGGCTGGTCCTGTGGTTCCGCCTGGTCGGTCGGGATGGCCTCGGGCCGCTCGTCGGTGCCGGGCGCCTCGAGGTTCGGCTGGA
Organism: uncultured Anaerolinea sp.; assembly: GCA_964625345.1. Taxonomy (GTDB): domain Bacteria; phylum Chloroflexota; class Limnocylindria; order Limnocylindrales; family CSP1-4; genus UBA5189. The sequence goes on along the minus strand of CAZVDO010000077.1, from coordinate 988 downwards.
GCGATCGCCGGCGCCAGTAGTGGTCGAAGACCCGGTCGTAGACGGGCCGGTCGTCGCGCCGCCGCGTGAACACGGCCGCGCCCGCGGCCCGCACCACCTCGCGATCGCCGATGTCGATCACCTGCAGGGCGCGGGCGAAGTCGATCTCGGCCCCGAGGTCGATCGCCAGGCCGGCCCGCCGCAGGGCGCGTCCGAATCCGACGGCGCGGGCAAGCACGCGGTGTCCGTCGATCGCCTCGCGCGGACCGCTCGGAACGATGGCCGGGTCGCTGGGCACGGTTCGGTCAGCCGCCCGCGGCGGCCTCGGACAGGTACGTGCGCGCCGTCTCGCCGCGGACCTGGCGGATGTCTTCCTCGTACTTGAGGACGACCCCGAGGGTTTCGTCGACGAGCTCGGGGGTGAGCTCCGCCGCGCCCAGGGCCATCAGGGCCGCGGCCCAGTCGAGCGTCTCGGCGATGCCGGGCACCTTGGTCAGGTCGGCGCCCCGGAGCCGGTGGACGAAGGCCACGACCGCTCGCGCGAGCGCCTCCGGCGCAGCCGGCACCCGGGCCTGCACGATCTCGAACTCCTTGGCCGCCGACGGGTAGTCGATCCAGTGGTAGAGGCAGCGGCGCTTGAGCGCGTCGTGGACCTCTCGGGTGCGGTTGCTGGTCAGGATGACCCGCGGCGGCTCAACGGCCCGGATGGTGCCGATCTCCGGGACCGTGACCTGGAAGTCGGACAGGATCTCGAGCAGGTACGCCTCGAACTCCTCGTCCGCGCGGTCGATCTCGTCGATGAGGAGTACCGGCGCGCGGCCGTCGGCGCCGGCCTCGAGCGCCTGCAGCAGCGGGCGCTTGATGAGGAACTCGGGGGCGAAGATGTCGTGGGCCGTGGCCCGCTCCCCTTCCCCGCGCGCCTCGAGCAGGCGGATCTCGAGCATCTGGCGCGGATAGTTCCACTCGTAGACGGCCGTGTTGACGTCCAGGCCCTCATAGCACTGGAGGC
>CAZVDO010000076.1:0-9404 GCA_964625345.1 uncultured Anaerolinea sp. | reverse complement strand
CGTCGTCGGCGCCGGCAGGTCGGAGCGCGACCTCGGAAGGTTCGGGCCGCGGCTCCTCCAAGTCGGGGTTCGCGGCCCGCCAGGCCTCGTCGTCGCGGATCCGATCGCTGCCCCGGGCCAGCGTGCCGAGCCAGGTCAACCCGCCGAGCGTCGCAGCCGCACCGCCGCCGAGGATGAGCGGCCAGTGCCACCAGAACACGGTGTATCCGAGGATGACGCTGCCCACGAATGCGGCGACCAGCAGCCCTCGCATCTCAGCCGGCGACCGACACGCCGATGAGGCTGCCGACGAGGTAGGTCACGGCCGCCGCGGCGGCGCCGATGAACACCTGGCGACCTGCGGAGAACACGAGGCTGCGGCCCGTCAACAGGCTCACGCCCGCGCCCACGAGGAAGAGCGCGACCAACGAAGCGGCGAGGGCCGCGACAAAGGCGGCCGTCCCGGACGTGATGAGGTACGGCAGGACGGGGACGGCCGCGCCGACCGCGAACGCCACGAAGGACCCACCCGCCGCGCCCCAGGCGGAGCCAAGCTCGTCCGGGTCCAGGCCGAGCTCCTCGCGGACCAGGGTGTCGAGCGCGTGCTGGGGATCGGCGAACATGCGGTCGGCGATCGTGCGCGCCTCGCTCGCCGTGAAGCCCTTCGACCGGTAGACGGCGGCCAGCTCGGCCTCCTCCTCTTCGGGCATGGCTTCCATCTCGGCCCGCTCAAGGGCGATCTGGCGCTCGAAGAGCTCGCGCTGCGACTGCATGGAGATGTACTCGCCGGCCGCCATCGAGAACGCTCCTGCAAGGAGGCCGGCGATGCCGGCGAGCAGGACGAAGTTGCCCGACGTTCCGGCGGCGGTCCCTGCACCGGCAACACCGATCACGAGGGCGAGATTCGAGACGAGCCCGTCCGACACCCCGAAGATCACCGCCCGGAGGGTGCCCGATCGGCCGGCCCGGTGCCAGCGCTCGCGGGTGGCGATCTCCGCCGGATCCGAGATCGATTCCGAGACCTCCGCGTGCCCGGCGATCACTTCGTGCGCCAGCACCGGGGCGGCCGCGTCGCCCTTCGTGGCTCCCGCGCTTCGGTCGCGGTGGTCCGAGATCCGGCGCCAGATCTCCGCGTGCTCCCGCTCGTCGTCGGCGATCGCCTCCACCTCGGGCATGTCCTGGGCCGAGTAGAGCGACTCCTCGTCGCCTTCGAGGGCCATGACGAGGTCGCGGACGGCGTGCGTGCCGAAGAGCCGGGCGAGGGCGATGATCAGGCGAACCCGCACGCGAGGGCCGCCGGCAGGCGGCACCGTGGCGCCGCGCGCCCGGAGCCGGTCGGCCCAGATCTCGGCGTGGCGCCGCTCGTTGCCGGCGATCCGTCGGAAAGCTTCGGCCCGGGCGGGATCCTTCTCGATCCTGGCCAGCGCGTCGTACAGGCGGATGGCGTCGCGCTCGAGCCGCAGGTTGGCGAGGCTCTGCTCGAGGTCCATGGTGGGCATGCCCCGATCGTAGCCGGAACTGCTGCCGGAGGGGCGACTCCCCTCGGGCGCCGGCCGTCGGGGCGGTGGCAGGCGGCGCTACACTCGCGAGCGATGTCTGCGCCGATCCTGCCCCCGTTGCGCTGGCTGTCCACGGATGACGTCGTGGCCGCCATGCCACCGATCGAGGAGCGCCTGGCCCTCGCCGAGCGCGTGATGGTCGCGCTGGCCACCCCGGGCGGGTCCGAGCTGCCGCCGAAGATCGCCATCCACCCGCGACCGGCGGCCTCGTTCGTGCATGCGATGCCGGCGCTGCTGCGCGGCGCCGACCTGTTCGGCGACCTCGTCGGCATGAAGTGGGTGGCAGGCTTCGCCACCAATAACGAGCTCGGAATGCCGGGCATCAGCGCCCTCGTGGTGCTCAACGATCCCGCGACCGGCGTGCCCGTCGCGATCATGGACGGCGGGCCGATCACGGCCCAGCGCACGGCAGCGGTTTCCGGGCTCGCCATCCGGCGGTACGCCCCGCCCGTCCAGGGACGCCCGGCACGCGTGGCCCTGATCGGGGCGGGCGTGCAGGGGCAGTCGCACCTGCCGGTGATCGGCCACACCGTGCCCGGCTGCGCGCTCCACCTGTTCGACCGCGACGCCGGCCGAGCCGAGCGTCTCGCGCTCCAGGCGGGCCACACGCCCGGCATCGGCGAAGTACGTGTCCTGGCCACCGCACGGGAGGCGGTCCGCGATGCCGACGTCGTCATCACCGCGGCGTCCTTCGGGCCACCCGAGGAACGTCAGGCGATGACGAACGCGTGGCTCTCGCCGACGGCCACGGTGATCCCGATCGACTACGCCACGTACTGCGCCGCGGAGGTCGCCATCGCCGCGGACCTCTTCCTCGTCGACCAGCGCGAGCAATACCTCGCCAACCGCGACGCTGGCCAGTTCGACGGCTACCCCGACCCGACGGCCACCCTCGGCGAGGCCATCCTGGCCGGAACGCCACGACCGGGCGGTCGCGTGGTCGTCACCCACCTCGGCGTCGGGCTCTCGGACGTCGTCTTCGCCGACGCCATCCTCGCGGGGGCGGTTCGCGACGGACTCGGCGTCACGCTGCCCCGCTGATCCAGGCACCCCCGGAACGTCGAAGGAGCTGGCCGTGACTGCGCGAAGGGTCATGTGGTGGGTCGGGCGGCTCGTGGTCGGGATCGTGGTCGTCGCGGTCGTGTCCGTCGTGACGCTGCTCGGTGTCCTCACGGGAAGAGGGCTGCCCCAGGCATCGGGCACGCTCCACGTGAGCGGCCTCCGCGGTGCCGCAACGATCGGCCGGGATGCGGCAGGGATCCTGCAGATCACCGCCGACGACCCGCACGACCTGTTCCTCGCCCAGGGCTATGCGCACGCGCAGGAGCGCATGTGGCAGATGGAGGTCTGGCGGCACATCGGGGCCGGCCGGCTGTCCGAGCTGTTCGGAGCCGGGAGCGTGGACACCGACCGGTTCATCCGGACGCTCGGCTGGCACCAGGCCGCCGAGCGCGACCTCGCGGCCATGCCGCAGGACGTGCGCGATGCGTTGCAGTGGTACGCCGACGGCGTCAACGCGTGGCTCGCCGACCACCAGGGGTCGCTCGGGACGCCCTTCGTCGTCGCGGGCCTGCTCGCGGGCACCGGCGGCATCAACGGCTACGTGCCGGAACCCTGGACGCCCATCGACTCGGCCTCGTGGCAGAAGGTCCAGGCGTGGAACCTGGGCGGCAATGCCGACCAGGAGCTCTTCCGCCTCCTGGCCGATTCCCGGCTCGGCGATCCGGCGGTCACCGACGAGCTGTTCCCGGCCTACGATCCGGCCGCCCCCGTCATCACCCCGTCCGGACTGGCGGGGTCGGGCGGCGCGGGTGCGACGCCCCAGCCGCCATCCTCGGAGACCGCCGCGTCGGCCGGCACCGGGATCGGCTCCGTGCCGTGGCCCGGGGAATCGACCGATGCGACGGCCGCGGGATGGGCGAGCGTGGCGGCGCTCGGCGACCGGGTCATGGCCCTCGCGGGCCTGGACACGGCGGGCGGGCTCGTCGGGAGCCACGGGATCGGATCCAACAACTGGGTCGTGAGCGGCACGAAGTCGGCGTCCGGCGGCGCGCTCCTGGCCAACGACCCGCACCTGGGCTTCTCGATGCCCAGCGTCTGGATCATGAACGGCTTGCATTGCCGGGCCCTGAGCGCCGCCTGCCCGTACGACGTGACCGGCGTGTCGTTCCCCGGGGTGCCAGCGGTGGTCCTCGGGCACAACGACCGGATCGCGTGGGGCGCCACGAACGTGGGCCCGGACGTCCAGGATCTCTTCCGGGAGACGGTCGATCCGGCCGACCCGACGCACTACCTGTTCCAGGGCGAGTCGCGCGCGTTCGACGTGCGGACCGAGACGATCAAGGTCGCGGGCGGCGACGACGTGACCGTCGAGGTCCGCTCCAGCGTGCACGGACCCATCTACAACGACCTCGACAGCCGGCTTGCCGACGAGCCGCCCCTCGCCTTCTCATGGACTTCGACGAAGGAGGCCGACGGCGCCTTCACCTCGATCTTCCACCTGAACACCGCACGGACCTTCGAGGACTTCCGGGCGGCGCTCTCGACGTATGGCTCCCCGAGCCAGAACTTCGTGTATGCGGACGTCGACGGCCACATCGGCTATCAGCTGCCGGGCCTCATCCCCATCCGGGCCGGCAGCCCGACCGGGGATCGCGTGCGCGACGGAGCGTCCGGGGACGACGAGTGGACCGGCTACATCCCGTTCGATGAGCTGCCCTGGCAATACGACCCCGAGGGCGGGTTCATCGTGACCGCCAACAACGCGGCCGTGGATGCCTCGTACCCGTACTTCATCGGCGACGACTGGGACCCGGGCTACCGGGCCCAGCGCATCTGGGACCTGCTGGCCGCCGCGCCCGAGGGCTCACTGACGCCGGCCGACCTGCGGGCCATCGAGATGGACTCGTACGTGCTGCGGGCCGACGCCATCGTGCCGGCCATCGTGGCGTCGGCCCAACCATCCACGGCGGATGGCCAACTGCTGCTCGACCGGATCCGCACGTGGGACCGGACCTGTCCGGTCGATTCGACCGGCTGCGCGGCGTATCTCGCGACCGAGTTCACCGTCCAGCGACAGGTCTTCGAGGACGAGCTCGGGCCGCTCGCCCGCGACTACATCGGCGCCCCGCCCTCGTGGCAGGCGTTGATCGCGGTCCTCGGCGATCCCTCGAGTCGCTGGTGGGACGACGTCGGGACCGCCGGCCGCGAGCGGGCGCGCGACGTGCTCTCCGCGGCGATCGATCGGACGGCAGCCGAGCTGCGAGCCGACGTCGGTGGTCCGGCGACCTGGACCTGGGGACGGCTGCACACCGTCACGTTCCGCGAGCAGTCGCTCGGCGTCTCGGGCGTCGGGCCGCTCGAGTGGTACTTCGATGTCGGCCCGAGGGCGGTCGCCGGCGCCGACGGTGCCGTGCTGAACAACTACTACCGGACCGGGCGGGCGTTTGCCGATCCCGACGACCCGGCCACGCGCGGCGTGGGCCTTGACCGCCTCTTCGAGGTCTCGAACGGGCCCTCGTACCGGCTGACGATCGACCTGTCCGCCCTCGACGAGGCGCGGATCGTGATCACGACCGGCAACAGTGGCAATCCCTTCGATCGCCATTACGGCGACCTCATCGGCGACTGGGCGTCCGGGGGGGCGGTGCCGCTCCCCTTCTCGGCGGGTGCCGTCGAGGCGAGCATCGTCTCGACGCTCACCCTGGAGCCCTGAGGACCGCCGCTACTCGTTGACCTCGAGCGGGCCATCCGGCACCTCGATGAGGACGCGCCCGTCCTCGATCACGACGTCGTAGCGGGCGAGGGGCACCTCTGCCGGCGGGTCGAGGGCCTCGCCGTCGGTCAGGTCGAACCGGGAGAGGTGGAGCGCGCAGGTCAGGGTGCCGGCCGGCCTGCCGTTCTCGCCGGCTGAGCCGCCTCCGGTCAGGAAGCCCTTGTCGAGCTCGAAGTACTCGTGGGTGCAGATGCCCTGGAACGCGCGTACCTCGCCGCCGGTGTGGACGACGATGACCTGGTCGACGCCGTCGACGAAGGCCATCCGCATGGTTCCCTCGGGCACCTCGTCGAGCGCGAGGAGGTCGATCCGGCGCACCTAGGCGGCGGTACCGGCCGCGGTCCCGGCGGCGTCCGCCCCGAGCCCCGCCTCCCACTTGGCGTCGAGCAGCTCGCGGAGGTGCTCCCGGGCCCGCTCGAGCGGCACGCCGGCGACGACCGGCTCCAGGAAGCCGAGCACGATGAACTTGCGGGCGTCGTCCGGGTCGATGCCGCGGGATTCGAGGTAGAAGAGCTGGCTGGCATCGATCGGGCCGACGGACGAGGCGTGGGCGGCGCGACGGCAGTCGGGCTGGTCGATCTCGAGCGAGGGGATGGCCACCGCCCGGGCGGCCTTGGACAGGTTCATGCCGAATTCGCCGAGGTAGGAATCCGTGCCGACCGCGGATGCCTCGATCGTGATCAGGCCCTTCATGTAGGAACGGGCCCGGTCCATCAGCGCCCCCTTCGACAGCAGGTTGCCCGTGGTGTCGCGCCCGAGGTGCCGGGTGTAGCTGGTGAGGTCGAACAGCTGCTCGCCCGTCCCGAACACGATCTCCACCTGCTCGACCGCGCTCCGGTCGCCCTCCAGCCGGTTGTCCACGCGGGACCGTACGAGGCGTCCGCCCAGCTGGGCCATGGCCCAGTGGAGCTGGGCGCCCTCGCCGACGCGGGCGTACCGGTGCTGGAACGCGATCTGGCCGAGGCTGAGGTCCTGGATCGAGGCGAACGACAGGTGCGCGTCGGCCCCCAGCACGACCTCGGTGGTCCCATGGAAGAAGCCCTGAGGCACGGTCTGGCCCTCGGCGCACTCGACCTCCCCGGTCGATGGAACCTGCTCCTCGACGACCGAGGCCGAGGCGCCCGCACCGAGCTGGACGATCGTGCGGCTGACGAGAGCCCGGTTCGGCGCGCCCGTTCGCCAGCGGATGACGATGGGCTCAAGAACCTGGACCCCGGCCGCGACCTCGAGGTGCCGGCCATGGCTCCAGAAGCCGCGCGCGAGCATGGCCAGCTTCTCGTCGGCGGGGAGCGACGCTCCACCCTCGAGCGTTGCGCGGAACCCAGCCGGGTCTCGCTCCGCCCACGCCGAGAACGTCTCGAGGTGGACGCCCTCCGGCAGGTCGAGGTCGACGAGGTCGTCACCGAGTCCCGCCGGGGCGTCGATGACGTACGGGCGGGCGTCGAACAGGTCTGCTGCGCGGAGATCGAGGTAGGTCGTGTAGAGCTGGTTGGGCTCGATCGGAAGGGTCTCGAAGGCCGCGAGCGCGGCCAGTCGGTCGTCGCGTAGCCAGGCCGGCTCGGCCCGCTCCGCCACGAGCGCCTCGACCAGGGAGCGATCGGCGAACGTGAACGGCAACTCGGCCGGCGACCGGCGCCGGGCGCGGGGAGGCCGGGCCGTTCCGGAGTCCGTGGCGGGCACGTCACCGGGCACGATCAGGATCTCGGGCGTCACCCGAGCGAACCCTCCATCTCGAGCTTCACGAGGCGGTTGAACTCGATGGCGTATTCCATCGGGAGCTCCTTCGTGAACACCTCGAGGAACCCCTGGATCACCAGGTTCTGGGCCTCGTTCTCGGTCATGCCCCGGCTCATCAGGTAGAAGATCTGGTCGGCGCTGATCTTCCCCACCGTGGCCTCGTGGGTCATCGTGGTGTCGTCTTCCTGGATGTCGATGTACGGGTAGGTGTCGCTCCGGCTCTGGTCGTCGAGCATGAGCGCGTCGCAGCGCACGCTGGCCACGACGCCGGTCGAGCCCGGGGCGACCTTGAGGTGCCCGCGGTACGTGGCCCGCCCACCGTCCTTCGAGACCGACTTCGAGACGATCCGCGACGTGGTGTTCGGCGCGAGGTGGATGGCCTTGGCCCCGGTGTCCTGGTGCTGGCCCTTGCCGGCCACGGCGACGCTGATGACCTCGGCCGTCGCGCCCTCGCCGCGCAGGTAGATGCTCGGGTACTTGACGGTCTTCCGGGAGCCGGTGTTGGCGTCCACCCACTCCACGGTCGACCGCTCGTACGCGTGGGCGCGCTTGGTCACGAGGTTGTAGACGTCGTTCGACCAGTTCTGGATCGTGGTGTAGCGGACCTTGGAGCCCGGCAGCGCCACGACCTCGACGACCGCGACATGCAGCGAATCCGTCGCGTAGATCGGGGCCGTGCAGCCCTCGATGTAGTGGACCTTGGCGCCCTCGTCCACGACGATGAGCGTCCGCTCGAACTGCCCGGTGTTCTCGCCGTTGATGCGGAAGTAGGCCTGGAGGGGCAGCGGCACCTCGACGCCCTTGGGCACGTACACGAACGAACCGCCCGACCAGACGGCGGCGTTGAGGGCCGAGAACTTGTTGTCCTCCGCCGGCACAACGGTGCCGAAGTGCTTGCGGAAGATCTCCGGGTACTCGATCAGGCCCTGGTCCGTGCCCATGAACACGACGCCGAGCTTGCTGAGCTCCTCCTTGACGGAGTGGTAGACGACCTCGGAGTCGTACTGGGCACCGACGCCGGCGAGGAACTTGCGCTCCGCCTCCGGGATCCCGAGGCGCTCGAAGGTCGCCTTGATCTGCTCCGGGACGTCGTCCCAGGACTTCTCTTCACGCTCGGACGGCTTGCGGTAGTAGACGATCTTGTCGAAGTCGATCTTGTCGAGGCCGTCGGTCCACAGCGGCATGGGCCGCTTGAGGAAGTGCTCGAAGGCCCGGAGGCGGTACTGGAGCATCCAGTCCGGCTCGTTCTTGAACCGGCTGATCTCCTCGACGGTGTCCCGCGTCAGGCCGCGCTTCGCCTCGTGGAGGTACACGATGTCGTCGTGAAAGGCGTACTGCTCACGGCGGTCGGCGACGAGTTCGCGGGTGGTGGTCATCACGCTCCGAGGTGATTCGGCGGGACGGAGTTCGGATCGGGTGGGACGCTCGCGGTAATCCCGAGTCAGATTATCGGGATTAGGCTCGGAAGCGTCAACGAGGCCCGTCTATCGTTCGGTCATGCGGGTCGCGATCGTGGTGCCGGGGGGCGTGGGGCGGGACGGGGTCCACGACGTGATTCCGGCCCTGCTCTCGCTCGTGGAGCGGCTGGCCCGCCGCCACGAGGTCACCGTGGTGGCCCTCGACCAGGCTGGACCGAGCACGCGCTATGGGCTCCTGGGCGCGCAGGTGGTGGCGCTCGGGACACTCCGGCGGCGGCGTCTGGGGCGCTTGCGGGCCCGCTGGGCCGCGTTGGCGGCGCTGCGGGCGGCCAGGCCGGACGTCATCCACGCCTTCTGGATCGGTCCCGGCAGCACGCTCGCGATCCTCGGCGGCGCGTTCACGGGTGCTCCGGTGGTCGCGAGCGTCGGGGGCGGGGAGCTCGTCTGGCTTCCCGCGATTCGGTACGGCGCCGGCGGGAGCCTGCGCGGCCGCCTCCACGCGCGGCTGGCCACGGCCCGTGCCGCCGCTGTGACCGGTGGCAGCGAGGCGGCGCTCGAACCCGTGCGACAGCGTCGGCCGGACACCGCGGTGGTCCCGCTCGGTCCGGAGCGTCCCGAGCCGGCCGCCGCGAACGCCGCGGGCGCCATGGGCACTGAGGGCGCCGTGGCGGAGGAGCGCATCGGCCTGCGGCTTGTCGTGGCCGCCAGCATCAACCGGGTCAAGGGTCCCGAGGTCGTCCTGGGCGCCCTCAAGCGAGCCCGGGATCGCGGGGTCGCCGACCTCCATCTCGACTGGATCGGCGAGGACACGCTGTCGGGCCAGGCGCAGGCACTCGCGCGGGCGCTCGACGTGGCCGACCTGGTCACGTTTCGGGGCTTCCTGTCCCACCGCGTGACGCTCGGCCTGCTCGCCGGTGCGGACCTGTACGTCCAGGG
>CAZVDO010000075.1:4783-9588 GCA_964625345.1 uncultured Anaerolinea sp. | reverse complement strand
CCGCCGACGAGCTGGGCGATCGAGATCGCCTCGGACAGGAAGGCCGCGCCCAGGAGGACCGCGATGAACGGCACGAGGAACTGGAGCGCCGTGATCCGGGTCGGGCCGAGGAGGCGGATCGCATGGAACACCACGACGTTCGCGACCCCGGCGGGCAGGAGCGCGGAGTAGGCAAACCCGAGCCACGCCCCAATACCGACCTGGCTCCAGTCCGCCTGGAGGCCCTGCCAGATCCCGATCGGGGCGAGCAGCAGGCTCCCGCCGACCATCGCCCAGGCCGTGGTCCGGAGCGGCGAGTGGCGAACGAGGATCGGCGCGCCGTAGGACGTGTAGACCGCCCAGCACACCGCTGCACCGAGCGTGAGCAGGTCGCCGACGAGCGAGGCGCCCAGGGACAGTCCCGGCCCGCCCGCCACCACGATGCCGACGCCGGCAAACGAAACGAGCGCGCCGACCAGCTTCCGCCGCGTGAGCGTGTCGGACCCGACGCGGGCCGCCAGCAGGGCGGTGAAGACCGGCGTCGCGGCGATGAGGAACGCCGAATCGCCGGCCGGGATCGACTGGAGGGCGGTCGCCCACAGCACCTGGTACAACCCGAATCCCACGGCCCCGACCGCCATGATCCCCAGCGCCTCGCGGCGCGGCATGCGGACCGTGCCCTCGAGCACGCGGAGCACGACCATCAGGAGTGCCGCGGCCAGGCTGAATCGCAGCAGCGCAAAGGTCACGGGCGGGATCTGCTGGCTCGCCGCCTTGACCACGATGAAGTTGGCCGCCCACGCGACCACCACGAAGAGCACCCCGATCTCGGCGACGCGATGGCTCGTGGCCCAGCCGCGCCGGCCAAGCGCAACGCCCGCCGGTGACCCGGCGGGCGTCGAGTTCGCGGGAGCGGGATCCGGGGAGTTGATCAGGCGCCTTCCTGGTCGAGCTCGAGCGACTCCTCGTCCGCTTCCTCGGTGAGCTTGAGCCAGACGAAGAGCCCGGCCAGCACGATGAGCGGGATGACGATCAGTGCGCCGAGGGTCACCCCCAGCGCCACGGCAACGGTTCGTAGTGCACGCATGTCATGACCTCCTTGGATTCGTCAGGAACGGCCCGCCCCCTGCGAGCCCTCCGGTTGCGCCGGGATGCGCAGTGTCGGACCGCGCACGATGAGCGCTTCGACGTCGTCCCGGGTGAACTCGATGAGCTCGTGTCGGGACCCTGCGTTGCCCTGCTGGTGCAGGCGCAGCAGGAAGGCGCCGTCCTGCTCGAAGAAGAAGATGTCCCGCGGGTGGTGTTCGTCCAGGTAGCGCCCGATCACCCGGAAGCTGTGCTCGTACCGGCCCACGTTGGCCCGATCGGTCTTGGCGCCGGTCCCGCGCTGGGCCAGCCCGGCGTCCATGAACTTGCCGATGTCGTCGTCGAGGAAGGTCATGGTCTCCTTCTCGACCTGTCCGACTGCCTCGGACCAGGCACTCGAGGATGCCCCGACGTGCGCGAGGCCCTGGACGATGTACCCGTCCGGCACCTCCATGACCATCACGTCCCGGAATCCCCGCATGTCGAGATAGGCGCCGATGGAGCGGAGGACCTCCTCGAAGTCCTGGCGCGGGCTGCCCTCGTAGATTCGCATCGCCTCTCCTGGGCTCGATCGGTCGCTGCCACGGAGCGGCCCGAATCAGGATCCGGTCGTCCGGTCGTACAGGCCCGCCTGCTTGGCGCGATGGTCGCTCCAGCGGAACACGGCCACCGCGGCGAGTGTACTCAGGGCTCCCGTGACCAGCAAGGCGAGGATGATCTCGCCGGCGGCCGGCTGGGCGTGGCCGGCCAGCGACTCGAACAGGGACCCGGCCCCGCCGATGGATCCGGGCGTGCCCGGCAGGAGCGCCTCGCGGACGCCCGCGATCCACCACGCGACGGGCGTGGCGAGGCCGATCGCCTGCAACGGCACCGGGAGGACGGACAGCGGGAAGATCGCGCCGCAGACGAGGAAGAGCGCCCCCGCGAATGCCTCCGGGTAGCTCCACGATTCCTGCCGCGTCTGGATGCACACCCCGGCCATGAGCAGCCCGAGGCCCACCACGGCGGCAAGCCCGAGGACGCCCGTCGCCGCGAGAAGCGGCCAGTTCACGACGCCGATGTCGAACGGCACGCCGAGCGCGACCACGCCCACGACAAGCGTGATGACGACGCCGGCGAGTCCCACGCCCACGCGGGCCACGCCCCGCCCGATGAGCACGACGAGGAAGTCGCTCGGGCTGACGTACACGTACTTGAGGACCCGATAGCGCTCGCGGTCATCGAGGATCGCCCAGGCGAGCCCGGCCACACCGGAGATCACGAAGGACCAGAGGGCGCTGCCCACCACGACGAACGGCCGGAACGCCTGCCCGGCCGGACCGCCGATGACCTCGAGCATCACCACGAGGATCAAGGCGGAGCTGACCGGCTTGGCGACGGAGTAGATGAAGAACAGGATCGGGTCGGTCCAGTTCGCCTCGAGCCGCCAGCCCAGGCGGACCGACACGGCGAAGGCCCTCGCCAGGTCGGCCACGCCGCGGCCACGGGTCCGGGCGAAGTCGAACACCGGCTGGGCGCCGGTCGCGCTCGTGATCCCGGGCAGCGCGCTCACTGCCAGCGCACCGACAGGCGCCCGTCGCGTCGCGCCCGGCGCTCCATGGCGGCCAGCATCAGGCGTGCCCCGAAGATCGAGACGACGGTCATGGCCACGAGGATCAGGACCTCGACCGCCGGATCCGGCGTGCCCGCCGGAAACGCCGCCGCGGCGAAGGCCAGCTGGCGCATGGCGTCGAGCCCGGTCGCAAGCGGGATGAAGGCGACCGCGACGGCGCCCAGCATGCCGAGCCGGGCGACGGGGAAGTTCAGGCCGGACACGAAATAGACCGGTTCGGTGAGGAGCTGGCCCATGTGCCAGGCCTCGCGGCCCCAGACCAGGAAGAGGCTGGCGAGGACCATCCCGAGGCCGTACAGGGCCCCGAGCGTCAGGACGAAGACGCCGAGCAGGAGTGCCCACTGGTCCACGGAGAAGGTCACGCCGTACACGAGGCCCGCGATGACCAGCACGGTGGCGGCGCGGGTCGAGCTCATCACGATGCCGCCCATGGCCATCCCGAAGAGGATCGCCATGAAGTGCATGGGCGCGGCGAAGTAGAGCTCCAGGTTGCCCTGGCTCTTCTCCCAGTACAGCTGGTTGGCCATCATCCAGATGACGTTGAGCCAGAAGGCGGTCAGCGCTCCCCCGAGGACCACGAACCCGATGTACGCCTGCGGCGCGTCAATCGCGCGGTAGACGAACACGAACGCCGACGTCGCCAGGAACGGCAGCAGGATTTCGAAGAGCACCCAGGACGGCTCCCGGGCCAGCCCGATGATCCGGGGATAGGCCCGGCCCCGGACCGATCGGAGGTCCGTGAGCAGCGTCTGCCGGCGCGACCAGGTCGCTGCGGCACGGGGTCCCCGGCCGGCGCGACCCACGAGGTTGATGGTCCGGGCGCTCGCCGCCGAGGTGGCGGTTCCGGGCGCGGCCGGCCCGGCCGGCGTAGCGGCAGGCCCGGCGGTCGCAGCGCTCACGGCCCGGCCGGCGTGGCGGCAGGCCCGGCGGTCGTGGCGCTCATGGCTCGCCCACGGGCGCCGCCTCGGCGTCCGCCGCCTCGGTTTCCTCGAAGCCGCGTCCGACCAGCTCCACGAAGACGTCCTCGAGGGTCGGCTCGGACTTGCGGAGGCCGAGGATCTGGGCGCCCGTGGCGGCCAGCTGGCCGACGACCGTGCCGAGCACGGAATCGTCCTCGAGCACGAGGTTCATCACCACGGCCTGACGATCGCCCGGCTCGGGTTCCGCCGCGGCGCTCGCGCTCACCACGCCGGGCACGGCGGCAAGCGTGCTCGCGCCGCCGTCGAGCCGGTCGAGCTCGATGCGGAAGATCGATTCGCGCTGGACCCGGCGCTTGAGCTCGTCGGGCGAGCCGATGGCCAGGATCCGCCCATGGTCGACGATCGCGATCCGGTCGCACAGCTCGTCGGCCTCGGCCATGTAGTGGGTGGTCAGGAGGATGGTCCGGCCCGGGACCGCCCGCTGCCAGTCGACGATGAGCTCGCGCAGCTGGCGCGCCGCAGACACGTCCAGGCCGAGGGTCGGCTCGTCGAGGAACAGGATCCAGGGATCGTTGAGCAGCCCGCGGGCGAGGTTCATCTTCTGGCGCTGGCCGGTGGACAGCGTGCTGACGCGCTGGACGCGCTGCTCCGTGAGGCCCACAGCCTCGATCAGCTCGTCGACCCGCCGCCACCCCTCGCCGCCGGCGAGGCCGTAGAACTGGGTGAACATCCAGAGCTGCTCGCGCACCGTGAGGATGCCGTAGCCGGACTGCTCCCCGCCGGCGACCATGTTCATGATCCGGCGGATCTGCTTGGTCTCGCGGGCCACGTCGAAGCCGAAGACCCGGGCCTCCCCGCTCGAAGGCAGGAGGAGCGTCGTAAGGATCTTGATGAGCGTCGTCTTGCCCGCGCCATTCGGTCCCAGCAGTCCGAAGAACTCCCCGGGCGGGACGTCGAGATCCACGCCGTCGAGGGCCACGACGGGCGCCGGCTTGGCCGCGTAGACGCGGCGCAGGGCCCGGGCTTCGAGGGCGTGGGCCGGCAGGGCCTCGGCGGCGTCGGGGGCGAAGGGCGCGGTCGGGACGGATCCGGCGACGGACATGGCACTCCCCAGGAAGAGGGCGCTGTGCGGGGCCGCGAATGCTAGCACTCGCGCGGGTTCCTGGGAAGAGGGCAATCGAATGAAGGGAAGATGGATATCAAACAGG
>CAZVDO010000075.1:0-4683 GCA_964625345.1 uncultured Anaerolinea sp. | reverse complement strand
GCGTGCCCGCCGCCGTCAGGCGAGCGTGCCCGGGGTCGTCAGCCGGACGTGCCCGTCGTCCGGGGGAGCGCTGCCAGGCCCGCCGCGATCTGGCCCGCGACGCGGGCGTCGTTGACGATGAGCGCCGTGTTGGCCCGGACCGATGCGCCCCCGGTGATCTCGGCGATGCGGGCCAGGAGCCACGGCGTCAGCGCGGGTCCATGGATGCCGGCGGCATCGGCCTCCGCGGCCGCCTGGTCGGCCACGGCACGGGCCACGTCGTCGGCGAGGGCCACGTCCGCGGGCACCGGCACGCAGATGACGATCGAGCTGTCGAGCCCCAGCGCAAGGTGCGCGGCGGCAAGGTCGGTCGCGGCGGCCACATCTGGCACGCTCCACGGCGCGTCGACTCCGGCGGACCGGGCGGTGAACCCGGGCAGCTCGCGCTGGCCCACGGCGACCACCGGGACGCCGCGCGTCTCGAGGTACTCGAGCGTGGCCGGCACGTCCAGGATGGCCTTCGGCCCGGCGCACACCACCACCATGGGCGTGCGCGCGAGCTCCTCGAGATCCGACGAGATGTCGAGCGTCGGAGGGTGGCCGGAGCCGGCCGCGGCCGCGGATCCGCCATGGGCAGGGCCGGGTCCGCCGCTCGCACCGCCCGATCCCGCGAGTGCGCCGCGGTGCACGCCCCCGATGCCACCGGTCGCGAAGGCCCGGATGCCGGCGGCACGGGCCGCGATCATCGTGGCCGAGACGGTGGTGGCGGACCAGCCGGCCCGGGTCACCGCCGCGGAGAGGCTGGGCCGGGCCGCCTTCAGCACCGAACCCTCCGGCGCGGTGGCGAGCGCCTCGAGTGCCGCGTCGTCGAGCCCCACGAGGATGCGGCCGTCCCGGATCGCCACCGTCGCGGGCACGGCGCCGGCCTCCCGAACGGCGGCCTCGGAGGCGCGGGCGACCTCGACGTTCTGGGGGTACGGGAGCCCGTGGCTGATGAGCGTCGATTCGAGGGCCACCACGGGGGCGCCCGTCGCCAGTGCGGCGTCGACCTCGGGCTGGAGCAGCAGGCGCTGATGGATCGATCCGCTCATCCGGGGGGCAACTCCACCTTCGAGACCGTGAGCTGGCGTGCCGCGGCCCGATGGCCGGCCACGGTGGCGCGATGAAGCGCGTCGGGGAGGAGCCGGCCGTCGGCGCGCGCCGCGAGCCAGCCGGCGAGGAACCCGGCGCTGAAGGCATCACCCGCGCCCGTGGTGTCGGCCGCGGCCACCTGCGCCGTCGCCACGTCGAATCGGAGGGGCTCCGTGCCCTCCTGCCGGGCAAGCACGCGGGCCCCGCGCGCGCCGCGCTTGATCACGGCGATCGCCGTGTGGTCGAGGATGCCCTCCAGGACGGTGCGTCCGAGGAACGCCTGGACCTCCGCCTCGGTCGCGAAGAGGATGTCGGGGCGAACCGATTCCACGAGCTCACGGGCGGCCCGCCGCCCTTCCGCGAGGAGCGGGCCGATCGAGGACAGGTCCATCGAGACGCGGGCGTCGGAGAGCGCGCGGGCCCGCGCCACCGCCAGCCGCGCCGTCGTGGCGATGGGCTCACCCATGAGCGAATACGCCGGCACATGGACCACGCCGAGGCGCTCGAACCACGCGTCCTTGAGATGGTCGGGGCGCAGGGCAAGGGCGGCCCGGCGATCCGCCACGAAGGACCGCTCGCCCCCCGGCATCACGAGGACCCCGATCCGGCCCGTGCGCTGCCCGGCGACTCGAGCGGCGCGCACCGTCACCCCGTCGCGCTCCACCTGGAGCACGAGGCTCCGACCCGCGCCGTCGCGGCCCACCGCGCACACGAGCTGCGTGTCGATCCCCAGGCGGGCCAGCCAGCGCGCCGTGTTCGCGGCCGATCCGCCCTGGCGGATCCCGACGCTGCCGGGCACGTCCGTGCCGGTCTCGATCGGGCGATCGGGGGCCAGCACGACGTCGAGGACGAGATCTCCGAGGACGAGGGCGCGCGGTTTCGCGGCGGATGCCATGGGTGGATGGTATCGAGGCCGGACCCGGACTGGCGCCCGTTGTTACGATCCCCTCGTGACTGCCAACCAACGCGCCCCTCGGGACATCACCCCTGAGCTCGAACGGCTCGCGATCGACACCATCCGCACCCTCGCCATCGACGGCGTCCAGAAGGCCAACTCCGGCCACCCGGGTGCGCCCATGGGCATGGCCCCGATGGCCTACACGCTCTGGACGCGCTTCCTGCGCCACGCTCCCACCAGGCCGGACTGGCCAGATCGCGACCGGTTCGTCCTGTCGGCCGGCCACGCGTCGATGCTCCTGTACTCGCTGCTCCACCTGACCGGGTACGACGTCTCGCTCGACGACCTCCAGTCGTTCCGGCAGTGGAATTCGCGGACCCCGGGGCACCCCGAGTACGGGCTGACCTCCGGCGTGGAGGCCACCACCGGACCGCTCGGACAGGGCTTCGCCAATGCCGTCGGGATGGCCATCGCGGAGCGGCGCCTGGCCCACGAGTTCAACCGGCCCGGCCACGACGTCGTCGACCACTGGACCTATGCGATCGCCAGCGATGGCGACCTCCAGGAGGGCATCGCGTCCGAGGCCGCGAGCCTCGCGGGCCACCTCATGCTCCGCAAGCTCGTCGTCCTGTACGACGACAACCACATCCAGCTCGACGGGCCCACCGACATGGCCTGGTCGGAGGACGTGCTCGCGCGCTTCGAGGCGTATCGCTGGCAGACCCAGCGGGTCGAGGACGGGAACGATGTCGCGGCGATCTCCGCGGCCATCGCCGCGGCTCATCGGGATGCCCGCCCGTCGATCATCGCCGTGCGCACCCACATCGGGTTCGGCAGCCCGAACAAGCAGGACACCCAGAAGGCGCACGGATCGCCGCTCGGCGCCGACGAGGTGCGGCTCACCAAGGAGGCGTACGGCTGGGATCCCGACGCCCAGTTCCTCGTCCCGGATGCGGCCCTGGAGGTGTTCCGGGCCGCCATTCCGGAGGGCGAGGCGCTCGCCGCCGACTGGGAGGCGCGGATGGACCGCTACGCCGAGGCGTTCCCCGCCGAGGCGGCCGAACTCCGGCGTCGGGTGGCCCGCGAGCTCCGGCCCGGATGGGATTCGGGCCTCCGGAGCTACGCGGTCGGCGAGGACTTCGCCACGCGCCAGGCCAGCCAGCAGGCGATCGCCGCGCTCGCGGATCCCGTGCCGGAGCTGTTCGGTGGCGCGGCGGACCTGTCCGAATCCAACCTGACCGATGTCAAGGGCGCGGGCGACTTCGAGGTGGAGCTGGCCGGCCGCAACCTCCGCTTCGGGGTCCGCGAGCACGCCATGGGCGGGGTCGCGAACGGGATCGCCTACCACGGCGGGTTCATCCCCTATGCGGCGACGTTCCTGACCTTCAGCGACTACATGCGGGGTTCGGTGCGGCTCGCGTCGCTCGCGGGACTCCCCGTGATCTACGTCTGGACCCACGATTCGGTGGGCCTCGGCGAGGACGGGCCCACCCACCAGCCGGTCGAGCACTACGCCGCGCTCCGGGCGATCCCGAACCTGTGGTTCGTACGGCCGGGCGATGCCAACGAGGCCGCGGCGGCGTGGGCGCTCGCCGTGGAGCGGCGCGACGGGCCGGTGGCCCTGGCCCTCACGCGGCAGCAGCTGCCGACGCTCGCGGGCACGGATTCGAAGGCCCGGGATGGGGTGCGTCGCGGCGGCTACGTCCTTCGGCCCGCGTCCACGGAGGCCGGCGGCGACCCTCCCGCGATCATCCTCATCGCGACCGGCTCCGAGCTCCAGCTCGCGGTCGGTGCCGCGGAGCGGCTGGAGGCGAGTGGGACGCCCGCGCGGGTCGTCTCGCTCCCGTGCTGGGAGCGGTTCGACGCCCAGGACGAGGCCTACCGGGAATCGGTCCTCCCGCGTGCCGTGGGCGCCCGCGTCACGATCGAAGCCGGGGTCCCGCTCGGGTGGGAGCGCTATGCCGGGGACGACGGGGCGATCATCGGCATCGACCACTTCGGGGCCTCTGCGCCCGCCGGCACGATCTTCAAGGAGCTCGGCTTCACGATCGACCGCGTGGCAGAGGTGGCGGCCGGCGTGGCTCGTGGCGAGATTCGCGGGCGCGTGCCCACGCTCCACCGACCGCACGGGGCGTGACGGCGTGATGCGCGTCGCGTTTGCCGCCGATCACGCCGGAGCCGCCCTCAAGGCCGAACTCCTCCAGCGTGTTGCCGCCGCCCGGCCGGACCTCGAACTGTCCGACCTCGGCGGCGACGGCTCGGATCCGACCGACGACTATCCCGATTTCGCGGCGCGCCTCGGGCACGCCATTCGGGACGGTGGTGCCGATCGGGGCATCCTCATCTGCGGCTCGGGCGTCGGAGCATCCGTGGCGGCCAACAAGATCCGCGGCGTCCGCGCCGCGGTCTGCCACGACACCTACTCCGCCCACCAGGGGGTCGAGCACGACGACATGAACGTGCTGACCCTCGGATCCCGGGTCATCGGCCCGGAACCCGCCCTCGAGTGCGCACTGGCGTTCCTCGCGGCGTCGTTCTCGGGCGAGCCGCGCCACGTCCGCCGGCTCGCGAAGGTCCGCGCGATCGAGGCCGCCTCGGACTGAGTTCCGGGCGCACGTTGGGGCCCCGCGGCCGGTAGCACAGTTCCGAGGCGGCACGGTCCCGAGGCGGCACGG
>CAZVDO010000074.1:3745-10053 GCA_964625345.1 uncultured Anaerolinea sp. | reverse complement strand
GGGCGACGTCGTCCGCGTGGACACGCGAACGGGCGAATACCAGACGCGCGTCTGACGTTGGCGGGGCGGCAGGCGACGGCCGAGTCCGCTGGCGGGATCCCTACCGGATGATCGAATGCACCGCGGCGACCACCTGCTCGTGCATGGCGGCGGCCTCGGTGGACGTGCGCCCGATCGCGGTGAGCCCGAAGCGCCCGTCGATCGCGAGGCCCGCGAGCATGTGGAGCACCACCCCGGTGCCGGCGTCCGGATCGAACTGGAGTCCGGCGCGGGCGACCGCGTCGATCACGCGCGACGGCGCCACGCCCACCCAGCGCTCGTCGACCACGTTGTCCGAGGCGCTGTAGCAGCGTTCGCGGCCGTCCCGGTCGGCGATCCACACCCCGGCCGCGGGGTCATATCGACCCGGGACGAGGTTGCGCAGCACGGCGTACGGGTGGGTGGTCCCGCCCTTGCGCAGGTTGACCTCGATCGCATACACGCGCCACGCCCCATCCCCGGCGCCCCGCGCGGCGACGAAGTCGATGGCCAGGCGGCCCATCGCGCCACGCTCGGCATACGCGCGGCCGATGGCCTCGGCATGGTCCGCCAGCTCCGGGGCATACCCGGGGGCGGCAGGGAACCGGCACCCCAGGTAGACCTGGCCGTCGGCGCCACCGAGGACCTGCTCGTGCGTGGCCAGGACCCGGACGGAACCGTCCGGCGCCACGTCCACCTGGCAGCTCGGGCTCGAGAACTCCGTGCCGGCGATGCGCTCTTCGACGACGCCCCCACGCGCGAGGTCGTCGAGATACCACGCCGGTAGCGCCTCGACGGTCCGTCGCACGGCCGCGTCCATCGCGCCATCGCGAGCATCCGGCACACGGATGACCACGTTGCCGTCACCTGCGCCACTGTCGTCGTGCTTGACCACCACCGCCTCCGCGTTCGGTCGGGCCGCCCGGATGGCCATGATCGCCGCCACGACATCGTCGACGGTCCGGACGTCCTCGATCCCGAACGGGACGGGAACGTCGGCCTCCCGGAAGATGCGACGGCCCGCACTCTTGAAGCCGAGGGGCCGAAGGCCCGGGTCCGTGCCGTTCACCGGAATGTCGAGGAGTCGGGACAGCGCGACTTCGTGCTCCGTGACATTCCAGGGCTCGATCAGCGCCGGCCGGCCGCTCACGATGGCGCGGATGCGCTCGAGCAGGTCGTCCCGCTTTGCCAGGCGTCCCGCGACGCTGACGCTGCTCCCGTCGGCCGGGACCTCGACGATCGTGGTCCGACGGCGGACATCGTCACGCCGCGCCTCCGGCACGAGGGAGACGTAGTGGTCGATGACCTCGCGCGACGGAGCGGCGGTCGAGACGAAGACGAACGAGCACGTTGGAATTCGCGACACCGCGAACATGGCCGGGAGGTACCGGTGCTCGAGCGAGGGGATACGATCCCCGTAGTGCGAGAGCAGCGATTCACTCACGCTGTACGACGGGAGAGCGATCAGGACATGCTCGACCGTCGAACCTGCGCGATTCGCGTGCAGTGCCTCACCAAGTCGAGCCCGCATGTTCACGTTGTCCTGCGACACCCCTGCGCTCCCACTGCTGCGCATCGGCGACCGGCGACCCGCCTCGGCGCCAGTGTACGGATCGGGTCGTCCGCATGACCGAGGGCCTGCCCGGACCGAGGATCCTCGGCGTGAGCGATGCGGCACGGGCGATCGCCACGCTCGTCCGGGCCGACGAGCGGCTGCGCGACCTGTGGGTCGAGGGCGAGGTGGGGCGGGTCACGATCTCCACGGCCGGCCATGCCTACTTCGCGCTCAAGGACGATCGGGCGCAGCTCCAGTGCGTGTGGTTCCGGGACGACCTCGTTCGATCGCCGTTCCAGCCCCAGACCGGCCTGCGCGTGGTGGTGCACGGCCGGATCGACGTCTACGAGCCGCAGGGCGCGCTCCAGCTGTACGTGGAATCGCTCCAGCCCTCGGGCGTCGGGGACCTCGCGATCCGGTTCGAGCAGCTCAAGGCAACGCTGGCCGAGGAGGGGCTGTTCGACGCGTCCCGCAAGCGGCCCCTGCCATCCCGGCCCCCGGTCATCGCCGTGATCACGTCGCCGACCGGTGCGGTGTGGAAGGACATCTGCACGGTCCTCGCGCGTCGCTGGCCGCTCACGCGCGCCGTCCTCGTGGCCTGCAAGGTACAGGGGGAGGGGAGCGTGCTCAGCATCACCGGGGCATTCCGGCGCCTGGAGCGCCACGTCGAGGAGCTTCGTCACGAGGGCCGTGCGGGCGAGGCGCCGGTCCTCACCATCCTGGCCCGGGGCGGCGGTTCGATGGAGGACCTCTGGTCGTTCAACGACGAGCGCGTCGTCCGGGCGATCGTGGCCCACCCGCTGCCGGTGGTCTGTGCCGTGGGTCACGAAGTGGACGTCACGCTCGCCGATTTCGCGGCGGATGTCCGGGCCCCGACGCCCAGCGCGGCCGCCGAGCTGGTCGTGCCGGATCGGGCCGACTTCGCGGCCGCGCTGGCCCGCGGCGCAGGCCGGATGCGCATCGCGGTGGAGCGGGGCGTCGCCGGGGCCTCGCGCGCCGTCGCGGAGGAGCGCCGCGCCCTCGATCGTCTCCACCCGGCGACGCGCCTCGCTGCCGGTCGTGAGCGAGCGGGCGAGCTCCTCGATCGCGCGACGCGCGCGACCCGCGAGCGCATTGCCGCGGACCGATCCCGCGAGCGCCGCCTCGCCGACCTCCTGCCTGTGCTCGTGACCCGCCGAACCACCGCCGCCCACGCGGAGCTGGCACGGGCCGCCGCGGCGCTCGGGGCCCTCGGACCCGGGGCCACCCTGGAGCGCGGGTACGCGATCGTCCGGCGGTCGACGGACGGCGCCATCGTGCGCGATCCCACCGACGCCGCAGCCGGCACGCCGCTCGACGTGCGGGTGGCGCGGGGCGAGTTCCCGGCGACGTCAGGTCGGGCGTAGGCAGTGGGCGACCTCCTCGTCGTGCTCGTGATCGCGGCAGTCGTCGGGACTGTTGGGATCGCGTTCGGTATCGTGGTCCTGGCCCCACGCCTCGCACGGCTGGGCGAGGGTGAAGATGAGGAGCCCGGTGACCGACCCGACTGACGCACGATCCAAGCCGGCGGCCCGGGCCGACGGGGCGCCGATCGACGCTCCCGTGGATGTCCTGTCCTTCGATGACGCCCTGGCCGCGCTCCAGCGCGTGGTCGCCGACCTCGAGACGGGTGGACTGCCGCTCGAGCGCTCGATCGCCCTCTACGAGCGGGGCGTCGCGTTGCACGAACGGTGCGCCACCCTGCTCTCGGACGCGGAACTCAAGGTGCAGCAACTGGTCACGCGCGCGGGTGGAGCCCTCGGCACCATCGACGTTCGTCCCGAGGACGCCCGCGAGACCGAATAGCCGCCCCGTACTGCGGGCGAAGCCCACGCAGTTCGAGTGAGGTGCAACATGGACCACGACGCGACGATCCGGGCCCTCCAGGCGATCGCGACGGCCTTCGACGAGCACGACCTCGAGCGGATCATGTCGTTCTTCGCCGATGACGCCGTGTTCGAGGGGCCCCGGGGCCCCGAGGCCTGGGGCCAGCGTTTCGAGGGCCGGGAGGCGATCCGCGCCGCATTCGCGGCCCGCTTTGAGGGGATCCCCGACGTCCGCTACCGGCAGGACCGGCATTTCGCGGACGGGGACCGGGGCGCGTCGGAGTGGACGCTGTCGGGAACGACCGTCGGCGGCGAGCGGATCGAGGTCCGTGGTTGCGACCTGTGGACGCTCCGCGACGGCCGGGTCGTGAAGAAGGACTCCTACTGGAAGATCCGGACCGCCTGATCCGACGCCAGGGCGTGGCCGCGGCCCACCGTCGCCGCCGCCTGCCGTTGCCGAAACCTGCGCGCGTGTGGTATCACGTTATCGACACGACGCCGGAGAGATCCCTGGCGCCCGTTCGATCCCGCGCCACGACCGACCACACGGCCGAAGCGGGGTAGACTCCCGCCGACCGCCGCCTCGAATCGCCCGCAACCCAACGCCGCTGGAGCGCACCACCCGTGACTTCCATCCTCGCCGGACTTCGTGGACCCGCCGACCTGCGCGGCCTCGACGAGGGCCAGCTCGCCATCCTGGCGGCCGAGATTCGGGAAACGATCATCCACACGGTGGCCGGCACCGGGGGGCACCTGGGATCGAGCCTGGGCGTGGTCGAGCTCTCGATCGCCCTCCACCGCCTCCTCGAATCGCCTCGGGACAAGCTCGTCTGGGATACCGGGCACCAGGCGTATGCCCACAAGCTCCTGACCGGCCGCCTCGACCGCTTCCACACGCTCCGCCAGATCGACGGGATCGGCGGGTTCCCGCGCCGCGCCGAGAGCGAGCACGACGTCTTCGACGGTGGGCACGCAGGGACCGGCCTGTCGATCGCCCAGGGCCTCGCGACGGCCCGGGACATCCGCCACGGGCTCGAGCGGATCGCAGTCGTGGTGGGCGACGCCGCGCTGATGAGCGGGCTCTCGCTCGAGGCCCTCAACGACATCGGGCACAAGCAGACGCAGCTCCTCATCGTGCTCAACGACAACGAGATGTCGATCAGCCCGACCGTGGGCGCCTTCTCGACCTACCTCTCGAAGATCAAGCTGAGCGTCGCCTGGCAGCAGAGCAAGTCGGCCTACGACAACCTCGTGGAGAAGCTGCCGCTGGTCGGCGGCGGCGCGCTCGAGTGGAGCCAGCGACTGCGTCGGTCGGTCGTGAACCTGGCCTCGCCCGGGCAGCTGTTCGAGGACCTCGGGATCACGTACATCGGCGTGGTCCCCGGGCACGACCTCCACGCGCTGCTCGAGACGTTCGGGCGTGTCCTCGAGTTCAAGGGTCCGGTGATCGTCCACGTGCGGACGCAGAAGGGCCGCGGTTATCGGCCCGCCGAGACCGATCAGGTCTCGTTCCACGGCGCCGCATTGCCGCCAATGGACCTGGCGCCGGGC
The DNA here is from genome assembly GCA_964625345.1 of uncultured Anaerolinea sp. GTDB lineage: Bacteria > Chloroflexota > Limnocylindria > Limnocylindrales > CSP1-4 > UBA5189. Next base: position 5,085 of record CAZVDO010000074.1, on the reverse strand, counting down.
ACCGACACGCACGATCCCCATGGTGGAAGCGGCTCCAAGGGCGCGAGCACGCCGCACGGGGCCGGCTCGAACGGCGACGCGACGCCGCCGGCGGCGGCCACCGACGCCCCGAAGAAGCCCCCGAACTACACGGCTGTCTTTGCCGACGAGCTCGTGGCGCTCGCGAGCGAGGACCGGCGGATCGTCGGGATCACGGCGGGCATGCCGACCGGGACGGGCATGGCGAAGTTCGCCGCGGCGCATCCCGAGCGGACCATCGACGTGGGCATCGCCGAGCAGCACGCGGTGACGCTGGCCTCTGGATTGGCCTTGGGCGGCATGCGGCCCGTGGTCGCCCTCTATTCGACGTTCCTCCAGCGCGCGTTCGACCAGACCGTCCATGACGTGTGCCAGAACGACCTGCCGGTGCTCATCGGCGTGGATCGGGCCGGGCTGGTCGGCGAGGACGGTACGTCCCACCAGGGGATGTTCACGATCCCGGCCCAGCGCCAGTTGCCGCACCTGGTGATCGCCAGTCCCAAGGACGAGCAGGAGCTGCGGGCGCTGCTGCGGACCGGGCTCGCCCAGGATCACCCCTTCGCGCTGCACTATCCGCGCGATTCGGGCCTGGGCCTGCCGTCGGTCGAGCCGGCGCTGATCGGTGTTGGCCAGGCCGAGGTCCTCCGTGAGGGCGCGGACGTGCTCGTCGTGGGGTTCGGCCCGATCGTGATGCGCGGGCTGGAGGTTGCCGAGCGACTGGCGGGCGACGGGATCTCGGTCGGCGTCATCAATGCCCGGTTCGCCAAGCCGATCGACCGCCAGCTCATCCTCGACCAGGCACGCGGCAAGCGGCTCGTGGTCACGCTCGAGGAGAGCGTGGTGATCGGCGGGTTCGGGGATGCTGTTCTCGAGGCCATGGAGGACGCGCGGCTCACCGATCCGGCGTTCCGGTCCGTGCCGGTCCGGATCATCGGCATTCCCGGCGATCGGTTCGTCGACCACGGCGCGGTTTCGGACCTCCGGCGCCTCCTCAGGCTCGACGTCTCCGGCATCGTGGCCCAGATCCGGGAGGCCCTCGCGACGGTGTCGGCGTCCGGCGCGGGCGTCTCGGGCGCGGCTGGGGCACCGACCGGCTGACGCGCCGCCCAGGCTCGCGCGTCGGCGCGGCGCCGGGGCCGACGTGGCGCCGCGTCGGCGTCGCCGACGACCAGTCCGAGTTTCGTGCATGAGATGGCGCGCGCCGAGACGAGCGGCCCGCGCCGGGTGGCCGCCGGTGTCCGTCAGTCCGGCATTCGTGCATGAAGTCGCGCGCGCCGAGACGAGCGGCCCGCGCCGGGTGGCCGCCGGTGTCCGTCAGTCCG
>CAZVDO010000074.1:0-3645 GCA_964625345.1 uncultured Anaerolinea sp. | reverse complement strand
ATTCGTGCATGAAGTCGCGCGCGCCGAGACGAGCGGCCCGCGCCGGGTGGCGTCGCGCACGTGACGTGGACTGCCAGGCGTCGATTCGTGCTTGAGTGGGCCGAACCGCGGGCACACGGACGGGCCATGCACGATTTCCTGCCTGATAGTCCGGGCTGGCCTCTCTGGTCCGCGCCCGCGCCCCTCATCGAGCCCGCTGGCGAGGACCTGCCCCCGGGCAGGAGTGCGCCCGCGTCATCGGCCGAGGGATATCCCAGGTGGCGGCCGTCGGAGGATTGATGCCTTCGAGCCGTGCAGGTGCACCCAGACGATGGCGCTCCCGGGCCACTCGCGAGGTTCCGGGCCGAAGAGGGCGGCGACCGCCTCGCTGGTCCGGGCCGGAAATGCGGCCCTGAGCGTCCTCTCGAACGTGCGCGCGAGCTCGCGGGTGTGAGCCGTGGAGCGAAGGACGAGGAGCTGTGCAGCGCGAACGGACTCGCCTTCGATCGCGAAGCCCAGTCGGCCCGGCGTCGCGGGATCCGCAAGCCCCGCTTCCAGCGCCAGGGCCTTCTCGTGACCCCAGCGGACTTGTTGCTCGAGGCGGCGAAGGTCCGATTGGAACTCCGCCGCAACGACGGTGGGCGATGCGGCGTCGTGGAGGACGACGTCAATGTTTCCGCGGACAGGACGAAGGACAGGAACCTCGACGGCGACCCGCCACCTCGGGGGCAGCTGCGCGAGAAACGCCTCGACCATCAGCGCCTGGTGGCGGTCGTGGAGGCGAGGGCCGGTGCCCGCGTAGTAGCGCACGCTGAGCTCCGATCCCAGCGCGACGCCAAGGGTGACGAGCGCCTCAAGGCTTGGGCGCGCGTGGCCGGATTCGATCCTGCCGATGTAGGTGTCGTCGAGGCCAGTGGCGCGACCCACGGCCGCCGCCGATACGTTGGCGTCCAGGCGGAGCCGTCGCAGGTCGTCGGCGAGCTGACGCCGGAGGTTTCGCGATCGACGAGTGGCCTCTCGACGGATCGCCGTTGGGGTGGGCGCGACGAATCGTTCCGGCATGACGTCATCAAACAGGTCCGCGCTTACGTGGCGCTTGCAGCGGCGGAGGGGGTGGCAGTCCGAACCGACCCCACACGGCCGCGGCTGGGCACGGCGGCGCCCGGCACCGGTGCCGCCTGAAAGGCAGGAATTTCTGCATGACGAGCGTCGGAAAGGGCTCGGAACCTGCTTGGTGCACGAATCCCGGACTGACAGGCGGCGCGCGGCCCTAGCAGCCGCGCGCAGAGGCGTGCGATGCACGAATCTCGGACTGACAGGCAGCGCCGGACCAGGCGCCGGCACGCGGCCGGGTGCTGACGCGGCGCCCGACGCCCGTGCCGCCTGAGAGGCAGGAATTACTGCATGACGCAGCTCGGATGGGGTTCCGAACCCGCTTGGTGCACGAATCTCGGACTGGCAGGCGGCGCGCGCAGGCCTCACCCAGGGGGCGCACGCATGCGATGCACGAATCTCTGACTCGCAGGCGGCGCGGCCGGTGCGGCACCGTCCCGCCCCGCCGACGTGGCGCGTGCACATGCCGGTGAGCCGGGATGAAGACGGCTGTGCCACGATAGCCGGGTGAGCCGATCCACCCTTCGAGCCCCGCGCCAGCGCCTCGACCAGCTCCTCGTGGAGCGTGGCCTCGCGGAGACCCGTTCGCGCGCCCAGGCCCTCATCCTCGGTGGGCGCGTGCGGACCGGCACGGGGGATTCGGCCCGCCTCGATCGGAAGGCGGGGGACCTGGTGGACGCCGACGTCGAGGTCGACGTCATCGTCCCGGATCCGTACGTGAGTCGGGGCGCGCACAAGCTCATCGCCGCCCTCGACGCCTTCAGGATCGACCCGGCCGGCCGGACCTGCCTCGACATCGGGGCCTCGACGGGCGGCTTCACGGACGTGCTGTTGCAGCGCGGAGCGGCGCGGGTCTACGCCGTCGACGTCGGTCGAGGCCAGCTGGCTGAACGGCTGCGCCGCGATCCACGGGTCGTGTCGATGGAGCGAACCAATGCCCGCACGCTTACCTCCGGCGTCCTGCCCGAGCCGGTGAGCCTCGTGACCGTGGACGTGTCATTCATCTCGCTCAAGCTGGTCCTCCGGCCCGCCGCGTCCATGCTCGGCATCGAGGGCGGCGATGTCGTGGCGCTCGTGAAGCCCCAGTTCGAGGCGGGTCGCGGACAGGTTCCCGGAGGCGTGGTCCGGGACGGCGCCGTGCACCGCGCGGTGCTGCGCGACGTGATCGCGTTCGCGCCCGACGCCGGCCTGCAGCCGCGCGGACTCATCGCGTCGCCGATCCTCGGGCCAGAGGGCAACCGGGAATTCCTGCTCCACCTGGTCCGCGGCGGCCCGGTCACCGGCACGCCGCCGCCATCGCCTGAATCGCCGGACGCGGCCACCGTCGACGCCTGGGTCGCGGCGGCAACGGGGGAGGAAGCGCCGTGACGAGCCCCGCACCCAAGCGGATCGGCTTCGCCTACAACCCGACCAGCGAGGCGGCGCTCGAGCTCCGCGAACGCGCCAGCGGCTGGGCGGCCATGCGCGGCATCGATCATTGGGCGAGTCCCGCCGCCGAGCTCGACGCCGACCACGACAGCCTCCCGTCCACGGACATCGTCGTGGTCCTCGGCGGTGACGGCACGTTCCTGCGCGCAGCACGAGCCGTCGCCGACACGGATGTCGCGCTGCTGGGGATCAACGTGGGCAAGGTGGGATTCCTGTCGAAGGTCGAGGCGGCCGACATCGTCCGCGTGCTCGACCAGCTCCAGGCTGGCGACTACACGCTCGAACACCGAATGGGCCTCGAGGGCCGCATCCTCCGAGGAGGTGACGGTGGGGCCGGGGAAGCCGATTCGGACGCCGCCGCAGAACCAGAGCGATACATCGCCCTCAACGACGTCGTCATCGCGCGCGGCTCGCTTGCGCGCGTGGTGCGGCTCGACGTCGCGATCGATGACAGCCACCTCGCCACGTACGTCGCCGACGGGCTGGTGGTCTCGAGCCCGACCGGCTCGACCGGCTACTCGTTCTCGGCCGGCGGCCCGATCCTCGACCCGACCGCCCGCAACCTCATCGTCACGCCGATCGCCGGCTACCTCACCACGATTCGATCCGTGGTCGTGGGCCCCTCGGTCGTGGTGCGGTGTCGCGTGAACGACGCCCACGAGGCCCTCGTCTCGATCGACGGCCGGGAGGACGTGCCGATCGCGGTCGGTGACGTCGTCGAGGTCCGGGCGCTCGAACGCTCCTTCCGGTTCGTGCAACCGAGCGGGTCGCTGCCGTTCTGGGACCTGCTCCGTCGGAAGGTCGAGCTCCTGCCCTCGTGAACGATCGGGCTGACGAAGCGGCGCCGGCGGGCGGGCGCGCGCACGCCGCGGGACGGCTCCTCGAGCTCGCGGTCGTGGACCTCGGGCTCATCGACCGGCTCCGGCTCTCGCTTGAGCCTGGGCTCAACGTGCTGACCGGCGAGACCGGTGCCGGCAAGAGCCTCGTGATCGACGCCCTCGGCCTCGCCCTCGGGACGCGGGCGGACACGGCGCTCGTCCGTCACGGCACGACGTCGGCTCGGGTCGAGGCCCTCTTCGATCGCCTGCCCGAGCCCCTCATCGCCAGTCGCGAGGTGGCGGCCGG
>CAZVDO010000073.1:5079-10054 GCA_964625345.1 uncultured Anaerolinea sp. | reverse complement strand
GCCATTTCAGTCGCCCTGGGACGGCCTCGTCATCGCGGCCGGATCGATCGCCGCGTCGAACGCCTCGGCGCTCAGATAGCCCAGCGCGAGGGCCGCCTCGCGCAGGGTCGTGCCGTCGTGGTGGGCCCGCTTGGCGATCTCGGCCGCCTTGTCGTAGCCGATCGTCGGCGCGAGGGCCGTGACCAGCATCAGCGAGCTCTCGACATGCCGCCCGATGACCGCGACATCGGCCTCGAGGCCCTCGACGCAGAACTCCCGGAAGCTCCGGCACGCGTCCGTGAGCAGCTCGATTCCGTGGAGCAGGTCGTGGGCGATGACCGGCTTGAAGACGTTGAGCTCGAAGTTGCCCTGCGAGCCCGCGATCGTGATCGCGGTGTCGTAGCCGAAGACCTGCACGCAGACCATCGTCATCGCCTCGGACTGGGTGGGGTTCACCTTGCCGGGCATGATCGACGAGCCCGGCTCGTTCTCCGGCAGGCGCAGCTCGGCGAGCCCCGCCCGCGGCCCGGAACCCAGCCAGCGGATGTCGTTGGCGATCTTCATCAGGCTCGTCGCGAGCGTCTTGAGGGCGCCCGACGTGAAGACCGTGGCCTCCTGCCCGGCAAGCGCCTGGAACTTGTTCGGCGCGCTGACGATCGGCAGTCCGGTCAGCTCCGCGATCCGGGCGGCGACCCGCACCGCGAACGCCGGGTGACTGTTAAGCCCCGTGCCCACCGCGGTCCCACCCAGCGCGATCTCGTACAGGCCGGGCAGGGCCGCCTCGATCCGGGCGATCCCGCCGTCGAGCTGCGCCACGTACCCGCTGAACTCCTGGCCCAGCGTGAGCGGCACCGCGTCCTGGAGGTGCGTCCGGCCGATCTTCACGATGCCGTCGAACGCGGCCCGCTTGGCATCGAGCGCGTCCCGCAGGGCGCGGACGCTCGGGAGCAGGTCCTCGGTCAGGGCCAGCGCGGCGGCCAGGTGGAGCGCCGTGGGGAACGTGTCGTTGGAGGACTGGCTGCGGTTGACGTCGTCGTTGGGGTGGATGGGGGCCTTGCCGCCGCGCGCTCCCGTGGCCATCTCGTTGGCGCGACCCGCGATGACCTCGTTGACGTTCATGTTGGATTGTGTGCCGGAGCCGGTCTGCCACACGCGCAGGGGAAACTCCGACGCCAGGGCGCCGTCGGCCACCTCGATCGCCGCCCGCACGACGAGGTCGCGCTTGTCCGCCGGCAGGATTCCCAGGTCCGCGTTCACCTCGGCGGCCGCGCGCTTGAGGATCCCGAAGGCCCGCACGATCCCGACCGGCATCGTGTCGTGGCTGATCGCGAAGTGGTGGAGGCTCCGCTGGGTCTGGGCGCCCCAGTAATGGTCGGCCGGGACCTCGATGGCGCCCATCGAATCGGTTTCGGTCCGCGTGGCGGACGGCGCGGTGGCGGATTCGCCGGTCTCGTGATGGCTCACGCGTCGAGTATGGCGCGCCACGCGTCGGCGTGGCGCGCCGGCGTGGCGCCTCGACCCCGCGTTGCGCGCCGGTCCGCACGTGCCTCGCGACGCGGCAGCGCTCCGCAATCTGGGTATTGACATTGGACCGACTTCAAGGTCTAGCGTGCTGCCATGGCCGTCACTCCCGAGCGCGGATTCCTCCTCCTGGCCGACCTGACCGGCTACACCGCGTACCTGTCCAGCGGTGAGATCGAGCACGCGCCGACGATCGCCGGTGATCTCCTCGAGACCATCGTGGGTCGCCTGGACCCACCGTTCCGGCTCGCCAAGTTCGAAGGCGACGCCGCGTTCCTCTTCGTCGAGGACGGGCGGGCCGATGGCGCGCTGCTCCTCGATGCCGTCGACGCAGCGTATGTCGCCTTCCGGCGACGGCTCCGAAGCATCGAGCAGGCGACCGGGTGCGACTGCAATGCCTGCGCCGCCGCTCCACGCCTCGACCTCAAGTTCTTCCTGCACCACGGACCGTATGTGCGAACGCAGATTGCTGGGCGCGACGAACTGGCCGGTGCGTCGGTCATCGTCGTGCACCGGCTCCTGAAGGGACCAACCGCGGCGGCGGCCCACGACGACGAGGGACGGGCGTCTGGATTCCTGGTCCTCACCGAGGCCGCCGTCGCCGCCGCCGGGATCGACACTGCGAGCGTCGGGGCGCCCGCGGGCGTCGAGACCATGGAGTACCTCGGCTCGGTCACGACGCACTTCCTGGATCTCGAATCTCGATGGCGAACTGAGGCCGATCGCCGCCTCGTGGCGTTCGAGGAATCGACCGCCGTCCTCGACCTCCAGGTCTCCGTGGCAGCCGATCCCGCCGCGGTCTGGGCCCACCTGACGTCGCCGCTCCTGCGACCCCGATGGGAAGGCCCCATTCGGATCGACGAGGTCGTCGCCGACGGACGTCGCGGGGTCGGAACGCGCGCGCAATGCGTGACGGGCCGGCTGGCCACACTCGAGGAGATCCTGGATTGGCAGCCATTCGAGCACGTCGGCTACCGGGTTACGGTCCCCGAGATCGGCGCGATCGAGGCCGCCTATGACCTGGCCTTCGAGGCAGGCCACACGAACGTCCGTCTGCGCTGGTCGACGCCCGAGCCTCGAGCGGCGGGTCGAACGGCGCTCGGACGGCTCCGAGAGGACAAGCGCGTGGCACTTGACCGACTAGTCGACATTCTGGCCGCATCAGCAGAGGAGGAACGGGCGCGATGATCGAAGCACGGGCAGAAGCCATCATCGAACGATCGGCGGAGGAGATCTGGTCATATGCGGCGGACATCGCCCAGCACCCGGCGTGGATGAACGTTGGGACGGCGGAGGCACTCGTCGGCCGGGGCGATCGGGTGGGAGATCGCGGGCGGGAAGTACTGCGGCTCGGCCCGCTCAACCGGGCTGCCGAATTTACCGTCGTCGCGGCGGAACCTGGGAAGCGGATCACCTGGCGAACCGGAGCGGACGCTCCCCTGACCGGGGACCTCACGCTCGACCTGGAGCCGCTCGGCCCCGCGAGTACCCGGGCGACCTACGCCGGGCGGTTCGAGCCGAACGGCTTGCTTCGCTGGCTCGCGCCGATCATGTCCGCGGAGATGAAGCGCGGCCCAGCAGCCGAGCTGGCCCGGCTGAAGGCGGCCGTGGAACGCGAAGGGTGACCGACGAGCCCGCGCGGGGCGACACCGTGCACGAAGGCCTTGACATTCGAGTCACTCCAACGTTAGGTAGGCGGCATGCGAATCGGTGAGCTGGCGGAGCGCGTCGGGGTCCCGGCCGACACGGTCCGGTTCTACGAACGGGAGGGCTGGCTGCCGCGGCCGCCGCGGCAGGACAACGGCTACCGCGAGTACGCGGAGACCGATGTCGAGCATCTCCGCCTGCTCATCGACCTCCGCCGCCTCGAGATGCCGCTCGACGAGGCCGCCCAGCTGGCCTCGTGGTGCCACTCCGGCCACTGCGCCGACACGACCGCCGAGTTGCCGAGGTTGATCTCGGCACGCCGCGCCGAGCTTGCCGAGCGCATGGACCGCCTGCGCGCCCTCGATGCGCGCCTCGCGGGGCTCGAGCGCCACGTGTCGGGAGCGGCCGGCGCGATCCATCCACGGCGGGCCCTCGCGATGCTCGCGCCAAGTGCCCCCTGCTGCGATGCGGCCGGCGCGGTGAGCGGGCTCGGTTCCGACGGCTGCGCCTGTTGCGCGCCTCCCGGCTGAGGACCGATCCCGCGCGTCAGCCCTGAGCCGGGCTCCGCCGCGAGGCGGACCGCCCGGTCAGACCACGTGCGCCTCGCCGATGAGCCGGCCGGCGGCGAACCGTTCCAGCGCCAGCGTCGAGACATCGACCGGGGGGTCCGTACCCGCAAGTTGGGCGGCCACGATCTCGCCGACGGCCGGCGCGTGCTGGAATCCGTGCCCGGAGAAGCCCGTCGCCAGGGTCATGCCGTCGAGGCCGGCAACCGGCCCGAGGATCGGGTGGTGGTCGGGCGTCATCTCGTACAGGCCCACCCAGGAGCGCAGGAGCCCGGCGCCCTCGAGGGCCGGCAGCAGGGCCAGCTCGGCCGGGAGGAGCTCGTCGGCGATCCAGGCCTCGTCGACATCGGTCGCGAACGTCGAGATCCGGTCCGACAGCCGCGGCATGCCCATGAGGAGCCCGGGGCCCTCGCGGTGGAAGTACGCCATGGTCGCGGTGTCGATGACCAGCGTCCGTCGCTCGGGGCGCCCCTCGAACCCGGTCGTGGTCACCACGTGGCGCGGCTCCGGGACGACCGGCAGGTCGAGGCCGCACGTCATGGCAAGCGCACGCGACCACACGCCGGCGGCGACCACCACGCGAGGGGCGCGGACCGGCCCGGCGATCGTCTCGACGCCCGTCACGGTGCTGCCGTCGGCCGTTGTCGAGATCGCGATGACCTCCTGGCCGAGCTGGATCTCGACCCCCGCCCGGCGCGCGAGCGTGGCGTAGCCGTTGGTCAGCCCGGACGGATCCGTGATTCCGTCATCCGGCCCGTACGTCGCCCCGATGACACCCTCCACGACCAGGCCCGGCACGAGCCTCGCCGCCTCGGCGGGCGACAGCTCCTCGACCCGGCCACCGAGCCCGCGCTGCATCGCCGCCGCGGCACGATGGGCGGCCCAGGCGCCCTCGTCGCGGACCAGGAAGAGGTAGCCGTCCGCGTGCACGTCGAGGGGCAACCCGTGCTCCGCGCTGAACCCGCGGATGCGCGGCACGCTCGCCAGGGACAGCCGGACGTTGATCTCGCTCGTGAACTGGATCCGGAAACCGCCCGCGCAGCGGCCGGTCGAGCCGGTGCCGAGGGCGGATTCCCGCTCGAGGAGCAGCACGCGGCCGGCCCCGGCGGCCGCCACGTGATACGCGATGCTCGCGCCCATCACGCCGCCACCCACCACGACGACATCCGCCGTGGGCGTCATCGGGCCGGTCGCCGAGGCTGCGAGGCGCGCGCGGGGTTCGACCACACGCCGCGCATGGTGCCAGTGTCGGCCGGATCACG
>CAZVDO010000073.1:0-4979 GCA_964625345.1 uncultured Anaerolinea sp. | reverse complement strand
CCCGGGCTCCGGAACGACGTGCGCGGCGTCACGGGCAGGCGAAGGACGAGGCGGTCGAACAGTTCCGGCAGGAACCAGTGGAGCCCGTAGAGCTTGCAGCCGAGGCAGTAGCCGGTGACCGCGAGCAGGGTCTGCAGGCCCGCCACGGCGACGATCGGCAGCCAGTGCCAGGGCTGCACACCCAGCGCGAGTGCAAGGAATCCGAGGGCGATGAAGATCGCGCCGAGGGCCTGGGCGAAGCGCGGGCCGAGCTCCGGCTCCGGATCGGCGGGCGGTCCGAGCCGGAACGCCCGACGGATGACGGGCCACGGGCGGCCGAAGAGGAACGCCTGCGTGCCGAACGCGGCGCTCACCGCCAGCGCGACCCCGACGATGGCCGCGAGCCAGGTGAGGTTGAAGGTTATGGCGACCGCGAGGGTGATGGCGGACAGGCCGGCGCCGAGACGCTGGCCGCGGGGGTCGATGGTACGGACACGGATGACGGAGGACACGAGACACCTCGAAGGGACGGGCTGGAGGTCGGGGGCGTCGCGCGGGCGGGCGCCGACGGCGGGCCGTCGACGAACGCGGACGGCCACGACCGTGGCCGGTGCGATGCCGGGACGCGGGGACGCGGGCCGAAGGGCGGTCCGATCGGACCGCCGGGCTCAGACCCGCCCGGGACAGGAGCAGCGGCCCAGGCTGCGCTCCGGTGCGTGGGTGGATCGGTCGGCGCGCCGGGGTCCGGGTGCGCTGCCGACGCCGATGGAGCCGGTCATGCGGCCAGCCCGGCCCGCGTGAACGCGGTGTACGAGGGCTCGATCGGCGCGGCGAGGCCGCCGGCACTCCGTCCGCCACCTGCCGCGTCCACACCGAACCACTTCGCGTCGGGCGTCTTCACGCCGTTGCCCGTCACCAGCGCCACGACCTCGTCCTCGGGGCCGACCAGGCCGCGCTGGATCGCCTGCTCCAGGCCCGCGAGCGTCACGCCGCCCGCCGTCTCGGCGAAGACGCCCTCGGCGCGGCCGAGGCGCCGGATCATCGCCGCGGTGGCGGCGTCCGGGACGGCCTCGATGGAGCCGCCGGACCGGCGAGCCAGGGCCACGGCGTAGCGCCCGTCGGCCGGCGACCCGATCGCGAGGGACCGGACGATGGTGGCGGGGGCCTGGACGGGCCGGATCTCGTCACCGCCCGACGCGAACCCCTGGGCGACCGGCGCACAGCCCTCGGGCTGGGATCCGATGAACCGGACCGGCTTGTCGGCCACGAGGCCTGCGGCGACCAGCTCGTCGAAACCGCGGGCGACCTTCGTGAACAACGAGCCCGAGGCGATGGGCGCGGCGATCACGTCGGGCAGGCGCCAGCCGAGCTGCTCCGCGATCTCGAAGGCGAGGGTCTTGCTGCCCTCGGCGTAGTAGGGCCGGAGGTTGACGTTGACGAAGGCCCAGCCCTCCTCGTCGGCGATCTCCAGGCTGAGGCGGTTGATGTCGTCGTACGTTCCCTGGACCGGCACGACCGTGGCGCCGTAGCTGAGCGCGTGATCGATCTTGGCCGGTTCGAGGTCGGCGGGGATGAACACCACGGCCCGCAGCCCGAGCGCCGCCGCGGCCGCTGCCGTGGCGCCCGCGAGGTTGCCCGTGGAGGCGCAGGCCAGGGTGTCGAACCCGAACGTCACGGCACGCGCCGCCGCGATCGCAACGACCCGGTCCTTGAACGAAAGCGTGGGATTGCGGGTGTCGTCCTTCAGGTGCAGCCGTCCGGGCGCGAGGCCCAGCTCCGAACCCAGGCGATCGCCCCGGAGCAGCGGCGTCGAGCCGACGGCCAGCCCGCGCGCCGGCGCTGCTTCGACGGGCAGCAGCTCCAGGTACCGCCAGATGCCCGGCCCCCGGGCCTCGATCCGCTCGCGGCTCACCTGGGCCCGCACCGCCTCGGTGTCATAGACGACCTCGAGCCCGCCGAAGCAAGCCGGGCACACGAAGTTGGGCCCGAGGGCTTCGGGACGCCCGCAGTGCTTGCAACGCAGTCCGACCAGGCGGGATCGCCGCGCGGGATCCGCCGTGGGATCGGCGCCTGCCCCGGACGGATCGGTACCCGCCCCCGTGGCCGACGCCGACGCAGCCATCATCGGCCGCGCCGCGGAGCGGGCGTCGGTCGCGATCGTGTCGGTCATGGTCGGCTCCTGGTCGATGGGCGGAGGCGGCGGGCCGCCTCCCGGGACTCGCGAGGACCCACCAGGAGCGCTCCGGAAACAGAAAACCCTTCCTGCGGAGGAAGGGTCGGGGTCGATCCCTATCTCGCAGGCGTTGGTCCTGCCCGGACTTGGCACCACGTCGGCGTCGCCGCCGATAGGTTGCCGTGGCATCAACGGGCCGGTCCCTCCGCCACTCTTGATAGGTCTTCAGTTGTAGGCGGCATGCTATCGGGGCGACGTTGCGGCGTCAACGAGGCGACCCCGGCCCGGCGTGCGGGCGGGGCCGCTGGTCCGATGGGTCGAGGCTGCTGGTCCGGTCCGTCGGGTGCCCCGGTTCGCTACCAGATCGACCCTCGGCAAGCCGGGACGGCGCACGCAATCGGGCGAGAATCCGTAGCCTTGCGCCATGCGCACGATCCTGCTCTGGATGGCCCGCAATCGGTGGCTCCGAGACCACCTTCCGCGCCTCTGGTTTGCGCGCCGCGCCGTGCGCAAGTTCATGCCGGGCGAAGACCTCGACGCCGCCCTCGCCGCCGGCACCCGGTTCCAGGTGGAGGGCCTCGGGCAGCTGTACACGCGCCTCGGCGAGAACCTCACCCGGATCGAGGAGGCAGACGAGGTCGCCTCGCACTACCAGGGTGTGCTGCGTGAGCTCGCCGACCGCAAGCTCGACGGCGAGATCAGCGTCAAGCTGACCCAGCTCGGCTTCGACCTCGATGTCGAGCGGACCTACACCCACGCGGCCGCCCTCGCGTCCACCGCGGCGGAGCGGGGCGGGACGTTCTGGATCGACATGGAGGGCAGCGCCTACACGGAGGCGACGATCGCCTTCTACGAGCGCCTCAAGGCGGAGCACCCGAATGTCGGCATCTGCCTGCAGGCCTACCTGAAGCGGACGGCCTCCGATCTCCAACGGCTGTTGCCCATCGAGCCCCAGATCCGGCTGGTCAAGGGCGCCTACGCGGAATCCGAGCTCATCGCCTATCAGCGGCGCGACGACGTCGACGCGAACTACCTCGCGCTCGTGGTGACCCAGCTCGATGCGCAGCGTGCGGGCCGGAAGGTGCGGATCGGGCTCGGGACGCATGACGTGGAGCTCATCGAGCAGGTGGCGGCCCAGGCCGCGGCGCGGGGCATGCCCAAGACGAGCTTCGAGGTCCAGATGCTCTACGGCATCCGCATGGACCAGCAGCGCCGGCTCGCGCGCGAGGGGTACCTGGTACGGGACCTCATCGCGTACGGCGAGGCGTGGTACCCGTGGTACATGCGCCGCCTCGCCGAGCGGCCGGCGAACGTGCTGTTCGCGTTGCGCCAGGTGATCGGCTAGGGGCTCATACAGGGGCTCGCCCGGACTCGCCCTGGGCCGCCCTGGGGCGTCGGCGGCAGGTCCCCGCGGTTTGTCGCACCATCCGTGCGTGCGACGTGTCGGACTGGTCCTCGGAGTGCTCGCGCTGCTCGGCATCGCCGTGATCGCGGTGGTCCGGCCGTTCGGTCGCGGGGCGGCGGACGTCGAGACCGCCACCGTGACCCGGGGATCGCTCGCGGCAACCATCGAGCTCGCCGGCTCCATCGCTCCGGCCGCCAGTCGTGCGGTCACGTTCGAGACTGCCGGCACGGTGGCCTCCGTGGCGGTCGCCGTCGGTGATCGAGTTTCCGCCGGGCAGACGCTCGCGACGCTCGACGCGACGATTCCGCAGGCCCAGGTCGATGCGGCGGAGGCGGCCCTCGCGAGCGCAGAGGCGCGCCTGGCCGCCGACCAGGCAGGCCCGACCGACGCCCAGCTCGCCCAGGCGCGGGACCCGGTGAACCAGGCCCAGGCCTCATTGAGTGCCGCGAAGGCGGGTGAAGCGGCAGCGCGCTCGCAGCGCGACGCGGCGGTGGCGCAGGCCCAATCGCTGGTCGACCAGGCGAGCGCCCAGCTTGCCGCCGATACCGAGGCGGGAGCGGCCGATGCCGTGCTGGCGCTGGACCAGCTCGCCGTGGACGCCGCCACCGCCAACCTCGACTCCGTGACGTCCCAGGCCGATGCCGCCGTGGCGCAGGCGCACGCGGCCGTGACCAGCGCGACTGCGGCGCTCACCGCCGCGCAGCATGCCTACGAGGTCCGGGTTGCCGCGGTGCCGGACGCGCTGATCGCAGCCGACGAGGCCGCGATCGCCAGCGCCAAGGCGTCCCTGGCCGCCGCCCGGCAGGCCCTCGCCCTGACGGCGATCACGAGCCCCATCGCGGGGACGGTGACCGAGGTGGGGATCCGCGCCGGCGACCGGACCGGCGGGCTCGCCGGCGGCGGGGGCACGATCGGCGGCCTCGGCGGGGGCGACGGCATCGACCCGGATGCGACGGGCCGGATCGTCGTGCAGGACCTCGACGAGCTGCAGGTCCGGGCCAGCGCCTCGGAGATCGACATCGTCAGCCTCTCCCTCGACCAGCCCGCGACGATCACCCTCGATGCCCTCCCGAGCCTCCGGCTCGACGCGACGATCTGCCGGCTCGGCACGAGCGGATCGAGCGCCCAGGGGGTCGTCGAATACCCGCTGGCCCTCTGCCTCGCGGGGACGGACGCGAGCCTGCGGGTCGGGATGAGCGCCAACATCTCGATCGTCCTCGCACAGGCGGACGACGTGCTCATCGTCCCGACGCCGGCGATTCGGACCGTGGACGGCCGGTCCGTTGCCCGCGTCCTCGACGCGGATGGCTCGATTCGCGAGGTCGTGGTCGAGATCGGCATCTCGAGCGGCACGCGCCTCGAGGTTCGGTCGGGCCTGACCGAGGGGCAGAGGGTGGTGATCGGGAGCACGAGCACCGGATC
>CAZVDO010000072.1:5082-10083 GCA_964625345.1 uncultured Anaerolinea sp. | reverse complement strand
GTCGGCCGCGCCGCGCACCGCCGCGACCGAGGGCATGCTCGCCGCGCGCGAGCGCGCGGCGGGCGCCGGCGCGCGGGCCGCGATGCTCCGGGCCGCGCGCGCGGAGGAGCCACCGGCGCCTGCGACCCCGTCCGGCGGCGTGCCGTCCGTCGGGACACCTCCGCCCTCGGCGGCACCGTCCCTGCCCGCGACCCCGGCCGCACCGGACAGCTCCGCGCCAGCGGGTGACGCGGCCGATACGATGGCCCGGCTGCGTGAGGCGAAGCGCCGGGCGCGCGAACGCTGAACGGGGCGCGCGCCGCGCCGCGCCGCGACCGCTCCGGTGGGGATCGGTCGGGCCGTGGCACCAGGCTGGAGGGCCCGATGATCAGTGGGGAGTTTTCGGCCGGTGCCGACCAGACGATCGTCGTCTACGAGTCGTATGACACCGGCGGCGAGATCGACATGGCCGCGTTCGTCGCGAGCGTGGCCGAGGACGCGGCCCGACGAGCGGCAGCCGGCCAGCGGATCCACACCATGACCGGGCTGCCGATGCGGCACGCCGGTGCCTTCCTGGGGCGGGACGGCAGCGGGTACGAGACCCTGGCCGCTCTCATCGTCGTCTACGAGCCGGTGCCGCGCGACTGATCGGCCGGCGGGCCCACCCGTGGTGCTGGCACGGCCGAGGTGGTCGACCGTCCCGTGATAGGCGATGCGGCGGGTCAGCCGGCGCGCCCGAGGCGCCTGATCGCGGCCACGGCAGCGGGATCGTCGAGGGCCGAGATGTCACCCGGATCGATCCCGAGATAGGCCGCGCGCACGACGCGGCGCATGACCTTGCCCGATCGTGTCTTGGGGAGTGCCGGGACCGCGAGCACGACGTCGGGCTTGAGTGCCTTGCCGAGCGCCTGCACGACCGCTGCGGCGATCTCGGCGCGCACGGCCTCCGAATCGGCGGTCCCCGGGGCGAGCACGCAGAAGACGCCGATCGCCTCGCCCTTGATGGCGTGGGGGATCCCGATCGCGGCCGCCTCGATGACCCCGGGGTGCGCCACGGCGGCGCTCTCCACCTCAGCCGGCCCGACCCGCTTGCCCGCCACCTTGAGCGTGTCATCCGAGCGACCCTGGATGTACCAGTAGCCGTCCTCATCCACGAGCGCCCAGTCACCATGGACCCATAGGCCGGGAAGGCGGGCCCAGTAGGTTTCGAAGTAGCGGTCCGGGTCCTTCCAGAAGCCGCGGGTCATGCCCGGCAGCGGCTGCCGGATGACGAGTTCACCCACGACGCCGCGGACCGGGCTGCCGGCCGCATCGACCACGTCGGCGGCAACGCCGACGCTGGGGCCCGCAAACGACGTCGCCCGGAGCGGTGTGAGGAGGTTCCCCGAGACGATGCCGCCCGAGACCTCCGTCCCGCCGCTGTAGTTGATGATCGGGCAGCGGCCCTCGCCGACCACCCGGAAGCACCACCACCAGGGATCCGGGTTCCACGGTTCTCCCGTGGACCCGAGGATGCGAAGGGACGACCGATCGTGCGCCCGGACGGGCTCCTCGCCATGCGGCACGAGTGCCCGAATGACCGTCGGGCTCAACCCGAGGTGGGTGACCCGGTGGCGCTCGACGAGCTGCCACAGCCGGTCGGGCCCGGGATGGTCCGGCGTCCCCTCGTAGAGCAGCAGTCGAGCCCCGAGCAGCAGCGAGCCCGAGATCGCCCACGGGCCCATCATCCAGCCGAGGTCGGTGAACCAGAAGAGCGTGTCGCCGTGGCCGAGGTCGAAGGCATGGGCGAGGTCCTGGGCCGCCTTCAGCGGGAAGCCGCCGTGGACGTGGACCGCGCCCTTCGGCCGCCCCGTGGTGCCGGACGTGTAGATGATCATGTAGGGCGACTCGGGGTCCGTGGGCGCGCGCTCCGGCGCGGGCCGGTGGCGCGCCGCCTCGATCGCCTCGTCCCACCACAGGTCGCGCGTGGGGTCCCAGGGCGTTTCCGGAGCGCGGTCCCCGAGGCGCCGGACCACGAGCACCCGTCGGACCGTCGGCGCGGCCGCCACCGCCTCGTCCGCGGTCGCCTTGAGTGGCACCACGGAGCCGCGTCGCAGGAAGCCGTCGGCCGTGATGAGGGCGGTCGCGGCGCAGTCGGTGAGCCGCGCGGCAATCGCCGCGGCCCCGTACCCGGAGAAGATCGGCGTGAAGACGGCTCCGAGCAAGCCGAGGGCGAGCACCGCGATCGCGGTCTCGGGCAGCATCGGCAGGAGGATCCCGACCCGGTCGCCCGGTCCGATCCCCTCCTCGACGAGCATGGCCGCAGCTCGATCGACGGCTTCGCGCAGTGCTCGCGCCGTGAACCGGCGCACCTCGCCGTCCTCGCCCTCCCAGACGAGCGCCTCGCCGTCCGGGTCGCGATCGGCCCGAGGGTCGATCGCGGCGGCGGCGTGGTTGAAGGCGGCTCCGCCCCACCACCGCGCCCAGGGCGCCCCCCGCTCGAGGTCGAGCACCTGCGTCGGGCGCCGCTGCCAGGGCACGCCGATGTCGTCTGTGGCGGCGCCCCAGAACCAGGCCGGATCGGCCGCTGCGCGGGCCTGGAGCGCGTCGAGGTCCGCCATGCCCGCGGCCCGGATGAACTGCGCCAGGCGACTCTCCTCGAGCATCGCGCGCGACGGGCGCCAGGCGGCGTCCGACACGTCGCGCCCGAAGACCGGCCAGTTGGACGCCGAGGGACCCACGGCTCGATCCTACATCGGGGCGCGACGGGCGCGGGGATCGGTGGCGGTGGGTTGCCGGGTCGCGCGCGGGCATCGGTGCCGGATCGTCCCAGGGCGGTCGTCCGCGTTCGGACGCCCGATCGGCTAGCCTCAGCGCGATGGCTCGTCGGTTGCGTCGCTCGTTCGCCGCCCTGCTTGTCGCCGCGGCACTGGGCACGATCGGATGCGGGCAGCAGATCGGCGCCTCGCCCGAGCCGACGCCCATGGACTTCCCGGGCCTGGCGGGCGCCTTTGCACAGCACGGCATCTACGTCGACCACTTCGAGTCGGGCGACGCCGGATGCGCGGACCCGACCCTGGTGGGGCCGGCGATCGGCTTCGACGCCACCGGTCCCGGCGTGGAGTCGCCGGTTCGGGTCCGGATCTACATCTTCGGATCCGCCGCCGCCTACGATCGGCGCCGAGCCGACGTCGATACGTGCGTCGCCGCGTGGACGACCGACCCGGCGACGGTCCAGTTCATCGATGCGCGGCCGTTCGTGCTCGCGGGGCAGGGCCCGTGGCCGACTGCCTTCACGGATGCCATGCGAGCCGCGCTCGTCGAAGGAGCCGGCAACGGCGGTTGATCGCCGGCCCTGCGACCCCGACGCCGCGGGCTGACCCGAAGGTCCCAAACCCGCCCCACCCCACCAGCCCATCGCCCGCGGGACCACCGTATAGGTCCGGCCCACCCGGTCCCGGTCCGATGCTCCGGGTATGGCACGAACGACCCGTCGCCGTCGCGGCGTCATCCTCCTCGGAGCCCTCGCGGCCATCACGGCCGTGCCTGGATCCGCCCTCGGTTTCGGGCGACCCACGCTGCCCCTGGGCGACCTCGCCGCCCCGGCCGCAATCAATCGCTGGTCGCTCGACTGGACCGTCGACCAGCACCCCGCCGACCGACCGATGGTCCTCCGAAGCGGCCAGCCGATGTGGCGCCTCGAGGCCCGGGTCAACGCGCTCGCGACGATCGCCGAGCGGGCGGCTGCGGAAGCCGCCGCCCGAGCCAGGGCCCAGGCCGACGCCGCCGCGAAGGCCGATGCCGCCGCGCGTGCCGCGGCCGCGCCCCACTACGCCGGCACCAACCACCTCTGGATCCCGTCCCTGGGCGTGTCCCGCTCCGTCGAGGCGTACGCCTGTTCGCGGGCCACGCCGCCCGCCAACCGGGTCTACCGATGGGGGTGCGCCGGCGCCAACAACGTCTACCTGTTCGGGCACGCCTGGGGCGTGTTCAAGGCGGTCCACGACGCGTACGTCAACGGCAAGATCGGCAAGGGGTTCCGCGTCCTGTATGCGGGCGCCGACGGGCATGTCCAGGTGTTCCGGCTGGCCGCGATCAAGGTGGTGACGCCCGATGACATCGGCTGGGCGATCGCGGCCCAGGACACGCTGTCGGTGACGCTCCAGACATGTCTCGGCGCCAGGAACGAGCACCGCCTCCTGATCCGTCTGGTCCTCGATCCCGGGGCATCCGCCGGCTGACCCGCCCCGGCCCGCCGACCCCCGCACGGCGACCCCCGCGCCAGGGAGGCCTGTCCCCTCAGGCGATCCGCAGCCCCAGGATCCGGCGGGCGATGACCAGCCGCTGGACCTGGCTCGTCCCCTCCCCGATCTCGGTCAGCTTCGCGTCCCGGAGATACCGCTCGACCGGATAGTCGGTCACATACCCGTACCCGCCGTGGACCTGGATGGCCGCGTTCGTGGCGCGGCTCGAGACCTCCGAGGCGAACAGCTTGGCCTGGGCGGCCGCGAGGGCGTAGTCGCGACCCTGGTCCTTGAGCCAGGCCGCGCGGTAGACGAGCGATCGCGCCGCCTCGATCTCGGTCGCCATGTCGGCGATCATGAAGGCGACGCCCTGGAACGAGCCGATCGGCCGCCCGAACTGTTCGCGGGTCTGCGCGTACGGCACGGCGGCGTCGAGGGCCGCCTGGGCCAGGCCGAGAGCCAGGGCGGCGATGCTGATCCGGCCGCCGTCGAGGATCCGCAGGAACGTCCGGAACCCGGTCCCCCGCTCGCCGAGGAGGTTCGCGGCGGGAACGCGGCAGCCGTCGAAGAACAGCTCGCCGGTGGCCGACGCATGGAGGCCCAGCTTGTCCTCGAGGCGCCCGACCCGGAAGCCCGGCGTGTCCGCGGGCAGGATGAAGGCGCTGATCTCGGCCGAGCCATCGGCCTTGTCGCCGGTGCGCGCCGTGACGATGTACGTCCCGGCCTGGCCGGCGTTCGTGATGAACCGCTTGGCTCCGTCGATGACCCAGGTCCCACCGTCGGGGCCGTCCTCGAGGCG
>CAZVDO010000072.1:0-4982 GCA_964625345.1 uncultured Anaerolinea sp. | reverse complement strand
GCGTCGACGACCGGGGCCACTTCGTGCTCCATGAACTCCCGGACGGTGTCGCGCAGGAGGGCATGCTCGGGGGAGAGATCGAAGTCCATGGGCCGAGGGTACACCGCCCGCAGACGCGGCGATGAGGGCGCGCGGTGGCGGTTTCCGGTAGCCTCTCCGCATGTCGGAACCGGATTCCTCGCCGAGCCAGCGCCTGCCGGACAGCGTGGCCGTTTCCGCATTCGCTCCCGGCCCCGGGAACGCGGCGTCCGCGATCGCCACCCCGTCGTCCCTGCGTCGCGCCATCCTCGTCAACCTTCGCCAGCGCGGCCCGATGTCCCCTGACGCCCTGGCATCCCACCTCGGGGCCAGCCGGACCGGCGTGCTCCAGCAGCTCCACGCGCTCGAGGAAGCCGGCCTGGTGACGCACGCCATCGAGCGGCACGGGGTCGGACGGCCGCGACACCGGTACGACGTCACGCCGGACGCGCAGGACCTGTTCCCCGCCGACTACAACGGGTTCGCGTCGGGCCTCCTCGAGGCCATCGTGTCGGTCGGCGGCAACGAGCTGCTCGAGGAAGTCTTCGCAGCGCGGCGTCGCCAGCTCGGGGATCGACTGCGCGATCGCATGGCGGAGCGTGTCGCCGACGACGCGCCGCTCGAGGAACGCGTTCGCGAGCTCGCCGTGCTCCAGGCCGGTGCAGGCTACCTCGCGGAAGCGGTCATCGACGATGACGGATCCCTGCGCCTCCGGGAGCACAACTGCGCGATCTTCCATGTCGCACGCGATGCCACCGCGTGCTGCGAAGCCGAGCTCGCCCTCTTCCGTGACGTCCTCAAGGCCGAGGTCACCCGCGAATCGCACATCGCCGCGGGCGATCGGTCGTGCACGTACCGGGTGACGACCGAAGCCTGACCTCGGCACGGACCGCCCCGCCTCGCCGGCGGTCTCGATCGTTGCTCGCGGAGCGGGGCGGGTGGGACCGGGTCAGGCTTCCTCGCGCTCGACCGCACCGCGGGTCGCGGGCTGACGCGCCGCGGCCGGCACGTCCGAGACGTTCGGCACGAAGGACGCGGCCATCGCGGTCGCCGCCACGTGCTCCTGCTCGTCGACCGACAGGATGCCCAGCCGGCCAAGCGTCGCGAGTTCGTCCCGGATGTAGGTCTTGAGCATCTCGGGGCCGTCGGTGGAGATCGTGAAGCGCACGTCGTTCCGGCGGAGCGTGTCGAAGATCCAGCGGAACTCGTCCCAGCCCGAGACGACCTTGGTGTTCAGGTTCGACGTCGGGCAGATCTCGAGCACGATGCCCCGCTCCCGGATCATGGCCATCGCGCGGGGGTCGTAGGCGGCCTTGACCCCGTGCCCGATTCGGTCGGGTTCGAGCAGCTCCACGACCCGGGCCACCTCGTCGATCGGGCCCGATTCGCCGGTGTGGACGGTGATCCCGAGCCCGAACTGGCGAGCTCGTCGGAACAACTTGCGGTAGTCGGCGACGCGGAACGTGGACGACTCGGGGCCGGCGATGTCGATCCCGACGACCCCGCGGTCACGCCACAGGATCGCCTTCTCCACGATGATCTCGTTGAGCTCGTACGGGAACGCCCGGTCGAGGCAGAAGATGAGTCCGGGCCTGACGGGATACTCGAGGGTCGCCCGGTCCATGCCTCGGACGGCGGCCGCGACGATATGGTCGAGGTCCTGCTCGCCACCGCGGTTTCGCTTCATCGGGTTGAAGCGCAGTTCCATCGTGGTGACGTTGTTCTTGCGATAGGCGCCGCCCACGACCTCGTAGACGCTCCGCTCGACCGCCAACGGCGAGCTCTGGATCAACTCGGTCCAGTGGAAGAGCTGGAGGTACCCGTCGAACGACTTGGTCCCCCGCGGGTTCACGGTGATCAGCTCGCGGAACTCCCAGTAGTCCCGTGTGGGGAGCTTGATGCCCTGGGCGTGCGCGATCGACCACATGATCGAAGGGGTGACGGCCGCGCCGAGGTGGCAGTGGAGCTCGGCGAGGGGGATGCTGCGGGAGAGCTGGCGGGCCATGCACGGCCCAGCATAGCGGGCGGTAGCGGCGAGCGGGCCGCAGTCAGCCGGCCAGCGGCACCACCCGTCCGTCGGCATCGAGCGTGGCCTGCCGCCGGCGCATCGTCTTGAGCTCGGCGCCCGGGACCTGGTCGCGGGCGTGGTAGCTGGAACGGACCAGCGGGCCCGACTCGACGTGCCTGAAGCCGAGCGCGAGGGCCTCGGTCTTCATCTCCGCGAACTCGTCGGGATGGTAGTAGCGCTCGAGCGGCAGGTGCTGCAGGGACGGCCGCAGGTACTGGCCGATCGTGAGGATGTCGACGTCGACGCTGCGGAGCGCCTCGAACGCCTCGGTCAGCTCGACCCGCGTCTCCCCGAGCCCGACCATGAGCGAGCTCTTGGTGTGGACGACGTGGCCGTACTCGGCGGCGTAGGCCTTGGCCCGCTCGAGGACGCCGAGGGTACGGTCCCAGCGGGCCCGCTTGCGCACCGGCTTCTGGAGGCGCCGAACGGTCTCGAGGTTGTGGTTCAGGATGTCCGGGCCCGCCTCCATGACAGCTCGCAGCGGCGGCTCCGCGCCGTTGAAGTCCGGGATCAGGACCTCGACACCCATGCCGGGGATGCGCGCCCGGAGCTGCCGGATTGTCTCGGCGAAGACGGACGCGCCCCCGTCG
Organism: uncultured Anaerolinea sp.; assembly: GCA_964625345.1. Taxonomy (GTDB): domain Bacteria; phylum Chloroflexota; class Limnocylindria; order Limnocylindrales; family CSP1-4; genus UBA5189. The sequence continues at coordinate 2,306 of CAZVDO010000072.1, read as the reverse complement.
GGCAGGTCGTCGCGCGCGACCGAGGTCACCACCACGTGCTCGAGGCCGAGGCCTTCGAGGGCATCGGCGACGCGGCGGGGCTCGTCGTCGTCGAACCAGGTGGGCCTGCCGGTCTTGATGTTGCAGAACCCGCAGGCCCGGGTGCAGGTGTCGCCGAGGATCATGATCGTGGCCGTGCGCTGGTCCCAGCACTCCCCGATGTTCGGGCAGTGGGCCTCCTCGCAGACGGTGTTGAGGTTGAGGCCGCGGAGGAGCCGCTTGAGGTCGTGGTAGTTCTCGCCCGACGGCATGCGCGCCTTGATCCAGTCCGGGTGGCGGCGCAGGGCGGTCGAGCCGTCCGATGCAGGGGTCCCGGCGAGTCCGCCGCCGCCCATCGCGATGGAGATCGGCGCGGCCGCGTGATGTCCGCCCCCGGGCGGCTCGAACATCGGGAGTTCGCGGGCCATGGCTAGTAGATCGCAGTCTCGGGACCCACGCCTTCCAGCCAGGTCTTGATGTCCCGGAGCAGCGCGGCGCCACCCGCGCCGTCGTTGGCACGATGGTCCACGCCGAGGACCATGTTCATGACGCTCCGGATGGCGATGACGTCGCCGTCCGGCGTCTCGACGACGACCGGTCGCTTGGTGATCCGGTCCATGGTCACGATGCCAACCTCGGGCACGTTGATGATCGGCATGACCATGTTCGTGCCGAGCCAGCCCGTGTTGTCCACCGTGAAGGTCCCGCCGCCGAAGTCGTCGACCCGGAGCTTGCCCGACCGGGCCCGCTCGGACACATCCGCGATCGCCTTGTTGATCCCGGAGATCGAGAGGCCGTCGACGTCGCGGATGACCGGGACGATCAGCCCGTCCGTGACGGCGACGGCGATGCCGATGTTCACGCGGCGCTTGGCCAGCAGGCCGTTCTCGGTCCAGTGGGCGTTGAACGTTGGGTTGCGCTTCAGCGCCTCCGCGGATGCCTTGACCACGAACGGCACGAAGCTGAGCGGCAGTCCCTCACGGGCCTGGAAGTCCTTCTTGTTGCGATCCCGGAACCGCACGAGGGCGGTGACGTCGACTTCCATCTGCACATAGGCGTGGGGGACCTGGAGCGCGCGCGTCATCTGCGCGGCGATGCCCTTGCGCATCTGGGTCATCGGCACGAGGACCTCGTCCGCGCCCGCCGGGAACGTGATGCCGGGGCCGGCCGTCGTCGCGGCGGCAGGAGGCGGCGATGCCGGGCGCGAGGCCGCGGCAGGCGTTGCGGCGGCCGGGGCTGAGGCCGGAGAGGGGGTAGGCGCGGGGGCAGCAGCCGCGTTCTGGCTTCCGACGGGCGCGCCGGTCCGCTGCGACTCGACGTAGTCGGTCACGTCCTCACGCGTGATCCGTCCGCCTCCGCCGGTCCCGACGATCATCGCGGCCTGCAGCCCGTGCTCGCGGAGCAGGCGGCGCACGGCCGGCGTCATGCGGGCATCGCCGTTGCCGGGCATCTCATGAGGCCCGCGCTCGTCCGAGCCAGCCGGCCCCATCGCCGGCGGCGCAGGCGCTGGGGCGGGTGCGGCTGCGGGCATGGGAGCGGCGGTTGCCGGCGCGGGGGCCGGGGCAGTCGGCGCGGGGGCCTCGGATGCCGCTGCCGTGTCGGACGCCGCACTCGCCGCAGCCTGCGTTGTCGCGGCGGTCCCGGCGCTCGCCCCCGACTCGTCGATCACCGCGATCTCGGCGTTGTTGGGGACGGTCGCGCCTTCCTCGACGAGGATCTCGGCCAGCACGCCCTCGTACGGTGACGGCACCTCGGCGTTGACCTTGTCGGTGATGACCTCGAGCAGGGGCTCGTACTTCGCGACGTGATCGCCCGGCTTCTTGAGCCACTTGCCGATGGTTCCCTCAGCCACGCTCTCACCCAGCTGGGGCATCGTCACCTTGACCACTCGGCGGGTCCCTCCGTGTAGTGCGGCCCGGTCGCGACCGCGTCGGACATGCCTAGTGTCGCGCATCCGGTGCGGTCGTGCGCCACGGGAGCCTGCCTGGGCGGGGCGCCGTGCACCGGCGGTCGGGTCAGCGTCGGCGCGTCTCAGCCGCCGCGGCCATCTCCGCGTGCTGGGCGAGGCGGCCCATGACCGTGGCGGTGAGCGCCTCGAGCTCCGCGAACAGCGGCTCGTCGATGCTCGTGAAGTTGAAGCAGGACTTGCCCTGACGGCGCCGCTGCAGTGCCGGCGACATCGCCTCGCCGAGTTCGGGCACGGCATAGAGGGCCATGAGGTAGAAGCTGACGTACCGCTTGCCGACCCGCGTGCCCGCCACGTAGCCCCAGGGCTTGCCTTCGAACCC
>CAZVDO010000071.1:3186-10111 GCA_964625345.1 uncultured Anaerolinea sp. | reverse complement strand
GCGCGCCGGCGCCCGCCGCCCGCTCGCGCGCGGCGAGCATGCCCTCGGTCGCGGCGGTGCGCGGCGCGGCCGACCCGCGGCGGGCGATCGCCCGCCCGAGCGATGCCCGTGCCCCGGCCAGCTCCCGGCGGCCGATCGATACCCGGCGCAGCGCGATATCGAGCGGCCACAGCAGCAGCGCGAGGATCAGCATCCACGGCCAGAGTTCCGTGAAGGACGAGGTCAGCCGCAGGTCGTGGCGCCAGGGTTCGGCGGGGTCCACCACCGCCCGGCCATTCGTGGCTGCGCGAAGGGTCGCGAGCAGCGGCTCGTTGACGCCCAGGAGCCGGTACTCGGCCGCCACGGGCGACACGAGGCCGACGGTGCGCCCGAGTGCCGGCGAGCCGGGCCGGATCTGCGTGATGCGGACCGCGTAGGCGCCCGAATCGATCTCGCCGAGGTCCTTCTCGTAGACGCCCGGCGCCACCTGGTCCAGGTCCGCCTCGACCGGGTCGAGGGTCGGTCCGACCACCACCGCGGAGGTGGTGTAGAAGTCGCGTGGCGACCCGTCGCTCTCCACGGACTGGACGTGCAGTGTGGTCCGGCCGTCGCGCACTTCGAACGTGGCCTCGATCCCCCCGGTCTCCTCGCCCGGGAACGTCCAGCCCACGAGCTGGCTGAAGAACTTCGAGAACCCGTCCCAGCCGACCCACTGCTTCGCCCAGCGCCCGGTCGAATCCGAGGTCCAGGCGACGCTCCGACCGAGCCCGTACTGCCACTGGGCGAGCAGTGGATCGTCCCTGGAGGTCACGAGCACCTGCTGGGCGGCCGACTTGATCGTGGTCCCGTTGTAGCCGAGCAGCTGCGGGAAGCCCTGGTCGAGGCCCCGCAGGATGGGCGAGGACGACGTCTGGATCGGGAAGAAGGGTTCCTCGACGATCTGCTCGCCGGCCACCTGCTCCGTTTCCTTGAGGAAGATGTCGGGGATCGAGGCCGGGTTCTGGGCGGCATAAAAGCGGCCGCCGCCGCGGGTGGCGAGCTCCTGGAGGAACGGGTTGGCGCCGCCGCCGGCCCCGACGGTCGAGAGGGTGATCCCGTCGGCCTTCATCCGGGCCAGGATGTCGTCGTACTGGCCGGACGTCGACCAGCCGTCGGTCAGGAGGATGATGTGGCGGCGCGTCGCGCTGGCCTTTTCGAGCGACTCCACGGCCTGCTCGACGCCCGAGAAGATGTTCGTCTGGCCCAGGGGGTTGATCCCGGCGATGGCGCCCTGGAGGTCGCCGATGTCGCCGATCGGACGCGTGTTCACGACCCAGTGGGCCGTCTCGTCGAAGGCGACCACGCCGAACTCGTCGCGTTCGGTCAGCGCCGCTGCCGCGCGCAGGATCGCCTCCTTCCCGATGTCGACCTTGCGGACGCCCTGGAGCTGGCCGCCCCCGCCCTGGTTGAAGGTGTTGCAGTGGCACGCGTCCATCGAGCCCGACTTGTCGATGACGACGACGAGCGCGACGTCCGGCTGCTGCTGGCGATTCCGCACGCCCATGTCGACCGGGAGCGTTTCCTCGATCGGGGTCTTGGTGTATCCGCCCGCGCCGTAACTCTCCGGTCCCCCGATCATCACGAGGCCGCGCCCGAGATCGCGCACGTAGACCTGCAGGGCGGCGAGCTGCCGGTCGGTCATCCGGATCCGGGGGACATCCACGAGCACGATGCTGTCGTACGTCGCGAGGCCGGCGAAGTCGGTGGGCAGCGCCTCGGGGAGGATCGAGTCCACGAGCTGGTGCTCGGCCTCGAGGGCGGTCACGAGTTCCTCGGAGACGGCCTCGTTGCCGGCGAGCAGGAGAATCCGCGGCTCGCCCTTCACGATCGTGTTCGAATCGGCGCGATTGTTCTGGCTGAAGGTGTCCCGGGCAGCTTCCACGACCACGCGGAACGTGTGGAAGCCGGGCTCGTCGGGTTTCACGTCGAACCGAAACGTGTTGCTCCCGGCCACGAGGTCGACGCCCTGCGAGGCAACCTGCCGGCCATCCACGAAGAGCCGGACCGCGGCAGGCTGGGCCACGCTCGACTCGATGGTGGCGACCGCCTCGATCGTCTCGCCCTGGCGGGCGGTCGAGGGCGTCTGCAGCCGGTCGACGAGCACCTCGTCGCGGTTCGCGAGGCCCACCACATGGGTCTCGACCTGGATGCCCCGCGCCGCGGCAAGGGCCGCCTCCTGCTGGCCGTGCCCGGTCGTGTCATTGCCGTCCGAGATGAGGACGATCCGCTTCTGGGTCTCGTCCGGGAAGAGTGCCGAGGCGAGCCGCAGGGCGCCGCCGACGTCCGTGGCGGCCGTGACCGGCGTGGACCGGATCCGGTCGATCGTGCGCAGCTCCTCGGGCAGCCGCTCGACGAGGGCATCCCGCCCGAACGCCACGACCCCCGCGGCGTCGCCCTCGGGCATGACCTCGAGGCTGCTCCGGACGAACGCCAGGGCATCCTCGCGGCCCTGCGCCCCGACGGAATCGGAGAGGTCCACCACGAAGACCGTCGCGAGCCGGTCGACGGGCAGGATCAGCTGGAACCCTGCCAGCGCGAACACGAGGGACGCGAGGATCACGACGCGGATGGCCAGGGCCACCCGTCGGCGGGCGGTTCCGAGTCGCCGGCGCGCGGCGAGGTGCGGGACCAGGGTGAGTGCCAGCGCCACGGGCAGCAGGAGCAGCCAGGCCGGATCCTCGAAGCGGACGCCCATGATTACGTGCTCCGCCGGAGGCGCGCGCCGACGCCGCGCCAGAGGCGCAGCACCGCGTCTCGCTGGTAGACGAGCCACTCGGCGAGCAGCACCGCAAGCACCAGGAGGACGATGGGAACCCACAGCTCGTCGCGGGCCGCGGGACGGTCCGTGGTCGTGGCGCCGGCGCCGGCGGTGGCACTCGGAGCCGGCGATGGAGCGGGCGTCGGCGATCCGTTCGGTGACGTCGATCCAGTCGGCGCCGGGCCGCCGTCACCGAGCGCCTCGATGGCACTCGCCGAGCCGGGCGCGATGTTCGACTCGGACGGATCGAAGAGATCCACCGCAAAGCGCTGCGGTGCCTTTGGATCGACGGTCGGTGGCGCGCTGGCGGCTGGGGTGCCTGTCGCGGTCGGCGTCCCCGTCGGGGCGGGACTCGTGGACGCGCCGGCACTCGGCGTGGGGCCCGCCGTGGGTTCCGGGCTCGGCGATCCCGCGGGGAACTGCGCCACGGCGACATAGATCCCGAGCTGGTCGGTCTGGCTGAAGCTGACGCTGCTCCCGCCGACCACGCCCGGCGCGAGCTCCACGGTGGTGCCGTCGGGCTTCGTGATCACCAGGCTCGTGGCACCGGGCGGGATCGGCACGGACACGGGGTCCCCGGGCCGGACCGCGTCGGCCGGCGCGGAGGATCCACCCATGAGCTCGCCCGCGAGATTCGAGATGAGGATCGGAAACGCCACCTGGAGGGGCAGGTCCGATCGCCGCGGCTCGAAGGCGAGCACGGCCGCCCGTCGTCCACCGAGCTCGCCGGCGTAGAGGAGGGGAGCGCCTCCGGGTCCCGGGACGATGGCCCGCGCCCAGGAGGGCAGCGCGAGCTTGACCGCCTCGCCGACGTGCGTCGTCGAGAGATCGACGTACCGCAGGATCGGTTCGGCCGGGTCGATGGAGCCGATACCGGGGTCCTTGAGCGTGCCCGTGACCTCGCCCAGCGGGCTCGAGGCCCGGGGGGCGATGGCGAGGATCGGCGTCGCCGGCAGTGCGTCGGGGAGGGCGCCCTCGAAGATGATGAGGTCGAACAGCTCGGGGTGGGTGTCCGGCCCGTACGCCGCCGGTGCGACGCCGTAGAGCTCGGTGTTCGGCAGGAACGAGAGGGCCGTCTCGAGGTACGGATCCCCGTCGGCCACGAGGAGGATCCGGCGGAGGCGGTCCGGCGGGACCACGGCCCAGGCCCGGTCGTCGAGCGCGAGGTCGTCGCCGGCACCCGTCTCGGAGGTGAGGCGGACCTCCACCTCGGCCACACCGGCCGGGATGTCGTCGATGATCGCCTCGGTCCGGGTCTGCGGATCCAGCCGGAGGTCGCGCGCCTCGATCAGCACGCCGTCGCCGTACAACTGGAGGCGGCGCTGGGCGGGCTCGATGTCCAGGTTGGCGACGCTCACGAAGGCCGAGCGGAGCACGCCCGAGGCGCCCTGGCGGACGGCCAGGGCGACGATGGCCTGATTGCGCCGCTCGCGCCCGACCGGGATGACCGTCACGTGGTGCTCGAGCGGGCTGGTCGGCGCGATCGCCAGGGCGGCGTCGGTGGCCACGAGGATCTGGGCGTCCGCCGCCCGGGAGGCCAGGGCATCGGCAAGGTTGAGCGCATCGCCGATATCGCCGGTTTCGGGCAGGACCTCCAGCCCCTCGATGGCCGAGCGAACCCGCCCGAGGTCGCTCGTCGCGTTCACGACCACGCGGGCCGTGCGGCCCGCGGCCACGACGCTCACATGCCCGCCCGCGGGCAGGTCCCGCAGCCGCTCGATCGCGGCGGCCTTGGCAACCCCGAGCCGGTCGGGCGCGACATCGGTGGCCGCCATGCTCGCGGACACGTCCACCACGAGCACGATGTCACCCGCAAGCCCGGCGGGCCGCTCGAGGAAGGGCCGCGCGGCAAGGGCAGCCAGGAGCAGGACGAGAAGCAGCTGGAGCAGCAGCAGGAGGCTTCGGCGCAGGCGCTGCCATGGCGCGTTCGCCTCGACATCCGCGACGAGGCGTTGCCAGAGCAGGGTCGACGGGACGACGGCCTCGTCCCGCCGGAGCTTCAGCAGGTACATGGCCACGACGACGGGAAGGAAGAGCAGGCCCAGCAGGGCCAGTGGCGTCACGAACGGCATGGCCTACCCCACGACCTGCCGCCGGCGGAGCTCGGCGAAGATGAGGTCGGCCAGCGGCACGCTCGTCGAGAGCGGGACATACGTCGCACGCCGGCGAGCGGCGATGTCGGCCAGGCCCGCCTGCCACGCCGCGAGGCGCTCGCGATAGGCATCGAGCGCCGCCAGGTCGATGGTCACGTCGAGGCCGTCGCCGCTCTCGACATCCACGAGCCGCAGGTCCCCCTCGAGCTGGGGGTCGAGCTCGTCGGGCGCGAGCACGTGGAGGACGATCAGCTCGGATCCGGTCGCTGCGAGCTCACGGATCACCCGTTCCGCGTTGGGGTCGAGCAGGTCGGAGAGGAGCACGAGCACGCCCCGCCCGGACAACTGGGCCCCGGCGTGGCGGGCCGCTGCCAGCAGGTCGGTGGCCCCGTCCCCGGCCGCTACCCCGGACAGCGCCGACAAGAGCCGGAACACGCGCCCGGAGCCCCGAAGCGAGACCTGTCGTCGCCCGACCCGCCCGCCGAGCGCCGTGATGGCCACCCGATCCTCCGAGGCCAGGCCGATGTACCCGAGGGCTGCCGCCGCCCGCTTTGCGAACAGGAGCTTCTGGGGGTCGCCCGTCGCCATCGAGGCACTCGTGTCGATGAGGAAGTGGATGGTGACGTCCTCTTCCTCGACATAGAGCTTCACGAAGAGCCGCTCCAGGCGGGCCAGCACGTTCCAGTCGAGCTGGCGGAGGTCGTCTCCGAGCGAGTAGTCGCGGAAGTCAGCGAACTCGACGGACTGCCCGCGCTTGACCGACCGCCGCCCGCCCTTGAGCCCGCCGCGGACCGGCGCCCGCATCATCACCTTCAGGCGCTCGAGCTGGCGGAGAAACCCTTCGTCGAACACCGTCGGGTCGACGGCCGAGGGCAGGAAGGCAGCTCGACCGCGGGCCGACGTCGGGCCACCGACGGCGGGCGGCATCGGCGCGGGCGGCGGATCCTCCGGCGGCCCGCCCGGCGCGGCGTGCTCGTTCACGATGTGCGCTGCCGCCGCTACTCGACGGAGGGCGCGTTCACCGCGTCGAGGATCGCCCGGACGATCGCCTCGGGCGAGATGCCCTCGGCCTCGCCCTCGAAGTTGAGGATGACCCGATGCCGCAGGGCCGGCAGGGCAACCGCCCGGATGTCGTCGACCGAGACGTTGAACCGGCCGTCGAGGAGGGCATAGATCTTCCCCGCGGCGACGAGGGCCTGGGCGCCGCGCGGCGAGCCTCCGTAGCGCACGTACTCGCGGATCAGCTGCGGGGCCCGGGGCTGGTCCGGATGGGTCGCCGCCAGCAGGCTCACGGCATACGCGGTCACGTGCGGCGCGATCGGCACGGCCCGGGCGAGCCGTTGCATCTCGACGATCTCGGCCGCGGTGCAGACCCGGTCCGGGGTCACGCTGTCCGCCCCCGTGGTCCGGTCCATGATCGTGACGAGGTCTTCCTCCGAGGGGAACGGGACCATGACCTTGAACAGGAACCGGTCGAGCTGGGCCTCCGGCAGCGGGTACGTACCCTCCATCTCGAGGGGGTTCTGCGTCGCCAGGACGAAGAACGGGGGGTCGAGCGGGTATCGATTGCGGGCGACCGTGACCTGGTGCTCCTGCATGGCCTCGAGCAGCGAGGACTGCGTCTTGGGCGTTGCCCGGTTGATCTCGTCGGCGAGGACGAGGTTGGCGAAGATCGGGCCCGGTTGGAACCGGAAGATTCGCTTGCCTTCTTCCTCGACGAGGATGTTCGTGCCGGTGATGTCCGCCGGCATGAGGTCCGGCGTGAACTGGACCCGGTTGAAGTTGCAGTCGATGACGTCCGCGATCGTCCGCACGAGCATCGTCTTGCCCAGTCCGGGCACGCCCTCGAGGAGGACATGGCTGTTCGCCAGGAGCCCGGTCAGGGTCTGCCGGACGAGCTCGCGCTGCCCGACGATCACTCGACCGACTTCGCGCTCGATCGCCGTCGCCCGTTCGGCGAAGGCCTCGGGCGTGAGGCGCACGGTGCCCTCGGCGGCCGTGGTGCTGGTCATCGAATCCTCCTCACGCGTGGCGGGGCCCGTCGGGCCGGTCACTG
>CAZVDO010000071.1:0-3086 GCA_964625345.1 uncultured Anaerolinea sp. | reverse complement strand
CCGCCCTGGCCCGGATTTCCGCTCGACCCGGGCTGTCCGCCGTTGCCGGGATTGCCGCTGCCGCCCGGATTGCCGCTCGAGCCCGGTTGCCCGCCGTTGCCCGGGTTGCCGCTGGACCCGGGTTGGCCACCCTGGCCGCCCTGGCCCTGCTGCCCTTGCTGCCCCGACTGGCCCGATTGGCCGGCCGACGCCAGGTCCCTGCGGCTGTCCTGGAGCTGGTTCGCCGCCGCGGTCAGGTCGCGATTCGTCGCGACGCTCGAGCCGGCGTCCGTCAGCGACTGTGCGAGCTGGTTGAGCGCCGACTTCGCGCCGGCGGTGTCGCCCTGGGCGAGGCTCTGGGCCGCGTCGCGAAGCGACTGGGCCGACGCGCCGCCCGCAAGGCTCGCGGTGCCCTGGAGCTCGGTCAGCTCACGGGCAAGGTCGCGGAGCTCCTGCTCGTTCATCTCGTCGAGCTTGTTGCCAAGGTCCTTGAGGTCGTCCGACGCCTCATGCGGGTCGCCGTCCGGGTTCGCCTGCTGGTTGCCGGTTGCGCTCCTCGAGAGCGCACGACTGAGGCTCGACAGCGCCGCGGCGCGCTGCTCGTTCGCCGGGTTCAGCTGGGATCGCAGGGCCGCCTCGACGGCGCCGAGCTTGGCGAGGTTGGTGTCGAGGTCGTTGGGGTTGTCCCGCAACTGGCGGGCGAGGTCGCGCAGCTCGCGGGCGAGCTGGGTCCGCGGGTCGTCGGTCTGGCCGCCCTTCGAGGCGAGGTCGTCGGCGAGGCGATCCAGGCGATCAGCCGTTGCCGTGGCCTCTTCCCGAACGGCCCGTGCCTGCGCGATCGCGGCGTCCTGCGGGTTCGGCAGCAGCATCGTCGGCGCAAGCGCCATCGCCATGACCAGCATGGCCACGGCCGGACGACGCGACAGGCGCGGCCGGAAGAGGTCGGCCGGCACGAGGCGCAATACGGCAAGCGCGTCGCGTCGCTGCCGGCGCACGAACCGCATGGCTTCAGCGTCTTCGTCCGGGGCCGGCTGCTCGCCCTGGAGGATGGCGATCTCGTCGGAGGTCGGGATGCCCGCGGCTGCGGGCTGGCTCGCAGCGAGTGCGAGCGCGGTCGTGACGCGATCACCGAGGCGGCCCTCTCGGTCGACGGCCAGCGCGGTCTCGCCGAGCGATGGCCGTGCCCGGACGGCGGCCACGAGGAGGCCCAGCACGCCGATCAGGGGCAGCGTCGCGCCGATCGCCGGCGCGGCTTCGATCGGCACGAGCCGCGCGGTCAGCCAGAGGGCAAGCTCGACACCGACCACGATGCCGCCGGCGATCCAGGCGCGGCGGACGATTCGGCGCAGCCAGAGGCGACGCCCGTGGCCACGCAGGTGGGCGCGGAGGCGCTCGAGTTCCGGGTCCAGTGGACCCGTGATCGCCAGGCGCGGGTCGTCGGGAAGGTGCAGGGACTCAGGGACGGATCCCACGGTTGGCCGCCCGCGCCGGGGAAGCTGGAGACGAGGCACGCGAAGCCGCGTGCGAAGGCTGGAACGAGCGGACATCAGGCGGACCCTCCCTTGGCAGGTCGACGCGGGATGCCCGGCAGGCGGGGGCGCCAGCGACGTGTTGGACTGACCAGTTGCACGGCCGCGGCCGTGACGCCGAACGCGAGGATGAGCATGGCAAGCGCGCTGCGCGGCCAGTACCGGTCCCGCAGGCTGTTGGGGTCGAATGGGGCGACGTCGTTGAACCCGGGCGCGACGATCGCCGGGCCGTCGCGAACCGGGCCGATCGGAGGCGCTGCGCCGCCGGCCTGGCCGAAGCAGGTGACGACGTCGCCCTGCTGGACGCAGCCGTTGCCGACTGGTTGCGCGAATATCGTCGGATCGCCGGTGATCTGCCCGATGACCTGGCACCAGGACCCGGAGCTGCCCTCCGTGCCGCACGCGACATCGGCCTGGGCGACGAACGGGTTCAGGTAGAGCAGCGCCTCCGGGGGCCGGCGGGCGAGGAGGGTGGCTCCGTCCAGGTTGTTCGCCTCGGTGGCCCGGAAGAAGACCCACACGAAGGTCAGGCCCACGGTCGCCACGAGGATGGCCACGAAGGTCAGGCCCGTGGCCGCGCCGCTCCGCCGGATCAGTGCCGAGAAGAAGACCCCGAGCGCTCCGAAGAGGTAGGCCTCGAGGAACAGGAGCAGGTACCCGCGGACGACGTCATCGGGCGCCACGCCGCCATAGACGAACACGAGGGCGGTCACCGGGATCGAGGCGAGGATGAGCGTGAAGACCCACGTGAGCGAGCTCAGGAGCTTGCCGGCCACGATGGCCAGCGAGGAGATCGGGGTCACCGTCAGCAGGTCCAGGGTCTGGCGCTCGCGCTCCCCGCTGATCGTGCCGGCGGTGGAGGCCGGGGCGAGGACAGCCACCATCAACGTCTGGAGGAACATGAGGGCGATGAAAATCCCGCGTCCGATCGATGCCGACTGGTAGCTCGGATCAAAGGCGAACTGGAACTGGGCCTGCTCCACGAGGATCCGCCCGACCATCCAGGCGAAGCCCGACACGATGAGCGTGTAGACCGTGACGCTCACGAAGGCACGCCGGCCGCGCATGCGGCCGCGAAGCTCCTTGACCCCGATCGCCGTGATGCCGGGCATCGCGACGCGGAGGCGCTGCAGGCGCGGAAGCCTGGCGGTCACGGCGCTCACGCGGGCACCTCGACGACCGGCAGCTCGTCCTGGCCGGTGACCTGGAGGAAGAGCTCCTCGAGGTCGCTCGCGGCCTTGGCGAAGCTCGCGATCGCGAGTCCGTGCCGGATCGACCCGGCGAGCAGGGCGGCGACGTCGCGCTCATCACCGCGGAACCCGATCTCGATGGTGCCGTCCGGCATCTCGGTCGCCGAGGCGACGCCGGGCTGCGCCGCGAGCCACAGCCGCCCCTCTTCGATCGCCTCCGGCGTTCCGAGGATCCTGGCCCGGAGGACGGAGCCGATGCGGAGGCGCTGCTCGATGTCGGCGATCGTGCCCGCGGCGAGGACACGTCCCCGGTCGATGATCGCCACGCTCGTGCACAGCTCCTCGAGCTCGGGAAGGATGTGGCTGCTGATGAGGATCGTCTTGCCCA
>CAZVDO010000070.1:8096-10542 GCA_964625345.1 uncultured Anaerolinea sp. | reverse complement strand
GCCATCGTGGCCCTGGCCATGGCCGACGCCGCCGAGGATGTCGCAGGCCTGACCGAAGGCACCATCCGCCTCAAGTGGCCGAACGACCTCGTGGTCGTCGCCGCCGGGCTCGAGGCGCGCACGGCCGGCGACCCGTCCGCCGCGGCCATGCACGAGCTCCGGGCGGGCGCCACCGAACTCCGCAAGCTGGCCGGCCTCCTCGGTGAGACGGACGGCCTCGGGACGCCGGATCCCCGCGCCGTCATCGGGATCGGGATCAACGCCGGCTGGCCGGCAGCCGCGTTCCCGGACGAGCTCCGGGGCACGATGACCTCCCTCCACGCGGTGTCGGGCGGTCGCCCGATCGATCGCGAACGCCTCTTCAACGGCTTCCTCGACCGGCTCGAGACCCGTCTCGCGGCCCTGCGCGCCGACCGCTTCGACGTGGCCGGCTGGGGCGCCCGCCAGGTGACGACGGGACAGCTCGTGGAGATCGCCACCGCTGACGGCGGACCCGAGGTCGTGCGCGCGCTGGGCGTCGACGGGTCGAGTGGGGCGCTCATCGTCGTGGCGCCGGATCGCGCCGGCGCGCCGGAACGGCAGATCCTCGCCGGCGACGTCCTCCGCGTGCGCATCGCGCCGCAGGACCGGGTGTAACGCAATGGCTCGACCGGTGTTGAGGAGGGTGGGCGCGGCACGGACGACCGCTCCCCGGGTCGCGCACCTGGACCGGGACCGTCACCTCGTGGAGGCGGCCCAGCGGGATCCGGCGCGATTCGACGACCTGTATCGGCGGTACGTGGCAGCGGTGTACAGCTTCGCCTACTACGAACTCGGAGACCATCACGCGGCCGAGGACGCCACGGCCCGGACGTTCCTGGCCGCCCTCACCAACCTGCCGCGGTTCGAGGATCGCGCCCGGCCCGACGACGGCGAAGGGGCCTCGACGTTCAAGGTCTGGCTCTTCCGGATCGCCCGCAACGCGATCGCGAACGAGCGCCGCAGGGCCCGCCGCCACCCGGAAACGCCGTTCGATCCAACGGTCGCCGGGGCCCACATCGCGGACCCGCTCGACGTGGCCTCCGAGGCCGAGACCCGAGAGCAGGCTGCCGCCGCGTGGCGGGCGGTCGGGCGCCTCCCCGGGGATCGGCGACGCGCGGTGATCCTGCGCTTCGTCGACGAGCTGAGCACGGCCGAGATCGCCGGCATCCTCGGGCGGACCGAAGGCGCCGTCCGCGTGCTGCTTCACCGGGCGTTGCGGAGCGTCGCGCGCGACCTCGACGGGCGGGCATGACCTTCGGGATGCGCGACCTCGGCGACATCGACGCCCTGGTCACGGACCGCTACCTCGATTCCCTGCTCGCCGGCCGCCCGGCGGATGAAGGGTCGGAATCGCCGGCCAGGCGCCGCCTGGACGCTGCCGTTCGCCTCGCTTCCCGGCGGCTCGTCCACGACCTGCCCCGGTTCCACCCGTCCTTCCGGTTCGAGGAACGCCTCGCCATCCGGCTCGCGGAGGCCGCGGCGGCGATGCGCCTGCCGGCCGCAGCCGGGGCCGAGGGCTCGCGCCTTCACGCGCCGGTGCCGCTCCCGGAGCTCCCCGTCGACTTCGATCCCTTCGCCGACCCGATCGACGATGCACTCGCGGCCCGAGCGGTCCCGCGGCCGTTGCTCGTGGGGGGCGCCATGGCGGCGTCGGCGCTCAGCCTCGCCGGCGCCTTCGTGGCCTGGCGGCGAACGCGCCCGGCATCGCCGATGGCCCGTGCCGCCCGGGCCGCGCACGCGCTTCGCGAGCGGCCGCTCCACGGGGGCGCGTAATGCCGATCAAGCTGCCGTCCTTCCGGCCGCGTAAGGACGCCTACCCGCCCGACCTCTGGACGAAGTGCCCCTCCTGTTCCGAGATGCTCTTCAACAAGCAGCTCGACAAGTCGGATCGCGTCTGCCCCACCTGCGGGCACCACTTCCGGCTGTCGGCCGCGGCCCGCATCTCCCTCCTCCTCGACGAGCACTCCTTCCAGGAGCTCGATGCGGGCCTGCAGAGCGTGGACCCGCTCGGGTTCGTGGACCAGAAGCCGTACCCAGATCGGCTGGCGGCCGCCCAGCTGGCCACCGGGATGCGCGATGCCGCGGTTCGGGGCGTCGGGACGATCCGTGGGCGTCGCGTCTCCATCTGCGTGATGGACTTCGGGTTCATGGGCGGCTCGATGGGGGCCGTGGTGGGGGAGAAGGTGACGCGCGCCGCCGAGCACGCCCTCGTCGAGCGCATCCCGCTCATCGTGGTGTCCGCCTCGGGCGGGGCGCGGATGCAGGAGGGAACGCTCGCTCTCATGCAGCTCGCCAAGACCTGCGCCGCCCTCGAGCGGCTCCGCGCCGCGGGCGTGCCCTACCTCTCGGTCATGACCGATCCCACGACGGGCGGCGTGTTCGCGTCGTTCGCGGTCCTGGGCGACGTCAACCTCGCGGAGCCCAA
>CAZVDO010000070.1:6871-7996 GCA_964625345.1 uncultured Anaerolinea sp. | reverse complement strand
GCCGGCCGACGCCGACGCCACCGAACCCGCCCTCGCCGCGCCCGAGCGAATCGGTCGTGGCCGGAAGCGGCGGGAGGCCGCCGATGGTTGACCGGATCCTCGGCCGCCGCCAGGAGGCGGACGCGCCGCAGCCCGAGGACGGCGCGCGCGCGGCCGTCTGGGCTCGCGTGCAGCTCGCGCGCAACGTGCGCAGACCTCGGACGCTCGAGCTGCTTGCGGAGATGGCCGACGAGGTCATCGAGCTGCATGGCGATCGGGCCTTCGGGGACGACGAGGCGATGGCCTGCGGGTTCGCCCGGATCGAGGGCCGTCGGGTCGCCTTCGTCGGGCAGCAGAAGGGTGCGGACACCGACGAGAACATCCGGCGCAACTTCGGGATGCCCCAGCCCGAGGGGTATCGCAAGGCCATGCGCGTGATGGAGCTGGCGGAGCGCCATCGCCTGCCCGTCGTCACCTTCGTGGACGTGCCCGGGGCCTATCCGGGGCGCGAGAGCGAGGAGCGCGGGATCGCCGAGGCCATCGCGCGGTCGATCGGGCTCATGAGCCGCCTGCGGACGCCCATCGTCGCCGTGATCACCGGCGAGGGGGGCTCGGGCGGGGCGATCGCCATCGCGGTCGGGGACACCGTCATCGCCCTCGAGAACGCCGTCTACTCCGTGATCAGCCCGGAGGGCTGCGCCTCGATCCTGTGGCGGACCGCGGACGAGGCCGCCACGGCCGCCCTCGCGATGCGCATGACCGCCGACGAGCAGCAGGCCCTCGGGGTGGTCGACACCGTGGTGGACGAGCCGGGCGAGGGTGCCCACACGGATCACGCCGAGACCGCCCGCCGGCTGCGTGCCGTGATCGTCGCCGAGCTGGACCGGCTGTCCGCGCTCAGCCCCGCCGAGCTCCTCGACGCGCGGTATCGGCGCTATCGCACGCTCGGCGCCTACACTGAGGTCGCCGCGCCCGCGGCGCCCCAGATGCCGCCCAGCCGAGGCCTCACGGACCGGTTGCGCGACCTCCTGGACCCGTGGCGCTGGAGCGCCGGACAGCCTGGGACGGGCCAGGGGCGCCGTGACGAATCGAGCCTGCGCGAGGAGAGCTGAGCGTGACCCAGGACCGCGACGCCATGCCCCTCCG
>CAZVDO010000070.1:0-6771 GCA_964625345.1 uncultured Anaerolinea sp. | reverse complement strand
ACGGCCGTCGAGTACGGCCAGGAGCTCTTCCAGCTCGAGCCGAGCGTCGCGGTCGAGGCGCACTGACGTGTTCAACAAGATCCTCATCGCCAACCGCGGCGAGATCGCCCTCCGCATCCTCCGCGCCTGCCGGACGATGGGCGTCGAGGCGGTGGTCGCGTACAGCGAGGCCGACCGCGACAGCCTGCCGGTGCAACTCGCCGACGAGGCGATCTGCGTCGGCCCCGCCGATGCCCGGCGGTCCTACCTGTCGGCGCCGTCGATCATCTCGGCGGCGGTGGTCACCGGCTGCGACGCCGTCCATCCGGGGTACGGGTTCCTGTCCGAGGACGAGACCTTCGCCGAGGTGGTCCGCGCCCACGACCTGACGTTCATCGGGCCGCCGCCCGAGGTCCTCGACCGGTTCGCCTCGAAGGAGGGCACGCGCCGCCTCCTCGGCGAATACGGGCTCCCGACCATTCCGGGGTCGCTCGGCATGATCCGTGACGACGAGCACGCCCTCGACGAGGCGCAGCGAATCGGCTACCCGGTGCTCATCAAGCCGTCGGCCGGCGGCGGCGGCAAGGGGATGCGCATGGTCCGGACCCCGCGGGAGCTCGAATCCGCGATCAAGGTCTGCCGGTCCGAGGCCAAGTCCGCCTTCGGCGACGATTCCCTGTACCTCGAGAAGTGGCTCGAGGACAACCGCCACGTCGAGGTCCAGGTCGCGGTGGACCGGTACGGCACGGGCGTCCACCTGGGCGAACGCGACTGCTCGGTGCAGCGCCGGCACCAGAAGATCCTCGAGGAGGGTCCCACGCCGGCCCTCTCCGCGGTGGCCCGCGCCGAGCTGTGCGAGCGGGCCATCCGGGCCGTGGTCGCCGCCGGCTACGAGAACGTCGGGACCCTCGAGTTCCTCGTCGACGCCAAGGGCGACTACTACTTCATCGAGATCAACTGCCGCATCCAGGTCGAGCACCCGGTCACCGAGATGCTCACCGGAATCGACCTCGTCGCGACCCAGATCCGGATCGCCGCGGGCGAGCCGCTCGGCATCACCCAGGCCGACATCCGGACCCGGGGCCACGCCATCGAGTTCCGGATCAACGCCGAGGATCCGGCCCACGAGTTCCGCCCGGCCTCCGGGGTCGTCGAGCGATATCACGCCCCGGGCGGACCGGGTATCCGGATGGATTCACACCTGTACCCGGGCTATGACGTGCCGCCCTTCTACGACTCCCTCCTGGGCAAGCTCGTGGCCTGGGGTCCGGATCGCGCCACGGCCATCGAGCGCGGGCGGGCCGCGCTCGCGGAGCTCGTCGTCGAAGGCCTGGTCACCAACGTCGAGATCCACAAGGCGCTGCTCGCCAGCGACGCGTTCCTGAACGGCGAGATGACCACCAACCTGCTCGATCGCGTCGGCAGCGCGGCCTTCCTCGCCGCCGCCGCTCGCTCTTGATCACCCACCCGACCGACGGAGACTGCCCGTGACCGAACCCATCCATACGGCCCGCGAGATCGAGGCACTGATACCGCATCGCTGGCCGATGCTGATGGTGGATCGCATCGTGGAGTACGACGTCGAGGCGAAGCGGATCGTCGGGCTCAAGGGGATCACCGCCACGGAGTTCTGGGCCCAGGGGCACTTTCCCGGGCTCCCGATCCTGCCCGGCGTCCTCCAGGTGGAGGCGCTCGCCCAGACGATGGCCGTCTACGTGGCCAAGCAGCCCGGATTCGGCGACCGGATCGGCCTGTTCGCCGGGATCGACGGGTGCCGGTTCAAGCGGATCGTCGTGCCCGGTGACGTGCTCCGGCTCGAGGTCACGATGGAGAAGCTCGGCCGGCGGTTCGGGCGCGGGCGCGGCGTGGCCACCGTCGACGGCGAGGTCGCCTGCGAGGCGACGCTGAGCTTCATCATCCCCGACGAAGGGGTCCTCCGATGAGCCGGGTGGCGGCATGACCGTCCGGATCGCCGTGCTCTCGGATATCCATGGCAACGTCACCGCCCTCGAGGCGGTGCGGGGTGCCCTGCGCCGGGAGGCGCCGGACGTGGTGATGGTCGCGGGCGACCTCGCCATGAACGGCCACGACCCGGCCGCGACCATCGCGACGCTTCGGGAGATGGAAACGGCAGGGGCCATCATCGTCGCTGGCAACACGGACGTGGCCGTGGCCGACGCCGACTACGCCGCGGCCTTTCCGTGGCTCACGGACGGCATCCCCGATGCGATGCGCCTGGCGGCCGAGTGGGCCCACGACGCCCTGGACGACGACGGCCTCGCCTGGCTGCGCCGGCTCCCGGCCGAGCGGCGGCTCTGGGTGGACGACACGCTCGTGCTGCTCACGCACGCCTCGCCCGGGTCGCAGACGGCCGGCTTCGACCGCGACCTGGATGCGTCGGTGACGCTCGAGCGGCTGTCCCGGACCGACGCCCGGATCATCTGCTGCGGGCACACCCACCATCCCGAGGTCCGCGACTTCGGCTGGAAGCAGGTCGTGAACGACGGCAGCGCCGGGTACGTGTTCGACGGCGACCCGACCGCGTCCTGGGCGCTCGTCACGATCGACGGCGAGACCGTGTCCGCGGAGATCCGGCGCACCGAGTTCGACGTCCTCACCGCGGCCAACGCCATCAGCGCCCGGGGACTGCCCGGCGACGTCTATCGCGCGGCCACCGTCCGCACGGGGAAACTCGTTCGATGACCGGGTCGGGCGGCACGCCGCCCCGCGTGGTGGTGACCGGCATGGGCGCCCTGTCCGCCCTCGGCAACGACGTGGCCTCCACGTGGGACGGGCTCGTCGCGGGCCGTTCCGGCGTCCGCACCATCGAGCGATTCGATCCGGCGCGCGTCGATTCGAAGATCGCCGCCGAGGTCCGGGACTTCGACCCCAGCGACATCCTCGACCGCAAGGAGATGCGCCGGACGGACCGGTACATCCAGTTCGGGCTCGCGGTCGCTCGCCAGGCCCTCGACCAGGCCGGCCTGCCCGGCCGGCTCGACCCGGCGCTCGCGGAGCGGACGGGCGTGATCCTCGGCTCGGGGTTGGGCGGGGTCTCCACGCTGTTCGACAACGTCCTGCTGATGGCCGAGCGCGGACCCGACCGGATCAGCCCGTTCTTCATCCCGATGGGGATCGCCAACGTCGGCTCGGGCCAGGTCGCGATCGCGTTCGGGCCGCTCGGACCGAACTTCGCCACCGTCTCGGCCTGCGCCACCGGCGCACACGCGATCGGCGAGGCCTGGGAGACGATCCGCCGCGGCGATGCCGACCTCATGCTCGCCGGCGGCGTCGAGGCTGCGATCCATGAGGCGGTGGTGGGCGGTTTCGCCTCGATGAAGGCGCTTTCCACGCGCAACGACGACCCCGGATCCGCCTCGCGCCCGTTCGACACGGGCCGGGACGGCTTCGTCATCGGCGAAGGCGGCGGGATGCTCCTGCTCGAAACGCTGGCACACGCGGAATCGCGGGGGGCGGAGCCGCTCGCGGAGCTCGTCGGGTACGGCGCCACGGCCGACGCCTCGCACATCACGCTGCCCGCGCCGGGTGGCATCGGCGCGGTCCGGGCCGCGCGCCGTGCGCTCGAGAAGGCCGGGCTCGGGCCGCAGGACGTCGATCACGTGAACGCCCACGCGACCTCCACCCCGGAGGGCGACCGGGCGGAACTGCAGGCCATCCGGACCATCCTCGGCGAGTACGCCGCGGGCGTGGCGATCACGGCCAACAAGTCGATGCTCGGCCACACGCTCGGTGCCGCCGGGGCCCTCGAGTCGATCGCCGTCATCCAGGCACTGCGGACCGGCACGGTCCCGCCCACGCGGAACCTGGAGGACGTCGACCCGGCGGGGGAGGGACTCGACCTGACGCCTGGCGTCGCGACGCGGCGGGAGCTCCGCGTCGGGTTGAACAACTCCTTCGGGTTCGGCGGCCAGAACGCCGCGCTCGTCTTCCGGCGGTGGGACGGATGACGGACGAGCTCGATCCGCGCGCCACGCCGACCCCGGCGCCCGACGCCGCCGAGGTGGCCTCGCCGGCCATGCCCGCGCCTGACGTTGCCGAGGCGGCCGCATCGGCCGTGCCCGCGTCGGACGATCCCGGCGATCTCGCCTTGCTCGGGCTGATCGATCGCCTGGCCGCCGTCCTCGACCGGAGCGACCTGTCCGAGCTCGAGGTCCAGGTGGGCGGCACCGGCCTCGTGCTGCGCAAGCCCGTCGCGATTGCGCCGCCGGTGGTCGCGCCCGCCGGGCCGGCGGCGCCCGCTGCTCCGCCGGCCGCTCCGCCCGCCGGAGCCGAGGCGGGCGCGAGCGGGCCGACCCGTCCGACCGTCCGTGCCCCGCTCACGGGCATCTGGTACGCGGCCCCATCGCCCGGATCCGCGCCGTACGTCACGGTCGGCGGCGAGCTCGCCGCGGGCCAGGTCGTGGGCCTCATCGAGGCGATGAAGCTGTTCAACGAGATCAAGAGCGACGTCGCGGGCCGGGTCGTGAAGATCCACCCCGAACCGGGCACGCTCGTGAAGGCCAAGCAGCCACTGATCGAGGTCGAGCCACTGTGAACGACATGCCTGCACCAGGGCGAGACCCCGCGGTCCCCACGAGCGGTGCGCCCCTGCGCGCTCACGTCACGGGCTGGGGCCGCTACGTCCCCGAGCAGGTCCTGACGAACGCCGACCTCGAGCGCATGGTCGACACGAACGATGAATGGATCGTGTCCCGGACCGGCATTCGCGAGCGGCGCGTCGCCGCGGCGCACGAGACCACCGCGTCGATGGCCGCGGTCGCAGGCCTGCGCGCGATCCGCACGGCGGGCCTGGATCCGGACGACATCGACCTGATCCTCCTCGCCACGCTCACCCCGGACTACTGGATGCCGTCCACCGCGGCCCTGGTGAAGGAAGCCATCGGCAACCAGCGGGCCGCGGCCATGGATGTCGCCGCCGCGTGTTCCGGCTTCGTGTACGCGTTCTCCACGGCCCAGGCCTACGTCGCCGCGGGCCTCGCCCGGCATGTCCTCGTCATCGGGGCCGAGCTCCTGACCCGGTTCCTCGACTACACGGATCGCAGCACGTGCATCCTCTTCGGCGACGGCGCCGGAGCCGTCGTGGTCTCCGCGTCGACCGAGCCGGGCGGCGCGCTCGGCGTCGAGCTGACGACCGAGCCGCAGGGCGCCTACATGATCTGGCTGCCCGCGGGTGGCGCCAAGAGTCCTCCGTCGGGCGAGACCGTGGCCCGGGGCGAGCACTACATCCGCATGGAGGGACGCGAGACCTACCGGTTCGCCACCCGGACCCTGGCCTCGACCGCCCTCGAATCGATCCGCCGGGCCGGCCTCACGCCCGACGACGTGGCGTTCTTCATCCCGCACCAGGCGAATATCCGGATCATCGAGGCCGTGGCGAAGGGCCTCGACCTGCCGATGGACCGGATGTACACCAACGTCGATCGGTACGGCAACACGTCCGCCGCGTCCGTGCCGATCGCCCTCGCCGAGGCCGTCCACGAGGGGCGGGTTGCGGTGGGGGACAACCTGTGCATGGTCGCGTTCGGGGCCGGTTTCACGTCCGGCGCCGTCACCCTCGAGTGGACCGCGGATCCGGCCCGCGGGCGCGTGGCCGATGCCGAGGTCCGGCCGGAGGATGTCCACGTGCGCCTTCCGGTCGACTGGGATTCCGTCGATCCGATTCCGCCGGCCCTTGCCGAGCTCATGGCGCGCGATCCGCTGAACGTGCCGCTCGACGACGTCGTGCCGGGCGAACCCGAGCCGGCCCACAGGGAGGTGCATGCATGATCGACCTCAGCGGCAAGGCCGCCGTCGTCACCGGGGGCTCCCGCGGCATCGGCCGCGCGATCGCGATCCGCCTCGCCACGCAGGGCGCGGATGTCGCCTTCTCGTATCGCGGCAACGCCGGGGCTGCCGCAGAGACCACGGCCGCCATCGAGGCGCTCGGCCGGCGGGCGCTCGCGATCCAGGCCGATCACAGCCAGCCCGAGGCGGGCGAGGCCGTGGTCAAGGCGGCGCTCGAGGCGTTCGGCAAGGTCGACATCCTCGTCAACAACGCCGGGATCACCCGGGACGACCTCATCATGCGGATGGGCGCGGACCAGTGGAATGACGTCATCGCGACGAACCTGTCCGGAGCGTTCTGGGCGATCAAGGCCGTGACCCGCCCGATGCTCAAGGCCCGGTCCGGCCGGATCGTCAACATCACGTCCGTGTCGGGGCAGGCGGGCCAGACCGGGCAGGCGAACTACTCGTCGGCCAAGGCCGGCCTCATCGGCCTCACCAAGGCCACCGCGCGCGAGCTCGCGTCGCGGGGCATCACGTGCAATGCCGTCGCTCCGGGGTTCGTCCTCACCGAGCTGACCCAGGACCTCGCCCAGGAGTGGCAGGACCGGATCACCGAGCAGACGCCGCTCGGACGGTTCGGCACGCCCGAGGAGATTGCCAACGCCGTGGCCTTCCTGGCCAGCGACGAGGCTGCCTACGTGACGGGCCAGGTGCTCGCGGTCGACGGCGGCCTGGTCATGATGTGACCGGCACGGAGGCGGGCGCGCCCACGGCGAGGTAGCGCAGGCCCGCCGCCCGGATGTCGTCCGGGCGCAACAGCCGGCGCCCGTCGGCGACGAGGTCGCCGCGCATGCGGGCCGCGATTTCCTGCCAGTCGAGGGCCTTGAAGGCGGGCCACTCGGTGGCGATGACCACGGCATCCGCGCCCTCGACCGCGGCGAGGACGGACTCCTCGATCCGGAGCTCGGGCATCTCGCGGGCTGCGTTGGGAGCCGCGATCGGGTC
>CAZVDO010000069.1:7054-11014 GCA_964625345.1 uncultured Anaerolinea sp. | reverse complement strand
CGCCGAGCGCGATGTCGAGGCCGGTGATCCGGTCGCGGTCGAAGCGGAACGCCAGGACGGCGAACCGCTCCGCGCCCCGATAGACGACGAGGCCCGGGGCGTCGTTCACGAGTGCCGGGCGGGCGCCGCCGGCGAGCGACTGGAAGAGCAGCGCCTGGGAGGCAACGGCCCGCGCCCCGCGGGTCTCGATCCGGCCAGAGAACGGACCGGCGGTCGCGGCCGAGTCGGCGCGGACGACGACGTCAGGGTCGAGGACCCGGAGCAGGGCCTCGAAATCGCCGGCTCGGGCCGCCGCGAGGAACGCGTCCACCAACTCCCGTTGCCGGGCCGCGGACGCCGTCGCGCCCGTCGTGGTCGCGCCGCGGACCCGCCTGCGGGCGCGACTTGCCAATTGGCGGGTGGCCGTCGGCGTCCGCTCCACGATCGGAGCGATCTGCTCGAAGGGCACCCCGAACGTGTCGTGCAGGACGAACGCGATCCGCTCCGCCGGCGACAAGTGGTCGAGGACGACCAGCATCGCGCTGCCGATGGCATCAGCCAGGACCGCCTGCGCCTCTGGGTCCCCGCCGTTGGCACCCGCGACCTCGAGCGGGACGAGGCTGCGGATGAGCGGGTCCGGCGCGACGTCATCGCCGGCCAGGGGTTCCTCACGACGCGCGGCTCGCGCCCGCAGCCGATCGAGGCACAGCCGGGCGACGATCGTCGTGAGCCACCCGGCGAGGTTGTCGACGTCGTCAGTGCCGGCGCGGCTCGCCCGGAGCCAGGCGTCCTGGACCGCGTCCTCCGCCTCGGCCGAGGACCCCAGCATTCGATGGGCCACGGCGCGCAAGTGCGATCGGTGGGCCTCGAAGCGCTCGGCCAGCCACTCGGCATCGGTCACGCGGTCACGTTCCTCGTGCGGGTCCCGTCACCCGGATGACGGCTCCACCCAAGGTGAACGTGACAAAGGATCCCTGATGACCTCCGCTCCGGCATTCGTGCGCGCCTCCAATCCCCTCACCCGACGCCTGCTGCGGCTCGGCCTGCCGATGGGCCCGAACGTGTTGCTCACGGTACGCGGCCGGTCGAGCGGACTGCCTCGCTCGGCACCGGTCGCGATCGCCGAGCTGGACGGGCAGCGCTGGATCATCGCGGCCTACGGCGATGTCCAGTGGGTCCGCAACCTGCGTGCCGCCGGCGAGGGCGAGATTCGCCACGGCGGCCGGTCGGAGCAGGTCGGTGCGGCCGAGCTGACCCCCGGCGCGGCGATCGCCTTCTATCGCGACACGCTGCCGGCGTTCGTCCGCTCGCTCCCGTGGTTCGGTCGGGCCTTCGTGCGCGTGCTTTTCGCCGTCGCCGATCCAGCGGTGCTCCGCGATCCGGAGGCCGCGGCCGCCCGCCACCCCGTCTTCGAGCTCACCGCCACCGGTGCTTGACAGGGCCGACATACAACCATATGGTTGTATGTATGCAGATCGCACCCGCCGACTTCGATCGCCTCTTCGGGGCCCTCAGCGATGCCACCCGCCGTGACATCGTGCGCCGGGCCATCGACGGCGGCGAGGGCGTGGCGGAGCTCGCGAGCCACTACCGGATGAGTTTCGCGGCCGTGCAGAAGCACGTCGCGATCCTCGAGCGGGCCGGCCTGGTCACGAAGACGCAGGCCGGGCGCCGGAAGGTCGTCGAGACGAACCTCGACGGGCTCCGGGTGGCACGCGATCTGCTGGATCGCTACGAGGCCCTGTGGCGCGGGCGGATCGACCGGATGGTCGAGCTCGTCGCCGACACCCCATCGGAGGAACCGCCGCGATGACCGTCACCGCCGTCACCAAGGACGTCGCCGCCCTGACCATGACCCTCGATGCCGAGTTCGACGCCTCGCCCGAGCGCGTCTGGCAGCTCTGGTCGGATCCGCGCCAGCTCGAGCGCTGGTGGGGACCGCCCACCTACCCGGCGACCGTGACCGCCCACGACTTCCGCCCGGGTGGCCGGGTCGAGTACCACATGACGGGTCCCACCGGCGACCAGCCCCACGCCTACTGGGAGATCGTCGAGCTCGATCGGCCGCGTCGCCTCGTCGTCCGGGACGGCTTCGCAAACGCCGACGGCACGCCGAACTCGGACATGCCGCTCAACGAGTTCGTCGTGACGATCGCCGCGCTCGACACGAACCGGACCAGGATGAGGATCGCCACGGTCTTCCCGGACACGGCCGCGATGGAGCAGCTCCTTGCGATGGGGATGGAAATCGGGTTGACCCTGGCGGTCGGCCAGATCGACGCCATCCTTGCCGAGGTTCCGAGCGCCGCACAGT
This sequence comes from uncultured Anaerolinea sp., assembly GCA_964625345.1. Lineage (GTDB taxonomy): Bacteria > Chloroflexota > Limnocylindria > Limnocylindrales > CSP1-4 > UBA5189. The sequence goes on along the minus strand of CAZVDO010000069.1, from coordinate 8,721 downwards.
AGCCGGCAGGCGCAGACGTGGGAGCCCGCCGGCGTCGCCGGCGGGCTCCCTGTGCGTCTCTTGGTGACCGCGTCCGGCTACATCTGGGACATCGCGGCATCCGCGCGGGCGTGCTCCTGGATCCGCTCGCGAGGCTTGGCGATGAGCAGGTACGCGAGGCCGATGAGCGCCACGATGCCCGCGCTGATCGGCACGAGCCACTTGTCGAGGAAGTCGTCCGACAGGGCCGGCGTCTTGATCGACAGGATGACGATCGCAGAGACCCCGTAGATGAGCGCGAGCACGTTGATGGTCATGCCCCAGCGCCCGAGGGTGAACGAACCGCTGGGCTTCCAGCCGCGCCGCCGCGCGATGATCGAGGCGAGCACGACGCTCTGGAACCCGAGGTAGATGCCGATCACCGCGAAGGTGATGATCTTCGCGACCGTCGCCGACGGCAGGAGCGTGATGATCGCCGGGATGATCGTCGCCACGAGCACGGCGCCGGGCGGCATGTGGAAGCGCGGATTCACGCGGGACAGGGTCCCGGACGCCGGGATCATGCCGTCGCGAGCGAACGAGTAGACGAGCCGGATCGACGCCCCCTGGATCGCGATCGTGCAGGACACGAAGGCGAAGAGGATGAGCGCGAGGGCGATCTTCGAACCGACGTCGCCGAACGAGGCGGCGAGGATCGCGTCGATCGGGTAGGCGTTGTCGCCGCTGATCACGGCCCCGATGTCCGGCACGGCCAGGATGAGCGCGAAGACGAGGAAGATCGTCACTGCGCCGCCCACGCCGAGGGTCCAGATCATCGCCCGCGGCACCTTGTTGGACGGGTCCTGGACCTCCTCGGCGATGTCGCCGCAGGCCTCGAAGCCGTAGAAGACCCAGACCGCCGCGAGCGCGGCCGCGAGGAAGGCCCCCGTGTAGTCGCCCGCGCCGGCGCCGCTCGTCTGGAAGATCACTCCCGCATCCTGGTGGCGATCCGTGAGGAGGAGCCATACGGCAAGCCCGACGGTCCCGGCGATCTCGACGGCCACGCCGAGCCGCGCCAGGAAGGCGAGTCGGCGGATGCCCAGCATGTTGAGGATGCCGCCGAGCACGATGACCACGATGGCCGCGGCGATGGTGGAGGTGTCGTTGATCTCATACCCGAACAGCGGTGCCGCATACGTGTTCGCCGCGTACGCCACCGCCGCCACGGTGATCAGCAGGGCCATCGTGTACATCCAGCCGGACATGAACGCATAGCGCGGCCCGACCAGACGCTTCGACCATTGGAAGATCCCGCCCGCGAGCGGGTACTGGGAGGCCACCTCGCCGAACGTGAAGACGACGAAGAACTGCCCGATGAGCACGATGGGATAGGACCAGATGTACGCCGGCCCGGCGGTGGCGAGGCCGAAGGCGAACAACGTGTACACGCCCACCACCGGGGACAGGTACGTGAAGCCCACCGCGAAGTTCGAGAGCAGCCCGAGCGATCGACTCAGTTGCTGCCGGTAGCCCAGCGCGGCGAGCTGGCGTTCGTCCGCTCCGGACATCGCGCCATGGGACGCGGTCATCAGCACACTCCTCCGAATCAGGGTCCTTCCAGGCCATGAGAGCGCGAGACGCGAGGAACGCCGTCGGCGGCGGCACGAGATTCGTGGGATCCGCGCCGAGTGCGCGCGCAGTGTAGGCGC
>CAZVDO010000069.1:2622-6954 GCA_964625345.1 uncultured Anaerolinea sp. | reverse complement strand
GTCAACGTTTACTGTACTCCATGGACGGCGTAGGGGGAACGGACCGTGCGATTTCCGTTCGGACCGGCGCCGTCCACGACGCTGCAGGTCCTGGGGGGTCACCCGACGCTGGCTGCGTGCCACCGCCCGTCGCGCAACGTCGGCGCGAGCGCCGGCGAGATCAGACGGCCCGGAGGGCTTCCCGCAGCAGGGCGGTCGCCTCTTCGTGCCGGCCGGAATCGGCGAGCACGTCGGCCCATTCCCCGATCGCATCGCGGATCAGCCCGGGCCGACCGGAGGTCCGTGCGAGCGAGACCGCTCGCTCGTAGAGCGGCGCTGCCCCGACCGGGTCGCCCGAGGCGCGGTGGACGCGAGCCAGCGAAAGAAGGGAGCTGACCTCGGCCTTCTGGTTGCCCGTCTCCTCCGCAACCGCGAGGGCCTCCGACGCCCTGTCCCGCGCGTCGTCGACGGCGCCCGCCTGGAACGCAATCTGTGCCTGGGTCTCAAGGACATGGGCCAGCTGGCGTCGGTCGCCCAGGCGTTCGTAGCGCGCCTGCGCACTGGCTGCGAGCTCCCGCGCGCGCGCCATGTTGCCAACCGCGAGGTATGACAGCGACAGGTCGTTCTCCAGGGAGGCCGTGACGGCGTCGAAGGTCGACGCCCGGAACAGCGCCAGGCTCGCGACGCCCGCGCGAATGGCCGCCTCGTAGTCGCCCGTTTCGCGATAGCTGTACGACAGCTCGAAAAGGAACGTGGCCCGCCGATGATCGTCGAGCGCATCGGCGAGGCCGCGGATCTCCTCGAGATACGCGAGCGCGACGTCATGACGGCCGGCGAGCGACGCGGCGCTCGAGAGGCCCATGACGAGCCGCAACTCGAAGTCCGGTTCGACCCGCAGGCCGCCCCGAACCTGGTCGAGCAGGCCCCGGAGGATGGATTCGGCCTCGGCGACGTTGCCTTGCGAGAACTCGCCCGCGGCCATCCAGTAGCGCGCGACCGCGGCTTCGGCGGCCCGTCCGAGATCGATGAAGAGTTGCGCCGCTTCGCCGGCACAGGCCGTGGCCTCGGCACCCTGGTCGAGCCCGTCGAGCGCCTCGGCGAGACGGGACAGCACCTCGGCCCGAACCTCGCGCGACGGAGCCTGCTCGAGCAGGGCTCGGTACCCGTCCACGGCGTCGTTCCACCGGCCCGATGCGAGGGCAATGTCGGCGTCGAGGCGACGGAGGGCTGCCGGCTCGTCCTCCAGGAACCGGCTGGCCTGCATGCCGAGCCGGGCTGCGAGGAAGTTGAGTGCGGCCATCGAGGGCTTGCTCTGCCCGGTTTCGAGGGCGCTGATGTAGGCCTTGGTGTACCGGCCCTCGGCGAGTTGCTGCTGGGTCAGGCCGGCGGCCAGGCGCGCGCGGCGGAGCCGCTGCCCGATGCGCCGCGCGAGTGGGGTGTCATCGACGACGATTCGGCGCCGCGTCTGCTTCGTCCGCGTCGCCGCGCCTGGAGCTTGGTCCTGTGTCATGCCGCGCAGTGTACCGCGCGGTATCAACACCATTGACACCATCCACGAGGTCGCCCACCCGAGCCCCGAGCCGCGCGGCAATGAGCCACAGCGTGCCGAGGGACGGAAGCGCCGCACCACTCTCCACGGCGGACACGAACGCGCCCGTCAGTGGATCGGCGAGTTGGGCCTGGGTGAGGCCCTGCTGGAGGCGCCGCTCACGGATCCGGCGCCCCATTTCTCGCGCGGCCTCGGATCCCGCCTGGCCGTTCATGTGTTTAGCAATACTTGACTTTCCCACGGCGGAACCGTAGCATCGGCCGCGGTTGCACGCAACGTGCCCAGCGTCTTGCGCCCGGACGAGCCCCTTGGAGGAAAGGGGAAGTCCCATGCGTCACCTGCACATCACGCGCCGAATCGTCGTTTCCTGGATTCTCGGAGCCAGCTTGATGCTGCTCTCCGCGGCCTCGGTGCTCGCCGATGGAGGTGGAGTCAAGCTCCCGCACTGACCGTACTCGCGCACCTGACCACGCACCGACTCACGGACAATCGTTGCTAGCCAGAGGCCCTCCGGGCGCCAAGACCATCGGGCCGCGGGACGTGCGCAGGATCAGTCGACCGCCGCCGTAACCGCCGCGCGGTCGACGTCCGCGGCCCCGACCGTCCGTGCAAGCCGCTCGAGCCCGCGACGGAGCGCCGCGACGAAACCACCGTCCACCGCCGTCGCGCCGTCCTCGAGCCAGAAGCCCTTGACCCTGAGCGTCCGCGACGTCCGATCCAGGGCCATGTCCGCGCGGGCCACGATCCGGTCGCCCCACAGGATCGGCAGGACGTAGTAGCCGAAGCGGCGCTTCTCCGGCTTGTCGTAGACCTCCCACTTGTAGTCGAAGTCGAAGATCCGTCGTGTTCGCTCCCGATCGTGGATCACGGGCTCGAGGGGCGACAGGAAGGTCACTTCGTCGGTCGTGGTCGGCCCGATCGGCCGCCAGGCGCGGGGCACGCGTCCGCGGGCGAGCGCTTCGAGAATCTCGGCCTCGGCTGCGGGCGCCACGAGGCCGGGCATCCGCGCGCCTGCGACCTCCACCTCGAGCAGGCGCCCGGCCGCGACTTCGGCACGCTTCCAGGCCGCCGCGTCGGCCGGCGAGACCGCGCGCAGCAGGAGGCTGCGCGCGCCGTTGAGCTTGGTGAGGCCCTGGGCTCGCACGGCCTTGTGGAGCAGGAATGCGTCGGCGACCTCGTCGCCCGCAGGGACGAGGTGGCGGCGTGGGGCAACCCGCTCGGCTCGTGCGTACACGCGCTCGAAGCGCTCGCGGCGGACCACCATCGCCTCGCCGATGCGCCACAGGTAGTGGAGCGCGACCGCGCTGTCCTTGCGGCCCCGATAGCTGTCGACCCGCGTGCGCTCCCCCATCGCGAAGTCCCGGTTGCCCACGTCGCGTCGAGTCCGGAGCACCGTGCGCATCTCCTCGACCGCAGCCGGGTGCTCCTCGATCGCCCACCGCGTCCACCACTCGTCCCGTGAGCGGCGCATGAGGACCCGGTAATAGGGCAGCTCGTCCATCGGCCGAAGGGCCAGCCAGCCGCCCCATTCGAAGAACCGACGCCGTTCGTAGGCCAGCGTCATCCAGTCGTCGGGGCGGTAGCCGATCACGCGGCTCGCGAGGGCGAGGTCCTGGGCACGCGCGACGATCGCGAGCGGATCGAGCTGGACATCCGCCATCGTGCGCATCGCGCGCTCCGTGCCGCGCAGGCCCTCCCAACGCCGGCCCGGCCACAGGCCCTGGCGCCCCAGCAGGTAGCGCCGCGCGACCTCCTTGTCGATCCGCATGCAGGCACGATACCGGGCGATCACGGCGCGCCGCGGTATCCTCCGGCCGTGAGCAACCTGCGCCCGATCAGCGATTTCCCACTCCTCCAGATCTGGGGCGACTGGGACGCCCTCCCGGTCGTCGCCGACGCGGCGCGCCGCTGGCCGCGCGGAGCCTGACGGCGTGGCCCTCTTCCGACTGACGGACCCAGGCGACCTCCGCGAGCCGGTGGTGGTGACCGCGTTCGACGGATGGGTCGATGCCGGGAGCGCCGCCACGACGGCAACGCGCCAGCTGGGCGGTGGCGCGGCGCTCGTGGTGGAGTTCGATGGCGACCAGCTGTTCGACTATCGGGCCCGCCGGCCCACGCTCGAGATCGAGAACGGCAAGCCCGAGCGCCTGACCTGGCCCCGGCTCCAGATGCGCCGCCGGACGATCGGCGACCGTGACGTGCTCGTGCTCTCCGGGGCCGAGCCCGACTTCAAGTGGCGTCGGTTCGCCGCCGACCTCGTCGAGATCGCGAAGCGCTTCGAGGTCAGCCAGTGGATCAGCCTCGGCGCGATTCCCGCCGCCGTGCCGCATACCCGCGCCGTGCCGATCCTGGGCACCGCCTCCCGTCCCGGCCTCCTCCACCCGGACGTCCAGGCGGGCCCGGATGGTCTCCTGCGGGTCCCGGCCGCCTGCATCTCGGTGGTCGACATGGCCATCTCGCGCGCCGGCATCCCGGCCGTCGGCTACTTCGCGCAGATCCCCCACTACGTCTCCGGTGAGTACCCGGGTGCGGCGGCCGCGCTCCTGCGAATCCTCGGCCGTCATCTCGAGATCGACCCGCCGCTCGGAGACCTGCCCGAGGAGGCCGACACGCTCCGGAAGCGTCTGGACACCGCGGCCGCGCTCGACGACAACACGCGCAACTACGTGACCCGCCTCGAGGGCATGGTGGACGAGTCCCGCCTGCCCGCCGGCGACGACCTGATCGCCGACATCGAGCGATTCCTGCGCGACCAGGGTCGCGAGATGGGCGGCGGCGGCCGCCCGAACTGACCGGCGAGGCCC
>CAZVDO010000069.1:0-2522 GCA_964625345.1 uncultured Anaerolinea sp. | reverse complement strand
GCGTTCCCGGGTATGCTTCGCGCCTTCGAACTCGATGGGCGCTCCGGTCAGCGCCCCGGTCCATTGCCGCTGACCTTCGATCCCATCCCCTGCCCTGACCGGGCCCCGCGTGAGCGGGAGGGCCCGCCAGGAGCACCCACGTGTCCTTTGATGAACTCGGGCTGACGCCCGAACTGCTTCGCGCCGTCGCGGCGCAGGGCTACACCGAGCCCACCCCCGTCCAGGCCCAGGCCATCCCGTTGATCCTCCAGGGTCGCGATGTGCTGGCCGGCGCCCAGACCGGCACCGGCAAGACGGCGGCGTTCGTGCTGCCGATCCTCCAGCACCTCCATGCCACGGCGCCGGCCGGCTCGTCCGTGCCCACCATGTCGCGCGACCCGCGCCGAGCGCCGCGCCATCCCGCCCGCGTCCTCGTGCTCGTGCCCACCCGTGAGCTCGCCCTCCAGGTCGAGGAGAGCGTCCGCACCTACGGCGCCCAGCGGCCCGTCCGGTCCGTGCCGATCTACGGCGGCGTCGGCTACGACGCCCAGTACCGCGCGCTGCGGGCCGGGCCGGAGATCGTGGTGGCCACGCCCGGCCGCCTCCTCGACCACATCGAGCAGCGCACGGTCGATCTCTCGGCGATCGAGATCCTCGTCCTCGACGAGGCCGACCGGATGCTCGACATGGGCTTCATCCGGGACATCCGGCGCGTCCTCGGCCTCCTGCCGCCGCGTCGCCAGAACCTGCTGTTCTCGGCCACGTTCTCGAATGACATCCGGTCCCTCGCGGCGGGCTTCCTCAACGATCCCGCGATGGTCCAGGTCACGCCGCGGAACACGCCCACGGAGCTCGTTCGCCAGGTGGTGATCCGGGTCGACCGGGAGCGCAAGCGAGACCTGCTGCGCGAGCTCGTGGCGTCCGGCCGCGTGGACCAGGCCCTCGTCTTCACCCGCACGAAGCACGGGGCGAACCGCCTGGCCGAGCAACTTGGCAAGGACGGCATCGCCACAGCCGCGATCCACGGCAACCGCAGCCAGAACCAGCGGGTGCGGGCGCTCGAGGACTTCAAGGCCGGACGCGTGGCGATCCTCGTCGCGACCGAGGTGGCGGCCCGCGGCATCGACATCGAGGAGTTGCCCCACGTGGTCAACTTCGAGCTCCCGATGGTCCCCGAGGACTACGTCCACCGGATCGGCCGCACGGGCCGGGCCGGCATGGCGGGCGACGCGATCTCCCTGGTCTGCGTGGACGAGGCGCCCCTCCTTCGGGACATCGAGCGCCTGCTCGGACGGCCCATCGAGGTCGAGATCGTGCCCGGCTACGAGCCGGATCGCTCGATCCGACCCGAGCCCATCCGCCTCCGGAGCATCGGCGGACCGGCCCCTCGCGGCGGGTTCGGCGGCGGGTTCGGTGGCGGCCGCTCGGCGCCGGCGAACCGCCGACCGGCCCAGGGGCGTGGCAACCAGCCCGCGGCACCGCATCGCGGTTCCGGCCGGCCCGACCGCGACCGGCCGGCGCCCAGCGGCCCGGTCAATCCCGTGCGCCCGTGGATGAACGATTCACGCCAGCTCGTCGGCCCGGCCGGAGAGCATCGGGTGCTGCCCGGCGAGCGGCTCGCACGCGGCGGCGCAGGCCGCCCAGGCGCGCGATCGACCGGCCAGCCCGGAACCGGGTTCGGGGCAGGCCCCGCGCGCGGACACGGCGGGCAGCGAGACGGCGCGGATCGGGCCGGGGAGGGCGCCCGCGGTGGCGCCGGCCGGCGACCCGGCCGCCGCTGGAGCGCGGCCGGCCCACGCGGCGGGTCCCGGTGACCACGCCGGCGGTTCCTCGTTGCGAGGCTCGGTGAGCACGTCGGCGGTCCCGCGCTGCCCTGCCTGCGCGAGCCCTCGGGCTGCCTGGCAGGTCGACAGCCCGGTGCGGGCCAGCGATCGCGTGGTCATCGAGCCCGGCGGCCTGCGCCTCCTCGGATTGCACGTCCCGGACGAGGGCCTGGAGCCGGTCGATCGGCCGGATATCCGGTGCCTCGACTGCGGCGCGGAGCTCGATGACGCGGTGACTCGCGATGCCGTGCTGGCGGCGGCCACCGCGGCTGCCCGCGGCGAAACCCCGCGGTCCGACGCCTGAGGCACAATCGCGCCATGCCTGACGCGTTCCCCCAGATCCTCGTGCTCGGTCGCGACACGTGCGAGGACACCATCCGGTCGCGCGCCCACCTCGACGCCCGGGGCATTCCCTACGTCTACGGCAACGTCGAGGTCGATCCCGAGGCCGACGCCCGGAATCGGTCCTACAACAACGGGAACCGGGTCACGCCGACGATCCTCATCGGCGACCCGGTGAATCCCACGATCGTGGTGATGGAGCCGTCGAACGACGAGCTCGATGCCGCCATTGCCGAGGTCGCCGCAGCCGGCTGACCCGAGGCACGCCGGGCGGCGCGGACGGGATGCCGGTGAGCGCGGCACCCCGCCGCGGACGACGATCGGCTACAGGAGGGCCGCACACCCTGCGGGCCACAGGGCGTCCTGGTGCCCGGCCAG
>CAZVDO010000068.1:5975-11230 GCA_964625345.1 uncultured Anaerolinea sp. | reverse complement strand
GCCAGCAGGCCAGGCCCGGCTACACCCCGACCGGGGCGAAGATCGGCCGCAACGACGTCTGCTGGTGCGGCTCGGGCCTCAAGTACAAGAAGTGCCACGGGCGCTGACGGCGTGACGCCGGGCCCGGCGCGACGACCCGGCTGGGCCGGATCCCTCGCCCGCCTCAGCGTCGGCGCCCTCGCCTGGTCCATCGCCGTCGCGGCCATCGCCACGGCCCGAATCGTCGACCAGGGCGCGCACGACGAGCGTCGCCCGGCGGACGCGATCGTGGTCCTCGGGGCCGCCCAGTACGACGGGCGTCCATCGCCGGTCCTCGAGGCGCGCGTCCGGCACGGTGTGGCGCTGTGGGCCGACGGCGTCGCGCCGCTCCTCGTGGTCACGGGGGGCAAGGCCGTGGGGGACCGGACCACGGAGGCCGCGGCGGCCCGCGCCTGGGCCGAAGAGCACGGCGTCCCGGCCACGGCCATCCTCGCCGAGGACCGGGGACGAACCACGCTCGCGTCGCTCGAGGCCGTGGCCGTCCTCCTGCGTGAGCGGGGGCTCAGGTCGGCCGTCTTCGTGAGCGACGAGACGCACGTGCTCCGCGTGCTCCGGATCGCCACCGACGCGGGCCTCGACGCCTGGGGTTCGCCGGCGACCGACAGTCCGGCCGACGCCGACCTGTCCAGCCGCACGAACGCGATCCTGCACGAACTCGGGGCACTCGCCGTCTACGGCAGCGGGGCCGGCCACGTGGTCATCGACGAGACCGGGCTCACTCCTTCGCCCTGACCCCCGACGCAGCGGGATTCGCAGGATTACCCGCGAGTTCGCGCGAGATTCGCAGGCAATTGACCCCTTGGCGAACCGGGCGACCGCCCCTATACTCGCGGAGACTTCCCGCGCTCCCGGGACCCGGTGTCCCCCGCCGCCCCCCGTGCACCCACCCGCCGTGCCCAAGGTGATGTGAGAGAGGGATTGTGAAGCAGGCTGAGGAAGCGAGTTTCGTCGACCTGATCGCCTGCGAGCGCGATTGCCGGACCTGCAGCTATGCGGCCGCCCTCGACTGCGACGGCAACTGCGGCGTCTGTCCCCACAACAGCTACTGTCCCTGCGTGAACCCCGTCGTCGCCCGGAGCAAGTCGGCCCTCCGACTCATCGAGCTCCGTCCGATCCTGCTCCAGGATCTCCAGGTCCGAAACTGATGGACGCGTCCGGCGTCCGGGACCTGGCCGAGCGGATCCGGTCGACCTCGGGGCGTCTTTGACCTCGAGGCCAAGACCGAGCGCCTGACCGCGCTCGACGCGCGGACCGCGGACCCCTCCTTCTGGGACGACCAGCGGACCGCCCAATCGACGCTCCGCGAGGCCGAGGGCCTGCGCGAGGAAATCGCCCTCTGGCGCGGCCTCCTCGATCGTGCGGATTCGCTGACCGAGCTGCTCGCGCTCCTGGACGAATCGCCGGACGACGAGGTTGCCGCGGAGGTCGAGCGCGACGCCGACGCCCTCGCCCGCGAGTTCGAGCGGGAACGGACGCTCCTGCTCTTCTCGGGCGACTACGACGCCAAGAACGCCGTCCTGACGATCTCCGCTGGCGCGGGCGGCACCGAGGCCACCGACTGGGCGGAGATGCTCCTCAGGATGTACCTGCGCTGGTGCGAACGACACCGGTTCAAGGCCGAGGTCATCGATTCGACCGAGGGCGAGCAGGCGGGCATCAAGAGCGCGACCGTGACGGTCACGGGCCGGTTCGCCTTCGGCTGGCTGCGGGCGGAACGCGGCGTCCATCGGCTGGTCCGGATCAGCCCGTACGACGCCCAGAAGCGGCGCCAGACCACCTTCGCCCTCGTCGAGGTCATGCCCGAGGCCGACGACGACGTGGAGATCGAGCTCAACTGGGACGAGATCCGGGTGGACACCTTCCGCTCGTCGGGCGCGGGCGGCCAGCACGTCCAGAAGACCGAATCGGCGATCCGGCTGACCCATCTCCCGACGGGCATCGTGGTGACCTGCCAGAACGAGCGGTCGGCCACCCAGAATCGGGAGCTGGCCATCCGCGTCCTCAAGTCCCGCCTGCTGGAGCTTGAGCTCGAGAAGCGGGAGGAGGAGCTGCGCAAGCTGCGCGGCGAGCATGTCACCGCCGGCTGGGGCAACCAGATCCGCAGTTACGTGCTCCATCCGTACCAGATGGTCAAGGACCTGCGCTCCGGCTACGAGACCTCCAACACGGGTGCGGTCCTCGATGGCGACCTCGACCTGTTCATGCAGGCGGAGCTCGAGCGCCTTGCCACCGGCGCGCCGCTGAGCGGCGGCGCAGACGACGACACGGCGTGACCCCCGGCCCGACCGACCGGGTGCCGCGCTCGCCCCGGCCCGCGGCGTTCGCGTTCTCCCCGGCCACGCCCGACGACCTCGGCGCCTGCGAGACGATCTGGCGCACGGCGATCGATGACTACTCGATCCCGCTCGGCCAGCATCCGATCCCGCCCGACAACCCATCGCTCCGGCAGCTGCATGCCCACACGCTGCGGACCGATCCATCGCGCTTCTGGGTGGCGCGGCGCTCGGCGTCGCAGCGGGGAGGGGTTCGGGCGGCGGATCGGGCCGATTCGGGTGCTCCGGATCGGCCGATCGCGTTCGTCTCGGCCGTGCAGCGCGAGCGCGTCTGGTTCCTCTCCATGCTCTTCGTGGAGCCGGGCGCGCAGGCCGGGGGACTCGGGCGCGGCCTTCTCGAGCGGGCGCTCCCGACGGATCGGGCGGGGATCCACCTGGCGACGGCCACCGACGCCGCGCAGCCGATCTCGAACGGGCTGTATGCGCGCCTCGGCATGGTGCCCCGCATCCCGATGTTCAACCTCGTGGGGCGTCCCCCGGCAGGCGTCGGTTCCACGGACGCGCTCGCCGACGTATCGATCGGGCAGGTGGCGCGATTCGCGGCGGATGCCGGCGGAGCGCCGGCCGCGCCGGTTGCCGACCTCGCGAACGAGGTCGATGCCCTCGATCGGTCCGTCATCGGGTTCGCCCATCCGGAGGACCATCGCTACCTCGCGGAGCAGGGTCGGATCGGGTTCGCCTATCGCACCGGCGACGGACGCCTCGTCGGCTACGGCTACACCTCCGAGCTCGGGCGCATCGGGCCGATCGCGGCGCAGGACCCACGGCTCCATGCCGCGATCGCCGTCGACCTGCTCGACCGGGTGCGGCCGCGCGGCGCCTCCGCGATCTGGGTGCCGGGCGCGGCAGCGGACACCATGGTCGCGCTCCTCCGCGCCGGCCTCAGGATCGAGGGCTTCCCCGTGTTGCTGTGCTGGTCCGCCCCGTTCGCCGACTTCGCGCGCTACGTGCCGATCTCGCCGGGCCTCCTCTGAGCACGCCGCGGCCGCCCGGACGCAGCGCCCCGACCCCCGCGATTCCCGGCCGCGCCGGTGTTTGCCCGCTCGCGCGAGCCGGTGGTAGCCTCACCGCGACGTGGCTCCCTCCGCTGTGCCCCGGGCCCGGAGTCTCGCGACCGCCGGGCGCGTGAGCGACCGGCGCATCGAACCACGGAGCCGATCGTGAGCACGAGCCTGGACCCCTCCGAGACCCTCGCCGGCCCCGATCGCGGCGCGGGCGGCCGCGTTGCGCGGAACCCGGGACGCGGGCTGCTCTCGTTCCGCCGGCGGGCTTCGTCGGACGATTCCACGCCGCGCCGGAGCGGCGCCCGACGGCCCGTCCTGATCCTCAACGACGTCACCAAGCGCTACCCCAACGGCCGGGAGGCCCTCAAGGACGTCGACCTGGCGATCCTGGAAGGCGACTTCGTCTTCCTCGTCGGCCCGAGCGGGGCGGGCAAGTCGACGCTCATGAAGCTGATCATCCGGGACGAGCTCGCGACCCAGGGCGAGGTCCTCCTCGACGGCGACGACCTCGCCCGGCTGCCGCGCCGGCGCGTGGCGCGGGTGCGCCGGAAGATCGGCGCGGTGTTCCAGGACTTCAAGCTCCTGCCGACCCGGACGGTCCGGGAGAACGTGGCGTTCGCGCTCGAGGTCACGGGCACCCCGCGAACTCTCATCCGCCCCGCCGTCGACCGCGCACTCCGGCTGGTCGGGTTGACCCGGCAGGCCGACCAGCTCCCGCACCAGCTCTCGGGCGGCGAGCAGCAGCGGACCGCGATTGCACGCGCCCTCGTGCATGCCCCCCGCCTCATCATCGCCGACGAGCCCACGGGCAACCTCGACCCGCTCATCAGCTGGGAGATCATCCAGCTCCTCCTCCGGATCAACGAGCTCGGCGTGACCGTGCTCATGGCGACGCACGACGCCGACGTGGTGACCGCGCTGCGGAAGCGCGTCGTTGCGCTCGAGGAGGGTCGCGTGGTCCGGGACGAGGTCGGGGGCGGCTACCACCGGATGGCGTAGCGATGGTCCGCTTCCTCGCCTTCTCGGTGACCCGGGCCTGGCAGGGCTTCTGGCGCAACGGCGCCATGAGCCTCGCCGCGACGGCCACCATGACCCTGATGCTCCTGCTCCTGGCCGGGTTCTTCATCATCCAGAACGGGCTGCTGGCGGGACTCTCGTTCGTGGAGCAGAAGGTCGAGGTCGTCGCCGACATCCGCCCCACGGCCCTCGATTCGGACGTCGTCGCGCTCCGCGCGCGGACGGCCGCCCTGCCCGAGGTCGAGTCGGTCGAGTACATCTCGAGCGCGGAGGCCCTCGAGCGATTCCGTGCCGCCCGGGCCGCCCAGGGCGAGGAGGACCTGACCGCCTACCTCGACGAGAACCCGCTCCACGCGAGCCTCGAGGTCAAGCTCCGGGACCCCAACGACTACCAGGCCGTCACGGACATCCTGCGGGCGGATCCGGTGGTCGAGCGGGTCAAGAACATCACGGACCTGGTGAACCGCGTGATCACGGTCACGGACCTGCTGCGGACGGCCGGGGTGGTCATCCTCGCCGTCATCGGCGCGATCGTGCTGTTCATCATCATCAACACGATCCGCCTCGCGGTGGTCGCCCGGGCCGACGAGATCGAGATCATGCGGCTCGTGGGCGCCTCGGATGCGTTCATCCGCTGGCCGTTCGTCCTCGAGGGGGCTCTCATCGGCATGCTCGGGGCGCTCATCGCGCTGGGGGTCATCACGGCGCTGGCCGATCCGCTCAACGCGTTCATGTTCGACTTCTTCCGGGTCCTGCCGATCCGCGTGGGTGCCATCGCCCGGGACGTGGCCGTGCTCGTCATCGGGTCCGGGGTCGGGCTCGGCATCGCCGGGTCGTTCATCTCGATTCGGACGTACCTCAT
>CAZVDO010000068.1:0-5875 GCA_964625345.1 uncultured Anaerolinea sp. | reverse complement strand
CGTGAAGCCGCGAACAAGGTCTCGTGCGGATTCCGTCACGATTGATCCACGTCGGGACGGCCGGACGTAGGATCGGACGGCGGGCGTGTAGGCTTCCCGCACGAATCGTCGCCCGCTCCGGGCAGCCGCCCGGGCGCTCGGCACATCCGATCCGCTCTGCATCCGAGGACCGCACGCGTTCATGCTCCCCGACGACCCGCACGACCCGACCCTCCCTACCAATGCCGTGACGCCGGATGCGGACGGCTCGTCGGCGAGCCCGAGCGAGCCCGTCGAGCACGACACGGCTCCGACCGCGCCTGAGCCCGTGGCCGCGCCGGCGCGGCGGCGAGCCTCCGGCTCCACGATCCTGGCCATCGCGATCCTCGTCGTGGCCGTCCTCTCGGGGGGAGCCCTCTTCGCCTCGGGCTACGCCCTCGGCCAGCGAACCGTGACGGAGCCCGGCACGCCGACGACCGAGGAGGAGGCCTTCCGGCCCTTCTGGGACGTGTACGCGGCCATCCGCGACCGGTTCGCGCTCGGCCCGGTCGATCGCAAGGCGATCATCGAAGGCGCGATCAAGGGCATGGTGGAGGCGGTCGGCGATCCCTACTCCACGTACCTGACCTCCGAGGAGTTCCGGAACACCCTCCAGGACATCAACGGCGAGTTCGAGGGCATCGGGGCCGAGATCGGGACGGTCGACGCGAACGGCAACACGGTCGATTGCGCGACCTTCGGCCCGGACTGCCGGCTCGTGATCGTCGCGCCGCTTGACGGCTCACCCGCAGCCAAGGCCGGCCTCAAGCCGGGCGACGTCATTGCCAAGGTCGACGGGTCGACGCTCGACGGGCTGACGCCCGACCAGGCCCGCGACCGGATCCGGGGCAAGAAGGGCACGGACGTGATCCTGACCATCGAACGGGCGGATCGCGCGCCGTTCGATGTCACCGTCACGCGCGATGTGATCCACCAGCGCGAGGTCATCACCGCCGACTACGCGGACGGTGCGGTCGGCTACATCCGGCTCACGGGCTTCTCGGAAAACGGCGCCGACGAGTTCGTGAAGGCGCTCAAGGCCGACATCGACAAGGGCCAGACCCGCATCGTCGTGGACCTGCGCGGCAACCCCGGGGGCTTCGTGGACGCGGCCCGCAAGGTCGCAAGCGCGTTCATCGCGGACGGGCCGGTCTTCTGGGAGGAGGACGCCCAGGGCGACGAGACGCCCACGGAGGCGCTCCCGGACGGCGTGGCCACGAGCTCGGACATCCACGTGGCGGTCCTCATCGACCGCGGCAGCGCGTCGGCCAGTGAGATCGTGGCCGGGGCGCTCCAGGACACGGGCCGCGCCACGCTCGTGGGGGAGACCTCCTACGGCAAGGGCACCGTCCAGACCTGGATCGAGCTCGATGACGACGCGGGGGGCGTGAAGCTCACCGTCGCCAAGTGGCTCACGCCCGACAAGCGCTGGATCCACAAGGTCGGACTCGTCCCGGACATCGTGGTCGAGGTCCCGCCGGACAACCCGGTGGGCAGCGACCCGGTGCTCGACAAGGCCATCGAGTTCCTCACGGGCTCGAGCGCGACGTCCGCGGTCCTGCCGAAGGCCGCCTGAGCGCTCGGCGCCGGCGCGGGGCCGGAATCGCCGGTGTTGCCAGCACCCGGAGCATCGGCTACGGTACGCGCGAACGAAAGGAGGTGATGTGCAGTGTCAGAACACAGTCGCTGCACCACCTCGCCGGAGATGACCGTCTAGCCGGTCGTCCGAGCGGGTGGCAAGCCGCAAGCGAACGCCGGTCCGTGAGGGCCGGCGTTCGTGCGTCCCGCACCGGAAGCCAGCACGGAGCCTGATCCATGGGCGAAGCCAGGACCATCGCCCTCAACCGGAGGGCCCGCCACGAGTACGCGATCGAGGACACGATCGAGGCCGGCCTCGTGCTGTCCGGGACCGAGATCAAGTCGATCCGCGCCGGCAAGGCGAACCTCACGGATTCCTTCGCCCGGATCGACCGTGGCGAGGCCTGGCTCATCGGCGCCCATATCGCGCCGTGGGAGGCCGGCTCCCGCTACAACCACGAGCCCAAGCGGCAGCGCAAGCTGCTGCTCCATCGCGCCCAGATCGATCAGCTCCTCGGCCGCACGAAGGCCAAGGGCCTCACGCTCGTCCCGCTCCGCCTGTACGTGACCGAACGGGGCAAGGCCAAGCTGGAGCTCGGACTCGGGCGGGGCAAGCAGATCCACGATCGTCGGCGGGACATCGCCGAACGCGACGCCCGGCGCCAGATGGAGCGGGACGTCGCCGACGTGCGGCGCGGCCGCTAGGATCAGGGGCGCGGCACACGCCGCGACCACGCCGGGCCGCCCGCGGGCGCCAACCAGTCCGGCCGCACCCGGGAGCCGATCGATGCGACTCGACCGTACGATCCAGGCCGTCGATGCCCATGCAGCCGGCGAACACGGGCGGGTGATCGTGGGCGGCGTGCTCGACGTCCCGGGCGCCACGATGTTCGACAAGATGACGTGGCTTCAGGCGAACGCGGACGACCTCCGCCTCCGGATGCTCCGGGAGCCGCGCGGCTATCCGGCGGCGAACTGCAACCTCATCCTGCCCGCCACGAACCCCGAGGCGGCGGCCGGCTACGTGATCATGGAGCAGGTCGAGTACCCGGGCATGTCCGGCACGAACACGATCTGCACCGCGACCGTGCTCCTCGAGACGGGCATGGTCCCGATGGTCGAGCCGATCACCGAGCTCGTCCTCGAATCGCCGGCCGGCCTCATCCGCCTCCGCTGCGAGTGCCGGGACGGCAAGGTGACGAGCGTCACCTTCCGGAACGTCCCGGCGTTCGCGACCCACCTCGACACGTCGATCGAGGTCCCCACGCTGGGAACGGTGACCGTCGACGTGGCCTACGGCGGGATGTTCTACGTCATTGCCGAGGCGGCGCCGTTCGGGCTGCGCCTGACCCCGGACGAGGGCCGCGACATCACCCGGATCACCGAGCTCATCAAGGCCGCCGCGACGGAGCAGCTCCCGGTGGTGCATCCGGACCAGCCGGGCTTCGCCGGCATCACGATCGGCCAGCTCTCCGGGCCGGCGCACGACCCGGCGAACTCGATGCGCAACGTCGTGACGGTCTCGACCGGGAAGCTCGACTTCGACCGTCCTTCGACCTGGACCGGGGCCATCGACCGCTCGCCCTGCGGGACGGGCACCTCGGCCCGCATGGCCACGCTGCACGCGCGGGGCCGCCTCGCGATCGGCGAGCCGTTCCGGCACGAGGGCATCCTCGGCACGGTCTTCACCGGCACGCTCGTGGAGGAGACGACGATCGGCCCGTATCGGGCGGTCGTGCCCACGATCACCGGCACAGCCTGGATCACCGGCATGTCGACATACGTCGTCGATCCTACGGATCCATTCCCGAACGGCTACACGGTCGGCGACATCTGGTAGATCCCCGCGCGGACCGGACGCACGGCGCGCCCTCAGGCCGGGGCGTCAGCGGAGCAGGTACCGCCGGCTGAGCGGCACCTCGGCCAGCGGCTCCGTCGCGAGCGGCGTCCCGTGGAGGGAGACCGCCCCGGTCCCCAGATCGACGTCGATCGGGAGCGCCGCTCGGTTCCAGGCCAGGTCTGCCCGGGTCAGGCCCCGGCACCCACGCACCGCCACGAACTCCCGCCGTGAGGCCAGGCGAGCACGGAGCGCGGCCACGTCGGCCTGGCCGGACACGAACGTGAGGCTCACGTTCGGAGCGGCATGGGGCGAGCCGGCCCACTCCCGCGCGTAGCGGGTCGGTTCGGCCCGCTCGACCGTCGCGTTGCCCTCGCCGAGCGGGGCCCAGGCCGGGTGGCCGCCCTTGATCACGAGCTCCGGCTTCACGCCGACGTATCCGGGCCGCCACAGGACGATGTCGGCGAGCCGGCCGGGCTGCAGCGACCCGACATGCCCGGCGAGGCCGTGGGTGATGGCCGGCTCCAGGGTGACCTTCGCGAGGTACTGGAGGATGCGGGCGTTGTCGGCGGGCCGCCCGACGGCCGCGACGGTTGTGGTCGCCGCGCCGTCAGAAGTCGCGGCAGCGGCCGCGCGGGCGGCCGCGCTGGCGGCCGCGCCCCGCCAGGCCTTCATCGCGTGGGCCAGCTGGAGCGTGCGCCGGACCGTCTCCATGATCCGGCCCATGCCCTGGGAATCGGAGTTCACGATCTGGATCGCGCCAAGGTCGTGGAGCGGGCCCTCGGCGGCCATCGTCGCCGGATGGATGCGCTCGCGGACGAGCGCGAGGTCGGCCGGCAGGTCCCAGTTCAGGCCGTGGTTGAGCATCGTCATCGCGAGCGTCTCGTCGGCCGCAGCGAGCCCCCACGGGATCGTCGGCGTCGTGGAGGAGCAGATGACGTTCGCCGCCCGGACGAGCCCGATGACGTCCGGCACGTGGCCGCCTCCGGAGCCCTCCACGTGGTACGCGTGCACGGTGCGCCCGGCGATCGCCGCAACCGTGTCCTCGAGTTCCGCGGTCTCGTGGAGGCCATCGGTGTGGAGGCTGACCGAGAGGTCCCGCGGCTCGGCGTAGGCGAGGACGGCGTCGATGAGCTCCGGAAACGCGCCGTAGTCCTCGTGGATCTTGAAGCCGACGGCACCGGCGTCGAGCAGCGCGTCGAGGACCGCGTCGTCGATGCCCCGGGCGTTCGCCTGGAGCCCCACGTTCACGGGCCACTCCTCGAGGGCCCGGAGCGTCCGCTCCATCGCCGCGGGCGGCTCGTCGAACCCGGCCGTCACCAAGGTCGTCACGCCGGCCGAGAGGGCGGCCGGGACCAGGTTCGGGCCGATGGTGTGGACGTGGGTGTCGATCGCGCCGGGCGTGGCGATGAGGCCGTAGGCGTCGATCGGGACCGTGTGCGGCCCAATCGGCAGGTCGATGCCCTCGCTGATGCCCGGGTTGCCGGCCCGGCCCACGCCGACGATGCGGCCATCCTTGATGCCGATGTCGGCCTTGACGATGCCGATGGCCGGGTCAATGACCACGGCCCCGACGATCACGGTGTCGAGCTGGGACGGCCCGGCTGTCGGGGCCTGGGCCATGCCGACCCGGAGGTCCTTCGCGTAGCCCCAGATCGGCTCGTCGCCGAGGGCCTGGCGATCGGCCTCGACCTCGGCCCACAGGTCCGTATCGCCGAGCCGGATCCGGTCGCCGGCCGTCGGGCCGAAGCGCGTCCGCCGATCCGCGCCGCGTTCGTCGCTCACGTGCTGGATCTCCGCGACGCCGCATAGCGGACGAGGGTCACGACCTTGGTCTCCCCCGGCCCCCAGCGCTCCGCCGCGCCGGCCGGGAGGTCGAGCCGGAATCCGGCAGCCGCCGCACGATCGAACGAGAGACGGGCGTTGACCCGATGGAACGGGAAGTGCGAGGAAACCCGGATCACCCGGGACGAGGTGCTCATCACGGACAGCTCGATCCGGTCGAGATCGCTTGTCGGGTCCGGTGCATCACTCGGGCCTGGGACGACCGCGCCCGGCGCCTCGGGCCCGCCCGTCCCGAGCGGATGCCGCAGGACCACGAGGCGGGTCCCGTCCTCGAGCAGTACCTCGAGGCGGACCTCGTCGACGAGCGCCGGCACGCCCTCGAGAGCTTCGTCCGGCCGGACGGCCGCGCGGCCCGCGGCCTCGACCTCCGCGAAGGACGCTCCGGCGCGCGCCGCCTCGAGCATCGCGTCGCAGATGAGGGCGATCGCCTCGGGCGCGTTGAGCCGCAGCCCAGCCGCGCGGTGGCGTCGCGCCAGCTCGGCGGCCGTGAAGATGAGGAGGCGCTCCTCCTCCCAGGCCGTCAGGCGCATCGGGGCCGGGTCGTCGGGCTGCGGTGCATCGGCGCCATCGTAGGGTTCGCGCGACGGCCCGGCACGG
>CAZVDO010000067.1:6666-11393 GCA_964625345.1 uncultured Anaerolinea sp. | reverse complement strand
GATCAGCCGGTGACCTGGAGCCCGGCCGCGATGCCGGCAACCGTCAGGCGCACGAGTGGATCGGCCGCCGTTCCATCGAGCCCCAGCCGGCGCGCGAGGCCGATGACCTGGAGCTCGGACAGGACGTCGACATCGGGGTTCCGTCGTGCGATCTGGCGGGCGATCGCCGGGTTCCGCTCCAGCAGGCGCGCACGGCCGGTGATCGCGAGGACTGCCGCCACGCTCCGCGCGTGCTCGGCGGCGATCGCCGCCCAGCGAGCCGCATCGCCTGGCTCGTTGCCGAGCTCGGCGTACCGTCCGGCGATGCCGAGGTCCGTTCGTGCGAGGGCGAGCTCGGCGTGGTCGACGACCGCCGCCAGGAACGGCCAGCCACCGTAGAGGCGGCCGAGGCGGCGGCGGTCGGCGGTCGACAGGGCCTCGTAGCCGGCGCCGAGGCCGTACCAGCCCGGCAGCTCGATCCGGGCCTGGGTCCAGGCGAACCCCCAGGGGATCGCGCGGAGGCGCTCGATGGCCGGCGCCTCCTCGGCATCGGCCCGGGCGGCGCGCGCCGAGGGTCGTGACCCGAGCTGGAGCCCGGTCACGATGTCGATGGGGGTGATGCGGCGGAAGAAGCCGCCGAACCCTGGGTCATCGGCCACGAGCGCGCGATAGGCTCCGGCGGAGGCCCGCGACAGCCGCTCCAGCAGGTCCCGGTCCGCGGCCCCGACCGGCGAGCGGCGCCGGCGATCCGCCGCGATCACGGCGCCCGCGAGCAGCTCGAGGTGGCGGAGCGCGATCTCCGGGTGGCCGTAGCGCGCCGCCACGACCTCGCCCTGCTCGGTCACCTTCAGGCGGTCGCCGACGCTCCCGGCGGGCTGGCCGAGGATCGCCCGGTCGAGCCGGCCGCCGCCCCGGCCGACGGCGCCGCCCCGGCCGTGGAAGAGCGTGAGCTCGATGCCGGCGCGATCGGCGACCTCGGCGAGCGCTTCCTGGGCCCGCCACAGGAGCCAGTTCGCCGCCATGAAGCCCGACTCCTTGTTCGAATCGGAGTAGCCGAGCATCACCTCCTGGCGGTCGCCCCGGCCTCGGAGATGGCGGCGGTACCCGGGCTCGTCGAGCATGGCCTGGAGCATCGGACCGGCGGCCTCGAGAGCCGCGGCCGATTCGAAGAGCGGCACGACATCCAGGCCCGCCGCGGCATCGGGCCCGGCGGCCCGGGTGGCGAGCTCGAGGACGTCGAGGACATCGGCCAGCCGCTCGGTGAAGCTGATGACGACCCGCCCAGCCGCGGCGGGGCCGAAGCGGGATCGGACCTGGTCGACCGTCCGGAACGTCGCCGTGACCTCGGCCAGCGTGACCCCCGCGGCCACCTCCTCGTCGGCGTCCGGCGCGACCCCGGACCGGAGCAGCTCCGCGGCCGCGCGGTGGACCTCACTGTGCTGGCGGACCTCGAGTGCCGCATGGTGAAAGCCGAACGTCTCGACCTGCCAGCGGAAGTCCTGGACCGAGCCGGCGGCCACCCGCGCCAGGCCGGCCGCGGCGAGCGATCGCTGGAGCTCCGCGAGCTCGGCCACGAGGTCCTCGGGCCGCTCGTAGCGGCCGGTCGTCGGGCCCTGGGCCTGGGTCAGGTGGAAGCGGGTCCGTCGGAGGCGCTCCGCGATCGCCCCGAACCGGCGCCGGTACGGCTCGTCCGGGAAGCGCCGCCGGAGCATCGCCTCGAGGCTGGGCAGGGTTTCAGCATCGTCGAGGAGGCGCGCGCCGAGGGCCCGATCGACCATTGCCATCGGCACCGCGACCGCGACCGTCTGCATGAGCCGCGTCGCCACGGCCTCGTGGCCACGGAGCACGTGGTCCGCCTGGATCCGGGCCGTCTGCTCGGTCACCGCCGCAGTGACCCCGGGATGGCCGTCCCGGTCTGCGCCGATCCAGCTCCCCCACCGGAGCACCGCCGGCAGCGGCTCCTCATCCGGGCCGCTTGCGATCGGCGCCTTGCCGATCGCCGCCTCGAGCGCACGCTGGAACCGGGGCACGAGCGAATAGAGGGTCGCGTCGAAGAACACGAGCGCCGTCCGCACCTCGTCGAGCGGGTGGGGCGACGTCGAGCGGACCTCGGCGGTCCGCCACAGGATCGTGAGCTCCTCGAGCAGGCGATCGTCCAGGCTCCGGGCGGCCGCCGCCCCGAGGCGAGGGTCGTCCCGTTCGTCGAGGATCCGGCCGACGCGGCCGAGGGCCTGGAGGGCGGTCCGGCGGCGGGCCTCGGTGGGATGGGCGGTCAGGACCGGATGCAGGCGCAGGCCCTGGATCGCCGCCGCGGTCGCCCGGACGTCCGCCGGGAGCCTGCCATCCGCCCGAAGCGAGGCCACGACGCCGGCAAGGCTGTCGTCCCCCGGGCCGCCGCCGGCGCGACGCGTCCGGGCGCCGAGGACGCGGACGCGGTGGCGCTCCTCGGCCAGGTTGGCGAGCCGGAAGTGGACGAGGAACGCCCGGCACACGATCTCCGCGGCATCGGCGTCCAGGGCGCCGAGGCGCGCCCGAAGGCGCTCGGCCGCCGCCGCATCGCCGGCGCGCGCGGCCCGGGCCTGGCGCCGGAGGCTGGTGACGAGGCGGCGCGCCGCCGGACCGGCCTGCTCCTCCACGACGGCCGCGAGCAGCCGCCAGAGGCGCTCGAACTCGCGATCGAGGGGGTCACGCGGCACGGCGTCCAGCCTCCAGGTTGCGGTCGCGTCCGAGCCGCAACCATCGTTCGACCCCGGCGCAACCGTTCGCGCCCGCCGCCGCCCGTACCTTTGTATCGTGATCGACGTGGCCGACCAGGAACTCCTCGCCGAACCCGCCGCCGGACAGCTCGAGCAGCTCCGGTTCCTGCATCGCGTGGCCCGATTGGCCACCACGGCGCAGACCTGGGACGAGCTGCTGGAGACGGTCGTCGACGAGACGCGAGCGGCGCTCCATGCGGACGTCTCCTCCCTCTACCTCGTCGATCGAGATGGAGCCTACCTGACGCTCGCGGCCACGAACGGCCTCGACCGGTTCCAGATCGGCCGGGCGCGCGTGCCGTTCGGGGAGGGCGTGACCGGGCGGGTGGCCGCCACGCGAGACCCCATCGTGATCCGGGACATCAAGGACGACCCGCGCTTCCTGTGGGTCCGGGGCATCGACCAGCGCCGGTTCATCACGTCGATGGTGTCGGTGCCGCTCGTGTGGCATGACCGAACGATCGGCGTCCTCAACATCCAGACCGAGCGTGAGCGAGCGTTCAGCGAGGCGGACGTCGCGCAGCTGGGCGCCATCGCCGACCTGCTGTCGGGAATCGTGGAGAAGGGCCGGCAGCAACAGGAGGCCGAGCAGCGGGCCGCGGAGCTCAAGGCGATCGACGACGCCCGGACGGAGCTCATCGCCCTCGTGACCCACGAGCTCCGGACTCCCCTCGCCGTGGTCCGGGCCTACACCGACCTGCTCGCCGAGGAGCCGCCGCTCGAGGGCCGGACGTCGCGCGACCAGGAGCGTCGCGACCGGCGCTCCAGCTGGCACGACGGCACGATCGAGCAGATCGAACGCCTCGACCGCCTCGTCGACTCGATTCTCGCCTCCGTCCGGGTCGTGCCCGACCAGCCCGCCGCGGTGGAGCCGACCGACGTCCAGGCGGTCGTGGCGGAGATCGTCCGGGGGATCGCCCCGCTCCTGGGCCGGCACGAAGTGGTGGTCGCTGAAGGCATCCGCCTCCACGTGCTCTCCGACCCGCCCCGCCTCCGTCAGATCCTGGAGCACCTCATGGAGAACGCCGTCAAGTACGCCCCGCCCGGCACGCACATCCGGGTGAACTGGGGCATGGCCGAGGGCATGGTCCGGATCGGCGTCGAGGACGAGGGACCCGGGATCCCGCCCGAGTGGCGGGAGCGGATCTTCGAGCCCTACACGCGCCGCGACACGCACACCGCCCGCGGGTCGGGCATCGGCCTGTACGCGGCCAAGCGCCTCGCCGAATCGATGGGCGGTCACCTGTGGTGCGAGCCGGCGCCGACCCAGGGTGCCCGCTTCGTGATCGCCCTGCCCGCCGCCGCCGCGCTCTAGGAGACCGAGATGCCCGCCTCCCGCCCACTCCGCATCCTCGTCGTCGATGACGACCCGGCCATGGTCGGCGCGATCAATGCGCTCGTCGGGACGGAGGGCCACCAGGTGATCACGGCCTACGACGGCCTCACTGCCGTCCGGCGCGTGCGCGAGGAGCACCCGGATCTGGTCCTGCTCGACCTGGCGATGCCCGGCCCGGATGGGTTCACGGTGGCCGGCCAGATCCGGGCCGGCGGCGCGACGCCCATCATCGTGGTCTCCGGCGAGAGCAGCGAGGCCGCCAAGGTCAAGGCACTCGGGATCGGCGCGGACGACTACCTGGTCAAGCCCTTCGGCCGACAGGAACTGCTCGCGCGGATCGCCGCGGTCATGCGCCGGGTCGACCGAGCGGATGGCTCGGACCCGGCCGGCCCGGCCGAGTTCGGGAGCCTCGTGCTCGACCCGGCCCGCCATGAAGCGCGGGTCGGCGACGTGGAGCTTTCGCTGACGCCCACCGAGTACCGGCTGCTCGAGACCCTCGTGCGCGCCAACGGCGACCTGGTCGCCCACCTGCGCCTCGCCCGTGCCGGCTGGCCCGCGGAGCATGATCCGGACCTGCTCTGGCTCAAGCCGCATCTCGCGCGCCTCCGTGCCAAGCTGCTGGCGGCCGGGGGCCCGGAGGTCGTGGCCGTTCGGGG
>CAZVDO010000067.1:4092-6566 GCA_964625345.1 uncultured Anaerolinea sp. | reverse complement strand
ACGTGGCGCCAGACGATGTGCGCGTCGCGTCACGCGACGCCGCGCTGGGTCAGGCCGGGACGGCGACCCGGCCGGCCGCATCGTGGAGCTCGTCCACGCACGGCACCAGGTGGCTGCGCGCATCGCGGCCGCCGAGCGCCCCGAAGTGGCGCCAGGTGGTCCCGTCGTCGGCGACCGGCTGGAGCCGGCAGCCGCAGGCGGCACAGGTCACGGCGGATCGCTGACCGCCGCGGACGGCGAGCGGGGTGGCGAGGTCTTCGGGCTGCTGGAGCATCGGGATCTCCGTTTCGGGGTCGGTCGGACGGCGGCACACGGACTGGGACGCGTTGAGTGTGGCTCCGCTCAGGCCGGCGCCGCGATGGCGGCCGGGGAGCGAATGGGTTGCGCCGGGGTTGCAACCGGCATCGGCCGCGAGGACCCGCCGGTCCCCCGATCAGCGGCCTCGGTTGCGAGCGCCGGCGCGGGCACGAGCGGTTCCACGATCCAGGCCGCGGCGAGCGCGCCGGCAGGGTCCTCCAACCAGCTGCGGGCGCGGGCCGAGCCGGCGTCGGCATGCAGGCGGAGCAGGGCCAGGATGGCCGCCGAGACGTCGCCGTCGATGCGAGCGTCGCGCCGGCGCACGGTCACGCTCGACGCGTCCACGCGAGACCGGACGGAGCCCTCGGGATCGAGCACGATCGCGCGGCCGCCGGTCATGCCGGCTCCGAAGTTCGGGCCGACCGATCCGAGCACCAGGAGCGTTCCGCCGGTCATGTACTCCGCTCCGTGCGGCCCGACGCCCTCCACCACGGCGTCCGCGCCGGCGTTCCGGACGGCGAACCGCATGCCCGCCGCGCCCAGCACGTGCAATCGGCCGGCCGTGGCCCCGTACAGGCATGTATTGCCGGCCAGGACCGGCGGCCGCGGGTCGACAACGGCCCCGGCCCCGGCGTTCGGCGGCGCGGCAGTCGCGAGCGCCGGATCCGGCGCGACGATCACGGTGCCGCCGGAGAGTCCCTTGGCCACGTAGTCGTTGGCAACCCCGACGAGCCGGACCTCGATGCCGGTCCCGAGGAACGCCCCGAACGACTGCCCGGCGGCACCACGCAGCCCGATGCTGATCGGGGCCCGGAGCTCGCCCCGCTCGACGGCACCCGTGAGCGCCGCCCCGAACGAGCGCTCGGCGGTCGTGATCCGCAAGCCGTCGAGGCGGACGGCGCCATGCCCGTGGAGCGCACCGGCGAGCCTGGTCTCGAGGGGAGACGACGCGAGGCGGTCGAGCCCGGCCCCGGCCATCGCCGGGTTGCTGCGGCGCTCGTGGTTCGCGGTCCACGCGGGTGCGGCGAGGAGGTGCCGGATCTCGCGATCGGCCGGATCGCTCGGACGCAGGATCGCCGCTCCGCGCCCCACGACCTCGCCCACGCTCGTCGCGCCGATCGCGGCGAGCTCGTGCCGGAGGTCCTCGGCCAGCGCGAGGATGAATCGCTCGACCTGTTCCGGCGTGCCGGTGAACTTCGCCCGCAGGTCGGGTCGCTGGGTCGCGATGCCGGTGGGGCAGGTATCGAGGTGACACTGCCGGGCCATGTCGCACCCGACGGCAACGAGGGCCGCCGTACCGAGTGCGAATTCCTCGGCGCCGAGCAGCGCCGCCATCAGCAGGTCGCGGCCCGTCTGGAGGCCGCCATCGGTCCGCAGCGCGACCCGGTCGCGCAGGTCGTTCCAGAGGAGGACCTGGTGGACCTCGGAGAGCCCGAGCTCCCACGGCACGCCGACGTGCTTGATCGAGCTCAGCGGGGAGGCGCCGGTCCCGCCGGCGCCGCCGGCGAGGTGGATGTACTGGGCACCGGCCTTGGCCACGCCGGCGGCCACCGTCCCGACGCCACGCGAGGCCACGAGCTTGACGCCGATTCGCGCCTGCGGGTTGATCGCCCGGAGGTCGGCGATGAGCTGGGCCAGGTCCTCGATCGAGTAGATGTCGTGGTGGGGCGGTGGGCTGATGTAGGCGCGGCCGGCCTGGCCGCGCCGGAGCGCCGCGATATAGGCGGTGGCCTTGCGGGCCGGGAGCTGTCCGCCCTCGCCCGGCTTGGAACCCTGGGCGATCTTGATCTCGAGTTGCTCGGCCCGGGCCAGGTACGTCGCCGTGACCCCGAAGCGACCCGAGGCGACCTGCTTGATGAGGGCGTCATGCCGGCGACCGTCGGGCGTCGGCTGGTACCACGCCGGATCCTCGCCACCCTCGCCCGTGTTGGCCGCGCCGCCCGCTCGCTGGACCCCGATGGTCAGCGCCTGGTGGGCCTCCGGGGAGAGCGCGCCGACGCTCATGGCGCTGACCACGAGACGGCGGGCGATCGAGCGCGCGGATTCCACGCGGTCCAGCGACACGGGATGGCGCCGGGCGACCGGCCGGACTTCGAGGCGATCGCGTACGACGGCGGGCCGGTCCCGCTCGAGCGTGGCCCGGTAGGCAGCGAGATCCGGCACGGACGGCGTCCCGG
>CAZVDO010000067.1:0-3992 GCA_964625345.1 uncultured Anaerolinea sp. | reverse complement strand
CGCCGGGGACGCCGAGCCCGAGAGGGCCTGGATCGCCCCGACGATGCGCGGCGCGAAGAGGTGGTGCTCGCCGGTTGCCCGGAAGCGCGCGAGCCCGGGGTCGGGCAGGCGAGCCTCGCGACCCGGGGCAGGGGCCTCGATCGCGAGCGCCGCGTCCCGCCGCGCGAGCTGCCGCGTCGCGAGGTCGGCGAAACCGATCCGGCCACCCCAGGTCCGGGCACCCGGGAAGCATCGCTCGGTGACCTCGGCGGCGAGATCGACGGTCTCGAAAAGCGCGCCGCCGACGTAGGAGGCGGCCGTGCTGATCCCCATCCGCGCCAGGGTCTTGCGCAGCCCGGCTTCGAACGCCGCGAGGACGTTATCGATCGCACCCTCCACGGACAGGTCCTCGGCACCGCGAGATCCGGCCGCCTCGGCCGCGATCCGGACCGCGAGCCACGGGTGCACCGCGCGGGCACCGCTCGCGATCGCCATCGCCGCGGCGTGGACGTCGAGGATGTCGGACGCCTCGACGACCAGGTCGGTCCGGCCCCGCAGGCCCGCCGCGGTGAGGGCTGCGTGCACGGCACCCGTCGCGAGGACGGATGGCACCGGGAGCCGGCGATCCGACATCCGGCGATCGGAGAGCACGATGGCCTGGGCACCGTCGGTGGCGGCCCGGACGGCCGCATCGGCCATCCCGTCGAGCGCCGCCTCGAGCCCGTGCTGCCCCGCGGCGGCGGGCCAGGTCGCGTCGATGGTCACCACGCGCCCGCGACGCTGCGCCCGAAGCGCATGCACGAGCGGCTCGATCGACGCGAGGATCGGGCGCGGGCAGCGGACCAAGGTGCCGCCCCGGGGCAGGCCGCCGAGGAGCGGTTCGCGCCGGCCGACGTGCACCCGCAGGTCCACGACGAGGCGCTCGCGCTCGGGGTCGATCGGCGGGTTGGTCACCTGCGCGAAGGACTGCTTGAGGAAATCGGCGGCGCGACGGTCCACCCGCCCGAGGCCCGGGGTGGGCGTGTCGTCGCCCATCGACCACAGCGGCTCATGTCCCTCGAGCGCCATGGCCCGGACGTCGAGGCGCAGACGCTCGGCGTCGAGCCCGGCGAGGAAGCGGAGCGGCGTGGTTGGGTCCGGCGTGCCGAGCTCGTCGATTCGCGCCGGCGTGGGAGCGTCGAGCGTCGTGTGGGCACGATCGCCGCGGAGCGCGCGTGCGAGCCGCGGCCGAGACGCCGCATCGGCATGGATGCGTCGCCGCGCCGGCTCCACAAGCAGCATTTCGCCCGGTCCGAGGCGGCCGAGACGAGCGATCTCGGTCCCCTCGACCGGAATCGCACCCGCTTCCGACGCCGCCACTACGAGGCGTTCGCGGGTCACCGCATACGCGAGCGGGCGAAGGCCGTTGCGATCGAGCATCGCGCCCACCGTGGCCCCGTCGGCGAACACGAGCGCCGCCGGGCCGTCCCACGGGGCCAGGAAGCCGGCCGTCCGGCGCAGGAGCGGCATGGCCGTCGCGGTGCCGCTCGGGTTGAGCGCCGGAGCCTCGGGGATCAGCGCGCCCAGGGCGGCCGGCAGGCTCCACCCGGCCGCCATCAACAGCTCCACCATGTCGTCGAGCGATTCGGAATCGGAGCCATCGGGCGTGAGCAGCGGACCACGCTCGGCGACCGCGGCGAGCAGTCCGAGCCGGTCGTGATCGGAAGCCCGGCCGAGGACCTCGAGCCGGTTGCCGCGCACCGTGTTGATCTCGCCGTTGTGCGCGATCAGCCCGAACGGCTGGGCGAGGCGCCAGGTCGGGTGGGTATTGGTGGCGAACCGCTGGTGAAAGGTCGCGTAGGAGAGCGGCACAGGCTGGCGCAGGTCGGGATACAGGTCGGCGAGGCGATCCCCCGCCACGAGGCCCTTGTAGACGAGCGTCCGGCTGGAGCCGGATGCGATGGCCAGTTCGAGGCCCCCGTGGCCCGGCTTGATCCGGGTGGCCCGCACGACGCCGGAGATGCGTCGCCGGACCAGCAGGAGCTGACGCTCGAAGGCCGCATCGCGGACCAGCCGACCGTCCGCCCCGTGTGGCCGGCCGACGAGCACCTGGTACGCATCCGGGCGCGAGGCCGCGGCGGCCGGACCGAGCGCTGCCGGATCCATCGGCACACGCCGCCAGCGGGCGGCATGCAGGCCGACCTCCTCGAGGGCCGCGCTGACGATCGCCTGGGCCCGCCTGCGGCCCGTCGCCGATCGCGGCACGAACAGCTGGAGAATCGCGGGCCGGTCGCGCAGCGGGGCGGATCCGCCCGCGCGACCTGCGGCCTCGGACCCGAAGAGGGCATCGAGGAGGGCGGGCTCCAGGGGCAGGGCGACCCCGGCCCCGTCGGACGATGCGCCGTCGGCGCCGAACGCGCCGCGGTGCCCGAGTGCGGCGAGACCGGCGAGCGCCAGCGGAAGGACCCGATCCGCCGAGCGCCCGCCGGCATCGGCCGCGAAACCGACCCCGCACGCGTCGTGCTCGCTCGCCGGGTCGTAGAGCGGCGGCGCAGCGATCCGACGCGTGGCCATCGGTCGATCAGGCCTGGTAGGCGACTTCGCCGTGGACGGCGATGTCGAGGCCCAGCTCCTCCTCGGTCGCCGGCACCCGGATGCCGAGGACGAGGTCGACGATCTTCACGATGACGAAGGTGGCAACGACGGCGTAGGCGATCGTCGCCCCGACGGCAACCAGCTGCGTGACGACCTGGCCCGCGTTCCCGTCGATCAGGCCCGGGTAGGCGTTGATGGCCGTGGTCGCGAAGACGCCGGTGGCGATCGCGCCGAAGGTGCCGCCCACGCCGTGGACCGCGAAGACATCGAGCGCGTCGTCGATCTTGAGGCGGGAGCGGAGGAGCGTGGCGCTGTAGCACAGGCCGCCGGCCGCGAGGCCGATGACCAGCGCGCCGCCTGCCGTCACGAAACCGGATGCCGGCGTGATGGCCACGAGGCCGGCCACGGCGCCGGCTGCCGCACCGACGACGCTGACCTTGCGCTTGTGGAGATAGCTCGCGAGGACCCAGGTGATCGTGGCGGCGCCGGCGGCGGTGTTGGTCACGAGCAGCGCGCTCGCGGCGAGGCCGTTGGCACCGAGCGCCGAGCCGGCGTTGAACCCGAACCAGCCGAACCACAGGAGGCCGGCGCCGAGCACGGTCATCGGGATGTCGTGCGGCTCGAGGCTGTCGCCGTTGACGGCCCGGCGGCCGATCATCAGGGCCACGATCAGCGCCGACACGCCCGAGGACGCATGGACGACGGTGCCGCCCGCGAAGTCGAGGGCGCCCAGGTTGTAGAGCCAGCCATCCGAGGCCCAGACCCAGTGGGCGATCGGCGAGTAGACGACGACGGACCAGAGCACGGTGAAGATCACGAAGGAGGCGAAGCGCTTGCGTTCGGCGAAGGCACCGGTGATGAGCGCCGGCGTGATCGCGGCAAACATGAGCTGGAAGGCGGCGAACAGGACGAACGGGATCGTGCTGCCCTCGGCGGGCTCGAGGCCGACGCCGTTGAACATCACGAAGTCGAGCCCGCCGAACAGGCCGATCCCGGTTGCGTCGGGCGCGAAGGCGATCGAGAACCCGACCACCACCCAGACGACGCTCACGAGGGCGAGCCCGAAGAAGCTGTGCATGATCGTGGACAGGACGTTCTTGCGGCGGACGAGCCCGCCGTAGAACAGGGCGAGCCCTGGCAGCATCACCATGACCAGGGCGGTTGCGACCAGGAGCCAGGCCGTGTCTCCGGTGTCGATCGTGGAGCCGTCGGCGGCGAGCGCCGCGGCCGGCAGCGCCGCCGCGAGCAATCCCGCACTGACCAGGCCCGACAGGGTGCGTCGCATGGCGTGATCCCTCCTCGCGCCCGCGGTCCGTCACGGGCTCCCGGCGAGTGTCGCGGGGCATGCGGTCGCGGGGCGTCACCGCGCGAGCGGCGCGCGGCGTGCGGTTCGGGTGCGCCGAAGGTTGCGACGGGGTGGAGCGCGACCGCGCTGAGGC
>CAZVDO010000066.1:10581-11800 GCA_964625345.1 uncultured Anaerolinea sp. | reverse complement strand
ACCGAGATCTTCCACGAGCGCTACATCGTGCCGCCGGCCAGGCTGCGGCCGGGGCGCTACCGGAACATCACCGGCAATGAAGCGGCGGCGCTCGGCTTCGTGGCGGCGTCGCAGCTCGCCGATCGCCAGCTGTTCTACGGGTCGTACCCCATCACGCCCGCCTCGGATGTCCTCCACCAGCTCGCCGCGTACAAGAGCTTCGGCGTGATGACCTTCCAGGCCGAGGACGAGATCGCGGCGATCGGCTCCGCCATCGGGGCCAGCTACGGCGGCGCCATGGGCATGACCGGGACCTCGGGGCCGGGCGTGGCACTCAAGAGCGAGGCCCTTGGCCTCGCGATCATGGTCGAGTTGCCGCTCGTCCTGATCGACGTCCAGCGTGCCGGGCCGTCCACGGGCATGCCCACGAAGACCGAGCAGGCCGACCTGC
Source organism: uncultured Anaerolinea sp. (assembly GCA_964625345.1). Taxonomy (GTDB): domain Bacteria; phylum Chloroflexota; class Limnocylindria; order Limnocylindrales; family CSP1-4; genus UBA5189. The sequence continues at coordinate 11,370 of CAZVDO010000066.1, read as the reverse complement.
TCCAGATCCTCTACGGGCGCAACTCCGATTCGCCGATCGCGGTGGTCGCGCCCGCAACGCCGGCCGAGTGCTTCGCCTACGCCATCGAAGCGTGGCGGCTCGCGCTCAAGTACATGACCCCCGTCGCATTCCTCTCGGACGCATTCCTCGCCAACGGCGCCGAGCCGTGGCTCATCCCGGACCTCGCCGACCTCCCGTCCATCGCCGTCCCGAACCGGACCGAGAAGGCGGGGTTCTATCCCTACGCGCGCGATCCCGAGACCCTCGCCCGGCCGTGGGCCGTACCCGGAACCCCGGGCCTCGAGCATCGCATCGGCGGCCTCGAGAAGTCCGACGTCCTGGGCAACGTGAGCTACGACCCGGACAACCATCACCGGATGCAGGAGCTCCGGCAGGCCAAGATCGCCGGGATTGCGAAGGACATCCCGCCGCTGGAGGTCTACGGTGCCGACGAAGGCGACCTGCTCATCCTCGGCTGGGGGTCGACCTACGGTGCGATCCGGAGTGCGGTTGAGCGGCTGCGGAGTCGTGGCCTGGCGGTGAGCCACGCGCACGTCCGGCACCTCAATCCGCTCCCGGCCAACACCGGGGACGTGCTCCGAGCGTTCCGGCGGGTCCTGGTCCCGGAGCTCAACCTCGGCCAGCTGTCGATGCTCATCCGGGCCCGCTACCTCGTCGACGCGGTGGGCTACAACCGGGTCCGTGGCAAGCCCTTCCGCATCGCCGAGATCGAGGCGGAGGCCGAGCGCCTCCTGGCCGAACCCGTGGGGGCCCCGCGATGACCGAGGT
>CAZVDO010000066.1:8595-10481 GCA_964625345.1 uncultured Anaerolinea sp. | reverse complement strand
GCGGAGGCCGAGCGCCTCCTGGCCGAACCCGTGGGGGCCCCGCGATGACCGAGGTACGCAACGGCGGTGCCGCGCCGGGTCCCGGCGTGGAAAACGGCGGCGGCACGAACGGCCCGGCGTCCGGCACGGCGTCCACGGCCCTGGAACTGCCGGTGCTGACCCGCAAGGACTTCGTCTCGGACCAGGAGGTCCGCTGGTGCCCGGGCTGCGGCGACTACTCGATCCTCGCCCAGACCCAGAAGGTGATGCCCGACTTCGGCTACCCGAAGGAGAACATCGTCTTCATCTCGGGGATCGGCTGCTCCGGGCGCCTGCCCTACTACATGAACACGTACGGCTTCCACACGATCCACGGCCGCGCGCCCGCGCTGGCCACGGGCCTCAAGGCCGCCCGGCCCGACCTCATGGTCTGGGTCATCACCGGCGACGGCGACGCCCTGTCGATCGGCGGCAACCACCTCATCCACGCCCTGCGCCGCAACGTCGATGTCCGGATCGTGATGTTCAACAACCGGATCTACGGGCTCACCAAGGGCCAGGCCAGCCCGACGTCCGAGTTCGGCAAGGTCACGAAGTCGTCGCCCTACGGCACCGTCGACTACCCGGTCAGCCCGCTGGCCATCGCGCTCGCCGCCGAATCGAGCTTCATCGCCCGCTCGGTGGACACGCACACGGAGCACCTGCAGCACACGCTCGACGCCGCCGGCCGGCATCGTGGCTCCGCCTTCGTCGAGGTGCTCCAGAACTGCAACATCTTCAACGACGGCGCCCACCGCGAGTTCACCGACCGCGAGGTCCGGGACGACCGCACGCTCGTGCTCCAGCACGGGGCGCCGATGATCTTCGGCAAGGACCGCGACAAGGGCATCCGCCTCAATGGACACCAGCCCGAGATCGTGACGATCGGGGAGGGGGGCGTCACGGAGGCCGATCTGCTGGTCCATGACGAGACGGACCCGCTCATCGCCTTCATGCTCGCCCACATCTACTGGCCCGAGTTCCCGGTTCCCGTCGGGGTCATCCGGCGGATCTCGCGGCCCACCCACGACGCGATGCTGGGCAACCAGATCGAGCAGGCCGTCGCGGCACGCGGCCGGGGCGACCTCGGCAAGCTGCTCATCGGCGGCGAGACGTGGACCGTGGAGGACCAGACGTGATCTGCCCGGTGTGCCAGTGGGACAACTACGCCGGCGAGGATGTCTGCGCGAACTGCGGCGCAGACCTCGGCGGGACAGCCATCCCGGAGCCTGCGACCGCGTTCCAGGGCGTGCTCCTGGGCCGCCACCTCGATGAGCTCGGCGCCCCGGCCGCGCGCACGGTGGACGTCGCCTTCGACGTCGCCGAGGCCATCGACCTGATGCACCGGGAGAAGCTCGACTGCCTCCTCGTGACCGAGGGTGGCGACGGCCAACTGGTCGGGATCTTTACCGATCGCGACGCGCTCCTGAAGCTCGCGGGCCGCGGGCCCGCCCACGGTCCCATCGGTGCGCTCATGACGCCGGATCCTGTCGTGCTCCGGCGGGACGACCCGATCGCGGTGGTGATCCACAAGATGGCCGTCGGCGGATTCCGCCACGTGCCGATCGTCGATGACGGCCGCCCGGTCGCGGTCGTCGGGGCGCGCGACGTGTTCCGGCACATCGCCGCGCGCCTGACGTGATCGGGGCGCGCCCCGCGATCCCGGGCGCCCGCTACGGCGAACGGATCGCAGAAGCGCGCGAGGCACTCCGCTCCCATGGCGGCCGCGCGCTCCTGATCGGCGTCGGCGCGGACCTCCGGTACCTCACTGGGTACGTGGCCATGCCCCTCGAGCGCCTGACGATGCTGGTCATCCCGGCCGCGGGGCCCGTGAGCCTGGTCTGTCCTCGCCTGGAGGCCATGGCGGC
>CAZVDO010000066.1:0-8495 GCA_964625345.1 uncultured Anaerolinea sp. | reverse complement strand
GGGCCGGCTACGGCGAGCAGTTCTTCCACCGGCTCGGACATGGCATCGGCCTCGACACGCACGAGGACCCGTACCTCGTGGCGGGCAACGCCGAGCTGCTCGCGCCTGGCATGGCGTTCAGCGTGGAGCCCGGCATCTATGTGGCCGGCCGCTACGGCGCCCGGATCGAGGACATCGTGGTCTGCGGTGCAGCGGGCCCCGACGCCCTGAACCAGTCGGAGCGCGACCTCTGGGTGGTGCCGGGATGACGGCCCGATGAGCCGGCGGAGCCACCACGGAGGCCGCCACCACGGGCGCTCGGATCGACCGGGAGATCGCGGCCAGGAAAAGGCGCCGTCCCGTGACGGGCAGCCTCCGGCCTCGAACGCGTCCCCCGACGGAGTGACGCACGCCGGCCCGGAACACCGCGGTCGTGGGACACGAGGGGCCGGGCCACGGCCGGCGGATGACGCGTCCACCGCCCCGGTCCCGCGGATGCCTGATCTCGACGCCACGGACCGGCCCGGACGCACCGCTCCACCCACGCCGAGCGCCGCGGCGCCCGGCCATGCCGCCTCCGATCCGGGGCCGGCCCCCGCGACGGCGCCGGACGCAACGCCACCTCGACCGGCGCAGCCGGCCGGGTCGGATCACGCGAACGGCCATGGGCAGGACCATGGGCACGACCACGAGGGCGGCCCGCGGCCCACCTGCACGGCGCCGCAGCTCCGCCGGTTCATCAAGAGTCGCGCCTACGTGCCCATGCACGAGCTCCGTCGCCGGTTCGGCATCCCCGGCGAGGACGACGAGGTGACGCCCGTCGCCATGCCCGCCGGCGCCCGCATCTTCGTGGGCCTGCCGCGCCCGGAAGGCGTCCTCCTCGGCGAACTCCTCGCGGCCGGCGACATCGGCTATGAGCTGTCCCTCGACCCGATCAGCCCGATCGTGGTCGGCGTCTTCCCGATGCGGCCCGTGCCGCGCAGCTGAACCCGTCGCCTGAACCGGTGCGCGGACGCACCACGGGGCCGCCGAAGGTACTACGCCGAACTTGACCCGCCACCGGTCGAGGGTCATGCTTGGCGGAACGGCCGCCCAGCGAGGGACGGCGGCCTTCGTGTCCCCGACCGCACCGCGCTGCGCTCGATTGTTCGCAGGCCAGGAGGTTACGCATCGTGTTTCGTCGTTCCATCCTTCGAGGCGTCGGCCTCCTCGGAACCAGCGCGCTGCTCGCGGGGATGCTCCTGGCACCTGGTGCCTCGGCGGCAACGCCGCCGCTCGAGACCTCGCAGTACGCCGCCCCGGACACGATCTCGGACGGCGGCACGGGTGCCGTCGTCTTCAGCATCTACAACCCGGGCAAGAGCAACGTCTCGCAGCTGTACCTGGTCGACGTCGCTGTCGATGGCGGCACGTTCCTGACGGCCTACGCGTCGCAGGGGTCCTGCACCGATGCCATCCAGGAATGCGCGTTCGGACAGCTTCGGCGCGGCCAGACCGCCACGGTCATCGTGGCCTTCACGGCAACGGCTGGCGTGACCCCGGTGACCGTCTCCGCGGTCTTCAACACCACCGGGCTGGGCAGCTCGGAGGGAGGCGACAACAGCCACGGCGATGCGTGGCACGTCAGCCAGGCCGTGAACACCTCGACGGACGCCCAGGACTTCGCCGGGCGGTTCGTCGACAGCGCGGGCAACCTCCTCGTCCAGAACAACCAGAACCTGAGTGACACGAATCCGCACACGACCAAGGTCGTTGCGCCGAAGACCCTCATCGGCGTCTCCGTGCAGGACGGTGCGACCGTGGCTCAGCCGTGTGACGCGACGAAGGTCAACTGCGCGGGCCTCTTCGGCCAGACCTCCGTCATCAACGTCGCCCAGGGCGGCACCTTCCCCGGCGGCTTCCAGATCGTCATCGGCTTCGACAAGTCGGAGATCGTGGGCGTCAACCAGAACACGCTCAAGATCTACCACACGTACGGCAGCGGCCAGTACGAGGTGATCGACACCCGGTGCACGTTCGCCAAGAACTCGACGGTGCCGAAGAGCCTGCCGTGCCTCACGGTCAGGAAGGACGGGCCCAACCTGTGGGCCACGATCTGGACGACCCACAACGGAGTCATGCGCGGGCTCGGCTGAGCCGACCCGGCCGCCGTCAGGCGGGTTCGACCTCCGCGAGGAGGGCGCGGGCCCGCTCGACGGACACGCGGTCACCCTTTCCCTCGTAGCGTTCCAGGGCCTCCCGCAAGGGGGGCCCTGCCGATTCCCGCTCCCCGCAGGCGATGAGGACCCTGGCCAGCTCCACGAGCATGTCGGCATGCTGTTCGACGTCGAGGGTTGCCCCGGCGATCGCCACGGCCTCGCGCGCCGTCGCCTGGGCCGCCGCCGTCTCGCCCGCGTGCGCCTGGAGGCGAGCCCGGGCCGCCCGCCACGCGGCCTGGCTGTACGCGTCGTCGGTATCGGCCAGGTCAGCGGCGAGCGTCGTGAAGCGGTCCGCCTCCTCGTGCTTGCCGAGGTCGAACAGGACCCCGCCGAGCAGGGCGGCCACCGTGGACCGGAAATAGCGCTCACCGAGCGCGTCGAGCGCGTCGAAATCGGCCCGCAGGCCCGCTTCGGCAGCGGCTGGGTCGCCCGCCAGCATCTCCACCCGTGACCAGTCCACCGAGGTGGAGGCAGCCGTGACGCTCGGTCCCAGGTCGGCGAGCATCTCGCGCCCGCGGTTGTAGAGCCGGCGGGCGCGCTCGAACTCGCCCTCCATGGCGTGCAGGACCGACAGGACGCCCATGATGATGCCCTCGGCCTTCCGATCGCCCCGGATCTCGTCGGCCAGCTCCTCGCAGCGCTTGATCGCGTCGGCTACCGGCGTGGGCCCGTGGAGCGCCGTCGCCGCATAGCCCATCGCCCCGAGGCCGATGAGCCGCTGGTCGCCTGCCGCCCGGGCGTGATCGGCCACCTTGGCCGCGGCGTCGGCCGCGAGGTCGTATCGGCCGCTCGTGCCGTGGATGAACATGTGGAGCCGCCAGGCGCGTGCCACGTTCGCCTGGTCGTCGAGGTCCACGAGCAGCGCGATCGCCTCGTCGACCGTCCGCAGGGATCCTTCCGTGTCGACCGCCTCCGCGGTGTACAGCTCCAGGGCGACGCGGGCAAGGTCGGTCCGCGCCCGCGCGCGCCGGTCCCCGACTTCCTCCGCCAGCGCCTGAGAACGATCGATGACCTGGCGCGCCTCGTCGAAGGCACCGTTCTCCGTGAGCGCCTCGGCGAGCTCCGGGAGCAGGTCGATGTGGAGCGGGTCGACCGGGTCCAGCAGTGCCACGGCGCGGCGGAGCAGCGAGCACGCTGCGGGGGTGTCGCCTCGGGCGAACGCGCGCCGTCCGGCAGCGGCGAGCTTGGTGGCGCCGCGCTGGCCGATGGCCCGGCCCTCGTCGTCGATGCGCCCGAGGTCGGCGCGGTACCGGTACGCCTGCTCGAGGTGGTAGCCGAGGATCTCCTCGAACTCCTGGCCGCGCCCGCGCTCGGCGTTGACCCGCTCGGCCCATTCCACGAAGCGCTCGTGGAGCGTGGCGCGGGCCCGCTTGAGCAGGCTGTTGTAGGCCGTGTCCTTGATCAGGAGGTTGGAGAACCGGTACGCGCCGTCGTCCCCGGACGCGTCGGGGCGCACGAAGCGCTTCCGCGCCAGGGTCTGGAGGTGGTTCGGGACCGTGCCTCGGAGCATGTCCGGCACGAGCTCGGCCACCGCGGGCGTCGGGAAGGTCAGGCCGATGACCGAGGCGGGTTCGATGACCGCACGCTCCTCGCGGGCGATGTGGTCGAGGCGGGCCGCGAGGAGCGCGCTGATCGACGGCGGCACGGTGAGCTCGTCGTCGGACGAGGACGACATCCAGCGGCCCGCCGTGCGCGTGAGCGCCCCGGTGTCGATGAGCATGGACACCACCTGCTCGACGAACAGGGGATTGCCCTCGGAGGCCTGCACGATCCGGGTCCGGACGGCCTCGTCCACGGTGGCGTCGGGCAGCAGGACCTCGATGATCCGGCCGCTGTCCTCCTCGCCCAGGGGCCGGAGGAGCGTCCGGTTGGCCGCCTGGGCGTCCCACCACTCCGGATGGGCGTCCTGGATCTCCACCCGCGCCGAGGCGACGATGAGGATCGGGTGTCCGCGGACGGATTCGACCAGGTGGTCCAGGAACTCCAGGAACGTCGGCTCGGCCGTGTGCAGGTCGTCCACGGCCATGATGAGTGGGCGGCCCCTGGCGATGGCCTCGAGGAGCTTCCGGGCGCCCCAGAAGAGCTCCGCCACGGGGAAGCGGGTGTCGCTGAGGCCGACCGCGGAGGCCACCCGCTCGACGATTCCGGGGCCCTCCTCGCTCTCGCGACCCTCGCCCCCGACGAGGGCCGCGATCTTCGCGGTCGCCTGCGCGGGCGAATCGTCGGGGTCGATGTCGGCGACCTCGCGGACCATCTCGACGAGCGGCCAGAACGTGATGCCCTCGCCGTAGGGCAGGCAGCGGCCGCGGATGAATCGCGCACGGTCGCCGACGCGATCGCGGAACTCCCGAGCGAGCCGCGACTTGCCCACGCCGGCCTCGCCCACCACGAGCCGGATGCGGCACGCCCGGAAGTCCTCGGCTTCGTCCAGCCCCTCGGTCAGGCGAGCGAGCTCCGCGGCGCGCCCGACGAACGGCGTCGGCGCCCCGCGGTCCACCCCGTCGGGCCCGGCACTCGTCGTGCGCACGTCCACGAGGCGATAGGCCGGCACGCGCTCGGCCTTGCCCTTGAGCTCGAGGGGCTCCACTTCCTCGACCACCACCTCGTCCCGCACGAGCTGGTACGTCAGGTCGCCGATGAGCACTTCCATGGCCGGCGCGTTCTGTTCGAGCCGGGCGGCCGTGTTGACCGTGTCGCCGGTGACGATCTGCTGGTTGGCGTTCGGGTCGGCATTCGCGACCACCGGGCCCGTGTTCACGCCCGTGCGATTCGCGAGCGTCACGCCGTATTCGCGCTCGAGCTCGACGTTGAGCGCTGCCAGCGCGCGCTGCATCCCGTGGGCGGCCCGCACCGCACGCAGGGCATCGTCCTCGCGGACCCGCGGGAACCCGAACACGGCCATGATCGCGTCGCCGATGTACTTCTCCAGGGTGCCGCCGTGCGCGAGGAGAGGCGCCCGCATCGCATCGAAGTAGCGGGCCTCGACTTCCCGGACCGCCTCGGGATCCAGGCGCTCGCCGAGGGCGGTGGAGCCCTTGAGGTCGGAGAAGACGATCGTCACGACCTTGCGCAGCTCCTGGGCCGGGAGTTCGGCCGCGAGGGGCGTACCGCAGAACCCGCACAACCGAAACCTGGCGGGGTTCTCCTCACCGCAGTTCGGACACGCGATCACCTGCATGGCGGAAGTCTAGCGGCGCGTCGGGCCGAACCAACCTGCACCGGATCTCCGCGTGGGATCAGCCCACCAGGTCGGGATGGCGCGCTCGGGTCAGCCCTCCGAAGCGCCCGGCTGCGGCTTCGGCTGGGCCTTGGCCTTGGGCCGGCGGCGCCGCAGGTCGCGGAGATCGCGCTGGTCGAGGCCCGCGAGCCGCACGAGGTCGGCGTTGGCGGTCCGGGTCAGCCGTTCGGCGAGCTTGGACTTGACGAGTGCCTCCATCGCGGGCACGTCCATGAGGCCCTTGAGCGTGGCGCCCGGCACCTCCAGGAGCTCGGTCGGCTCGTCCGCGAGGACGTTCGCGGTCCGCGGGCTGCCCGTGATCGCGGCAATCTCGCCGAAGAAGTCGCCCGCGCCCATGGCCGAGAGGGACCGTTCGCTGCCGTCGTCGGACGGGACGCCCGCCACGGCCCGGCCGCCCAGGACGAAGAAGGCCGAATCGCCGGCATCGCCGACCTTGACGATGGCCGTGCCCGGGTCGGCCGTCCGGATGCGGGCGCCCACGAGGAAGTCGGCCCGGCGTGAGACGTCGAGCCCAGCGAGCTCCGGAACCAGGGCGCTGAGCCGTTCGAAGTCGGCCGCGGTCGCCGCCCGACCGATCCCGGCGACCGGCGCGGCCGCCGCCGTGCGGAGCAGCTGTGCTGCCCGACGCCACTCGGCCGCCGGGGTGCCGAGCCCCGGCATGAACTGGGTCAGGACCCCCGCCCCGATGAGGATGAGCGAGGCGGCGATCACGAGTCCCCGAATGGGCAGGACATCGGCCAGGCCGGCGAGGGCCATGCCGGCGAGGAAGACGACGTCGCGGGACACCGAGAAGGCCGAGAAGACGCGGCCCCGCATCTCGCGCGGCGTGTTCTTCTGCAGGATCAACCGGCGGGCGATGCCGAGCGGGGAGTTGAGGAAGCCCGAGCCGACCACCATGGCAATGGCGAACCAGATGTTCGTGGCGAACCCGTAGGCCACCCCGAAGATGCCCATCCCGATCGTCGCGACGACCATCCACTGGCCCTCGCGGAGGCGGCTGGCGTACTTCGCCATCAACAGGCTGCTGAACACGAACCCGACCGAGGTCAGGCCCTCCTGGAGGCCGTACTCGAACTCCGTGGCCCCCAGCTCACTGATCGCCATGGGGAGCAGGAGGACGTTCCACAGGCCGAACGAGAACAGGACCGGCAGGTTGACGATGAGCGACGAGCGCAGGAGGGGTGTACGCCACAGGAACGAGACGCCCGACTTGAGGTTCTCGACGACGACGCCGATCGTGGTGGATTCCTCGGTCACGGTCTTCCCGATGCGCACCCACAGGACGAGCACGAACGAGAGCCCGAACGTGACCGCATCGATGTAGAACGGCAGGTGGATGTCCACCGACGCGAGGAAGCCGGCAAGCGCGAATCCGATCGCGGTCGAGCCGAAGGAGCTGATCGAGAGGAAGGAGTTGGCCGCCGCCAGCTCGTCCTCGCTCGCGATCTCCGGTAGCACGCTCTCCCAGGCCGGATCGAAGAACTGGCGGACGATGGCCGCGAGGAACAGGAGCACGTACAGCGCGATGAGGCCGAACTGCTCCACCGAGAAGGGGATCGCCAGCACGATCAGGCCCCGCAGCAGGTCCGAGCTCAGGAGGATCCGCTTCCGGTCGAAGCGATCCACGAACACGCCGGCGAAGAGCCCGATGAAGAGCGTCGGGATCGCGGTCACCATGAGCGTGAGCCCGACGTTGAGGGCCGATTCGGTGACCCGGTAGACGAGGATCCCCGCGGCAAGGTCCGTCAGGGAGGACCCGATCGTCGAGACGAGCTGCGCCGACCACATGAGCGAGAAGTCGCGCTTGCGGAAGACGGAGAACATCGAGGTCGGAGCGGCAGATGCTGCCATCAGGCGACGATCCTCCAGGACGCGTTGGCTGGGCTTCCGGCGCCGCTCCCCGCTGGGCCGCCGCGGTTGCGCCAGTCTAGCGGCGTCGATCGGCCCCGGACGGCCCCCGACGCACGCTCACGCCCTCGGCCGCCAGGAGTTCCGCCTTCAGCTCCAGGAGGCGGTCGCGTTCGCCCCACCAGCCACCGCCGTACCCGCCCAGGGTCCCATCGCCGGCGATCACCCGATGGCAGGGGATCAGGAACCCGACCGGGTTGCGGCCCACCGCGCCGCCGACCGCACGTGCCGCCCCGGGCCGGCCGATGGCACGGGCGATCTCGCCGTAGCTGCGCGTCTCGCCGGGTGGGATGGCCCGTACGGCGTCCAGCACGAGCCGGTCCCATGCCGGCCGATCGCCAAGGTCGAGCGGGAGCTCCACGAGCGCGGCGCTTGCCGCCACCATCGTCTCGGCGGTTCCCCCGCGCGGCTTGGTGTCATGACCGGCAAGGACGGACGAGATGGCCCGGATGGCGTCGGCCAGGTGCCCGCCCGCCGCACCCTCGCGTTCGTCGGCCGATCCGAGCCATCGGGGCGACACCCCGAGCCGCCGCTCGAGGTCCCCTGCGAATGCCTCACGCGTGCTCGAGAGCGCCACGGCCATCACGCCCCGCGCCGTGGTCGCCAGGTGGATCGGTCCCCACGGCGCCTCGACGACGGCCGCCAGGGGCGGGGCGGGGGACGAAGCCCCAGGGGCCGATCGGGATCGCGTCATCGACTCATCGTCGCACGCCCGATCGGGCCGTACACTTCCGGTCGATGACCGCCGAGCGCACGCAACCACGGAGCCGGATCGACGTTCCGACGGATCCGCGCGACCTCCCGGGCGACTTCGCGCATCGCCATGACGTCGAGGTCCGCTTCTCGGACACGGACGCCATGGGCCACGTGAACAACGCCCGCTACCTGACCTACTGCGAGATCGCCCGCGTGGCGTACTACGAGGACGTCGCCGGTGAGCCGCTCCCGCTCGCGACCCACGGCGCGGCCGAGGGCATGATCCTGGCCGAGATCCGGATCGCGTATCGGAGCCCGGCGTTCTACGGCGAGACCCTCACGGTGGAGACGCGCGTGGACCGCATCGGCCGAACCAGCTTCACGATGGTCCATCGACTGACGGCCCCCGAGAGTCGGCACGGTCCGGCCCGGCTCGTCGCGGTGGCGGATTCGGTCCTCGTGGCGTACGACTACGC
>CAZVDO010000065.1:0-12122 GCA_964625345.1 uncultured Anaerolinea sp. | reverse complement strand
CAAGGCGGGGCGCGGCGGGACCCGTGCGGCGGCCGCCACCCCGGTCGGCTGCCGCACCCGGTCAGCGGGCGGCGCCGGGGTTCGGTAGATTCGGCCCATGCCCTTTCGCGCCGACCCGTGGCTGCATGTCATCGCCGGCTGCATGTCGTCGGGCAAGACCGACGAGCTCCTCCGACTCCTCCGTCGCGCGGAGGTGGCACGCCGACGGATTCTCCTGGTTCGTCCCGAGATCGACAATCGCACGCCCGCCGAGTTCGCGGAGAGCCGGAGCAAGGCGCGGTTCCCGTCCGAACTGGTCAGTCGCGACGAGCCGAGCAGCATCCTCGCCCTGGCCCGCGAGCGTGACGCGGACATGGTCGGGATCGAGGAGGCCCAGTTCTTCGACGACCAGCTCGTCGATGTCGTCGTCAAGCTGCGCGACACCGGGCGGCACGTGATCGCGAGTGGGTTGAACCTCGACTTCGCGGGTCGGCCCTTCGGCGCGATGCCCCTGCTCCTCGCCCACGCCGACGCGGTGACGATGCTCACGGCCATCTGCGTGGTGTGCGGGGACCCGGCGACCCGGACCCAGCGCCTCGTGGGCGGCCGGCCCGCCGCGATCGACGATCCGCTCGTGGTGATCGGCGGGTTCGACGTCGCCGCCGCGGAGACGTACGAGGCCCGGTGTCATCGCCACCACGAGATCGCCCCGCCTCGCGGCCGGGGCACGGGCCGGCCGGCGGCCGATTCGGTGCGCGACGACGGCGTGCCCACCGAAGAGGGCCGCATCGCCGTCGGGCCGGGAGACGAACCGGTCGGCTGACCGGCGCCCCGCCATGTTCGTGCAGCGCCCCGACGCGAGCCTCCATACGCTGAGGTTCGGAACGGGTCCGCGCCACCTCATCGCGATCGGCGGGTGGATCGGCAGCGGCGAGGTCTGGCTCGAGGTGGTGGGACGCCTCGGGGCCGGCTGGGATTCCATCGTCGTGGACCATCGGGGGACGGGGGTGTCCGCGTGCACGGCGGATCGGATCACGGTCGCCGACATGGTGGACGACTTGTTCGCGGTGCTCGACGCCTGCGGGGTCGATCGCGCGGTCATCGCCGCCGAATCGATGGGCGCCGGCGTCGCGCTCGAGGCGGCGCTCGCGTTTCCGGACCGCGTTGCCGGGCTCGCCCTGTCCGGCCCGGCCTGGAAGCGCCCGGTGCCGGGCGCCAACGACGCGTTCCTCGCCGCGATCGCCGCAGACTTCGAGGGCGTCGTGACGGAATTCGCCGCGGCATGCCTCCCGGAGGCGCCCGACGACGACCTCCGGCGGTGGGGCCGGGCCATCCTCCTTCGATCGTCGGCGGAGCGGGCTGCCCAACTGATCGAGTGTCGCGCCGAGCTCACCGCCGAGGACCACCTGGCGGCCATCGAGGCCCCGACCCTCATCCTGCACGGCTCCGACGACGTCTTCGTGCCGCTCGAGGAGGCGCAGGCGCTGGCGGCGGGACTCCCGAACGCCACGCTGCAGGTGCTCCCCGGCCTCGGCCACGCCCCGATGCTGTCCCGACCCGGGCTCATCGCGGAGGCAATCGGCTCCGCCTTCGGCACGGCGTGACCCGGGCCGTCCGCGCGGCGCTTGACAAAGGTCGTTGACTGAGCAACTATTTGCGCAACCACGCAAATGGACCCGGCGCCGTTCGCCGGGCCGCCAGCGACGGCGCAGCGCCGTCAGACTCAGGAACCTTCCGTGCCAGCCATCACCGTCGACGACATCACGATCCTGCCCCGGATCGGCACGCCGGATCCGGCGATCGCGCGCCACCGGCCCGTCGAGCGGATCACCACCGCCCCGAAGGGCTACGAGGGCGAGGGATTCCCGGTCCGTCGCGCCTTCGCCGGCGCCCCGCTCACCGAGCTCGATCCCTTCATCCACCTCGACCAGATGGGCGAAGTCGAGTACGCGCCGGGCGAGCCCAAGGGCACGCCCTGGCATCCGCACCGTGGGTTCGAGACCGTCACCTACATGATCGACGGCGTCTTCGAGCACGCCGATTCGAACGGGGGCGGCGGTGTCATCACCAACGGCGACACGCAGTGGATGACCGCCGGAGCAGGCATCCTCCACATCGAGAAGCCGCCGGAGTGGCTCGTTGCCCGCGGCGGCCTGTTCCACGGGTTCCAGCTCTGGGTGAACCTGCCCGCGGCCCAGAAGTTCAGCCCGCCGCGCTACCAGGACATCCGCGCCGCGGAGGTGGCCCTGGCCACGTCGCCCGACGGCGGCGCGCTGGTCCGGGTGATCGCCGGTGAGCTTGCCGGCCTTCGGGGACCCGGGAGCACGTACACGCCCATGACCCTCGTCCATGCGACGCTCAGCCCGGGGGCCCGGCTGGTCCTGCCCTGGCGGGCCGACTACAACGCCCTCGCCTACGTGATGGCCGGGCGCGGCACCGTGGGCGCGGGGGGCGAGCTGGGTCGCGGACACGGCGAGGCCGGCGGCACGGGCCCGGCGCCGATCCAGACCGGACAACTGGCGGTCTTCGGGGCGGGGAACGCCCTCACGATCTCGGCGCTGCCGCTCGGCCAGCAGGAATCACGGAGCCCCAACCTGGACGTGCTCCTGCTCGGTGGACGCCCGATCGGCGAACCCGTCGCCTGGATGGGCCCGTTCGTGATGAACACCCGCGAGGAGGTCATGCAGGCCGTGGCCGACTACCACGCGGGGCGCCTGGGCACGATCCCCGCCGTCCACGGGGCGCCGACGACGATCCAGGAGGGCTAGCTCCGCCTGTCGTGGGAGTGCGGCGACGCCCGCCGGCGCCGGTGGCGGTGCCCGGCCATCTCGCGACCTTGGCGCAGCCCGACGCTCAGGCCTCGGGCGGCGTCTCCGGCTCCGCCGAGGCAACGGGTTCCGTGGGCTCGGACGCGCGGACGGGCTCCAGGTCGATGGTCCGGGCGCGTCGCGAGCGGCCGGCCTCGGTGCGCACGACCGCCGCGGGGATGACCCCGCCCGCCATCGACTCCACGATCGCGATCTCGCCGGCGTAGAGGCCGCTCATGATCCGGACGCGCTTGCCGATGACGATGTCCTGCCGACCGCGCATCGCGTTGAGGTCGATGGAGACGGTGCGGCCCGGCGGATTGCGCGGGTCGAAGGCGCCGGGCGGAGGCGGCGGTGCGCTCGTCTTGGCGGGCGGGTAGAAGACCTTGCGACGGCGCGGCACCTAGTAGCGCCGCCTCGAGGTGGTCTCTTCCTTCTTGGGCTTCGGCTCGTGGCCGGGCCGGGGCGGCCGTGGTGCGGTGCCCGGCGCCATGTCGGGCGGGCGGGCGGCCGGGCCGCGCTCCTTGGCGGCGCGGACCACGGCGTCGAACTCGGCGGCGATGGGTGCCGGGATGCTCCCGAGCCAGGCTCGCTCGATCTCCTGGACCCGGATGGTCTCCTCGGCACGCTTCCCGCGCTCGAACTTCGAATGCTTCGTCATGCTGCGAAGGGTACGGGTGTTTGCCCCCGAGCGTGCGCTCGCGCCGCACGCCACGCTCGCGGCGTCCGGCCGGGCCGCGTGGGCGGGCGTCGGCGGGTACCCTGTCGCGATGAGCAAGGGGCGACTCGAGGCGTTCAGCGACGGCGTGCTGGCGATCATCATCACGATCATGGTCCTTGAGCTGCATCCACCCGAAGGCGCGTCACTCGAGGACCTCGCGCCCGTCGCCCCCGCCGCGCTGGCCTACCTGCTCAGCTTCGTGCTCCTGGGCATCTACTGGAACAACCACCACCACCTGCTCCAGGCGTCGCGGATCGTCAACGGGCGGGTGCTGTGGGCCAACCTCCACCTGCTCTTCTGGCTCTCGCTGTTCCCATTCGCGACCGCGTGGCTGGGTGAGCATCCCGGCGAGCCCGTCCCGGTGGCCGCCTACGGCGTTGCCCTGCTCGCGGCGGCGATCGCATACGACCTGCTCGCGCGGGCGCTCATCGCCGCCCCCGGCCAGGCCGCCACCCTGGCGACGGCGATGGGCACCGACGCCAAGGGCAAGATCTCGCCGTTCCTCTACGCGATCGCCGTCCCCCTCGCGTTCGTGTCGCCGGCGATCAGCATCGGGCTGTACGTGATCGTGGCGCTCCTGTGGGTGATCCCGGACCGTCGCATCGAGCGGCACATCACGAGCTGACCCACATCCCGAGCTGATCCTCGCGGCGCCGCTTGACGGCGCGGGCCATCATGCGGATGTGGACGCGTGCCGTCTCGCCTGGACCCGGACGGTGACCCCGTGACGACGGGGCCGGCGATCGAGGCCCGCGGGCTCGTCAAGGCCTTCGGCCCGATTCGCGCCGTGGACGGCGTGAGCCTCGCGCTCGAGCCGGGCCGCGTCTACGGCATCCTCGGACCCAACGGCTCCGGCAAGACCACCCTGATCCGCCTGCTGACCGGCCTGGCGCGAGCCACGGAGGGCGAGGCGGTGGTGCTCGGGGAGCGGATGCCGTCCCGAACGGCCCTCGCCGGGATCGGCTACATGACCCAGAGCGACGGCATCTACCCGGCCCTCTCCGTCGGGGAGAACGCCCGGTTCTTCGCCGCGGCGTACGGGGTGCGGGATCCGTCGGCCGTGGATGCGGCGCTCCAGCTCGTCGACCTCGCCGATCGCCGCAACACGGTGGCCGGGACGCTGTCGGGCGGCCAGCGGCGCCGACTCTCCCTGGCCTGTGCGCTGGTCCACCAGCCGCCGGTCCTCTTCCTCGACGAGCCGACCGTCGGTGTCGACCCGGTCCTGCGAGTCCAGTTCTGGGCGCATTTCCGGTCCCTCGCCGATGCCGGGACGACGATCGTCGTGTCGAGTCACGTCATGGACGAGGCCGACCGCTGCGACGAGCTCGTCTTCATCCGCGCGGGCCGAATCATCGGGCGAGGGTCGGGCGCGCAGCTGCGGGCCCAGGCCGGGACCGATGACCTCGAGGCCGCATTCGTCCGGCTGTCGGAGGCAGGCGGGTGAGCGCGCGCCGGTTCCTCGCGATCTGGCGCCGCGTCATCGCCGAGATCCGGCGCGACGAGCGCTCGATCGCCCTGCTGTTCGTGGCCCCGGTCCTCATCACGGGCCTGGTCACGTTCCTCCTCCGGGAGGGCCAGGCACCCGACATCCATGCGGTGGTCGCCAACGAGGCGGGCCTGCCCGGGGAGTTGTTCGTGGGCGTGCTGACCACCGCCCTCGAAGGGGAAGGCGGCACCGTCGAGGAGGCCGGGGACCGGGCCGATGCCGAAGCGCAGGTCGAGGACGGCCGGGCAAGCATCGGGATCGTGATCCCGGCCGGCCTCGGCGCGGGCACGGGCGCAAGCACCATCACCGTCATCACCAGCGGGTTCGACTCCGCGAGCGAATCGGGGCAGCTCCAGGGCGTCCAGGCCGCGTTGCTCGACGCCCTCGGATCGATCCCGGGCGCCCCCGCCCCTCCGCGTGTCGAGCACGCCACGGTCTATGGAACGCCGAGCGACGACCCGATCGCGCCGTTCGCACCCGCGCTGGTCGGCTTCTTCGTCTACTTCTTCGTGTACCTGCTGACCGGGGTCAGCTTCCTGCGGGAGCGGACGGGCGGCACCCTCGAGCGCCTCATGGCGACGCCGGTGACCCGGGCGGAGATCGTGGCCGGCTACACGGCGGGTTTCGGGACGTTCGCCGTGGTGCAGGTCGCGATCCTCATGACCTGGGCACTCGGACGCCTGGACATCCCGTCGGTCGGGCCCCTCCCGGCGTTCTCGCTCGGCCTCGGAATCGCGGTGGCGGGGAGCCCGCTGCTGGCCTTCCTCGTCGTCGTGCTCCTGGCGCTGGGCGCGGTCAGCCTTGGCATCTTCTTCTCGACCTTCGCCCGGACCGAGCTCCAGGTCATCCAGTTCATCCCGCTCGTGATCGTGCCGCAGTTCCTGCTGTCCGGCGTGATCTTCCCGGTGGCGAGTATCCCGGGCATCCTGCAGCCCCTCAAGGCGGTCCTCCCGTTGACCTATGCCGTGGACGGCCTGCGCCAGGTGTTCGTCCGTGGTGCCGACCTCGGGGTGGCCGCGCTGCAGCAGGACCTCGCGGTGCTGGCGCTCGTCGTCGTGCTCTTCGCGGCCGTCGCGGCCCTCACCATCCGGCGCGAGATCGCCTGACCGGCGGGCCGGTAGGCCCGCGCCGCCGGGCCCGAGGGCACTGGCGCCACCCACGAGGCACCGGCACGATCGGACCGTCACCGCGGTGCGTCCCCGGAATGGAGGCTGTCCGATGAAGGCGCTCGTGGTCTACGAGTCTGTATGGGGCAACACGCGCGAAGTGGCGTTCGCCATCGGGGCCGGGATCGGCCTGGGCACGCCCGTCCTGTCGACGCTCGAGGCGACGCCGGATCGCCTTGCCGGCCTCGATCTCCTCGTCTGCGGGGCACCGCTCCAGGGCTTCTCGCTGCCGACCGAGCGTGGGCGAGCGAGCATCGATCCGAGCACGGCGCCCGCCGAGGCGCTCGAGGCTCCCACCCTCCGGAGCTGGCTGGAGACCATCCCCTCGGGTTCGGCCCGGTGCGCGGCCTTCGACACCAAGCTCCGATGGTCGCCCGGGTCCGCCGCCCACAGCATCGAGCGCGAGCTCGAGGCGCGCGGGTACGTCTCGGTGGTCGATGGCCAGCACTTTCTCGTGACCGGGAAGGCCGGGCCCCTCAAGGTCGGCGAGCTCGTACGCGCCCGCCAGTGGGGTGGGCTGCTTGCCAGCCTCGTGCCGACCCGCGCGGAGCTCGTGAGCGCCTGAGGCATCGGCCCGCGCCGGCCTGACGCCCGTCGCGTGCCGGCCTCGGATCGGGCCGGGACGTGGCACCGGCCCGCCGATCGCGCCATGGGGGTACGATGCCCGCGAATGGTTCCCCAGAGGAACTGCGCGGGAGAGATCGTCGGGCCGGGCGGCAGCGTCCGGGATCGGCGGCGCCGACGGAGCAACGGTCCGGAACCTCTCAGGCACCAGGACCGCGCAGGGATGGGGACGCTGGAGAGCGTTGATGACGGGAGCAGGTCCCGCCAGCGCGCGCCGACGGAGGAACCCGTTCCGCATGATGCGGGCCGGGGACGCTCTCAGGCACCAGGACAGCGGGGCACCGAGGAGGTGCTGACGCGATGTCCGACACGGTGACCGAGCGAGGGTTCGTCGACCGACACATCGGACCCGATGCCGCCGACGAGGCGGCCATGCTCGAGACCATCGGTGCCGCGTCCATGGACGCCCTGATTCGCGCCACCGTGCCCGCGGCCATCCTGCGCTCGCACCCGCTCGCGGTCCCGGCCGCGCGCAGCGAGGCGGAGGCGATCGCCGACCTTCGGGCGATGGCCGCGGCCAACCGGCCGCTCCGCTCGATGATCGGGATGGGCTACCACGACACGATCACACCGCCCGTGATCGCCCGGAACGTCCTCGAGAACCCGGCCTGGTACACGGCCTACACGCCCTACCAGCCCGAGATCGCCCAGGGCCGGCTCGAGGCGCTCATCAACTTCCAGACCGTCGTCTGCGACCTCACCGGCATGGAGATCGCCAACGCCTCCCTGCTCGACGAGGGCACGGCCGCCGCCGAGGCGGCCACCTTGTGTCACGCCGTCACCCGGGTCGCGGATGCCAACCTGCTCCTCGTGGATGCGGACACGCATCCCCAGACGCTCGCGGTCCTCCGGACCCGTGCCACGCCGCTCGGCGTCGGCGTGGAGGTGGCGGCGCCCGAGGACCTGCTCGCCCGCGCCGGGGCGCCGCGCGAGGGAGAGCGCCCGTTCGCGATCCTCCTCTCGTCGCCCGGCTCGAGCGGCGCCGTCCGCGACCTGCGGCCGGATATCGAGGCCGCGCATGCGGCCGGGCTTCTCGTGATCGTGGCCACGGACCCGCTGGCCGCGGTCCTGCTCGAGAGCCCCGGAGCCCAGGGCGCCGACGTCGTCATCGGCAGCAGCCAGCGATTCGGCGTCCCGATGGGCAACGGCGGTCCGCACGCCGCGTTCATGGCCACGCGCGACGCCTTCAAGCGCTCGCTCCCGGGCCGGCTCGTGGGCGTGAGCGTGGACGCGGACGGCGCGCCCGCGTACCGGCTCACGCTCCAGACGCGCGAGCAGCACATCCGCCGCGAGAAGGCGACCTCGAACATCTGCACCGCGCAGGTCCTCCTGGCGGTCATGGCCAGCATGTACGCGGCCTGGCACGGTCCGGACGGGTTGCGCGCGATCGCCGAGCGCGTCCATCGCCGGGCCAGCGCCATCGCGGCGGGCGTCGCTGCCATGCCGGCCCTTGCGCTCCGCCACGATCGCTGGTTCGACGCCATCGCGATCGAGGCCGGCTCGGCCGAGGCCGCCGACGCCCTGATGGCGGCCGGTGCCGTCGCGGGCTACGAGTTCCGCCGGCTCGATGCGACCGGCATCGGCATCGCCTGCGACGAGACGACGACCGACGCCGACGTCGCGGCGGTGCTCCGGGCCCTCGGCGCGCCCGAGCCTGATCCGGCCGCTGTCGAGGCCGCCGCAGCGGCTGCGCTTCCCGCGGACCGACGCCGGACCGATCCCATCCTCGAGCACCCGGTCTTCAGCCTCCACCGGTCCGAGACCGAGATGCTGCGCTACATCTTCCGGCTGGCCGAGAAGGACATCACCCTCACCCGGTCGATGATCCCGCTCGGCAGCTGCACGATGAAGCTCAACGCCACGACCGAGATGATGGGGATCGGACTCGAGGGCTTCGCCCGGGTCCATCCCTTCAGCGACCCGGCCCGACTGCCGGGCTACGCCCGCCTGTACGCGGACCTCGAGGCCTGGCTCGCGGAGATCACGGGCTTCGCGGCCGTGAGCCTCCAGCCGAATGCCGGCTCCCAGGGCGAGTACGCCGGGCTCCTCGCGATCCGCGGCTGGCACGCCTCGCGCGGCGAATCCAACCGGACGGTCTGCCTGATCCCCGCCTCGGCGCACGGGACCAACCCGGCGAGCGCCGTGATGGCCGGCTATCGGGTGGTCGTCGTGGCCACGGACGCGTACGGCAACGTCGACCTCGACGACCTGCGGGCCCGGATCGCCGAGCACGCGGGGGACCTCGGTGCGCTCATGATCACGTATCCGAGCACCCACGGCGTGTTCGAGGAGGCGATCGTCGAGATCTGCCGGCTCGTCCACGAGGCGGGCGGCCAGGTCTACATGGACGGCGCCAACATGAACGCCCAGGTCGGGCTGTCCCGGCCGGGCGACATCGGGGCCGACGTCTGCCACCTCAACCTGCACAAGACCTTTGCCATCCCGCACGGGGGTGGGGGACCGGGGATGGGCCCGATCGGCGTTGCCGCCCACCTGGTGCCGTTCCTGCCCAGCACGACGCTGGACGGCGGGACGCGGGTCTCCTCCGCGCCGTACGGGAGCGCGAGCATCCTGCCGATCTCGTGGGCGTACATCGCGATGCTCGGCACCGACGGGATCCGGCGCTCGACCGAGGCGGCGATCCTCAACGCCAACTACCTCGCCGCCCGCCTCGGGGACGCGTACCCGGTCCTGTACGTCGGCGCCAACGGGCGCGTCGCCCACGAGTGCATCCTGGACTGCCGGCCGCTCACGGCCGCGAGCGGCGTCACCGTCGACGACATCGCCAAGCGGCTCATGGACTTCGGGTTCCACGCGCCCACCATGAGCTTCCCGGTCGCCGGGACGCTGATGATCGAGCCGACCGAGTCCGAGTCGAAGGACGAGCTCGACCGGTTCGCCGACGCCCTCCTGGCCATCCGGGCGGAGGTCGCGGACATCGAGGCCGGCCGCGTGCCCCTCGAATCCTCGGCCCTCCGGAACGCGCCGCACACGGCCGCCGACCTCGTCCGCGACGAGTGGGCCCGGCCGTACCGCCGCGAGGAAGGGGCCTTCCCGCTCCCGTGGGTCAAGGCCCGCAAGTACTGGCCGCCCGTCCGCCGCATCGACAACGTCTACGGGGACCGGAACGTCGTGTGCGAGTGCCTGCCGATCCAGGCCTATGCCGAGGCATCGGGGGAGACGCGCCTGCTCATCCTCGCCGGATAGCCGGGGCCGCCGGGTCAAGCGAGGGCTCAACCGGTCCGGCGCGACCGGACCGGCTCGCGAAGTGGTGCGCAGGCGCACCACTTCGAAGCGGCGCGCGTGTGGTGAGCCGTCGATCGCAGTGCACCGAACTTGACCAAACCCCACCCGTGGCGCGAGACTGACCTCCTCGCGCGTGTCCCGGCGGGGGCGGCGGATACGGCGACCACCGTGTGCGCGCACTCGGTGGCGGATCGGCCAGGATCTCGACCCGGGGGGGAAGGGGTTCAATCGAGTGACCGGATCTGCGCCCGCGATTGCGCGACGCACGACGATCCGAGGGCCGGGCACGGCGGACGCACGCTGGACGTGCGCGAACGCCGGATGACGACGCCCTGCCTGCAATCCTGGTCCCAGGGAGGCTCGCCTGCGCGCGTGCGCGGGTACGGCCTCACCCAGTCGTGTCCATGAAGCGCCCAGCGAAGCCCAGGTCACAACAAGCGAATCGGTCGGAGGGAGCAATCGCCATGATGCGTCCGCGAACCGGGCATCGAGTCCACGCACCCGCCAAGGGTCGAATCCTCAAGCTCCGGCGCGGCCTCATCGGCGTGGTCGCGGCGATGTTCGTCACGGGCCTCGCCCTCGCGCTGGTTCCGACGTCGCCGATCGGCGGCTTCGAGATCGACGCCAACAAGGGCGTTCCCGCGGTCGAGAACGACAGCTCGACCCGCAACCCCAACGCCTATTACTCGGGCACCGACAGTACGCCCGGCGACGATTGGGTCGACGGCGGCGCGGGGGACGGGCTCTTCTCGCTCTCTGCGAGCTCGCCGCATACCGGCGCCACGGACTGCTACGGCTCGAACATCGACATCAACACCGGGCTCCTGACGAGCAATGGCGGGCGCTACGACGACATCGCCTTCGTCTGTGACGGCAGCGCGGATTCGAAGTTCGCCGGCACGGGCGGCTCGATCCTGACCGAGCCCGAGGAGGACATCGTCAGCCCGTCCGGCAAGCAGACCGACACGGTCTGGCCGATCAAGGGCGGCAGCGTCCCGGGCAAGGACGACTTCTCCCACGCCTACCTCGCGATCACGAGCGATCACGACAGCCCGTGTGACGCCGACACCGCCACCGGCGACAAGCTCCTGTACATCGCCGCCGAGCGGGGCAACAACAATGGCGACGCGTTCTGGGGCTTCGAGTTCGACCAGGTCGCCCCGACCAACTTCGACAACCTCAAGACGCACAACACCGCCGACTACAACCTGACCTTCAACCGCACCGTCAACGACGTCCTGATCTCGTTCGTGCAGGAAGGCGGCGGCGCGGCCGTCCTCGAGATCTACAAGTGGAACGGCACGACGTTCGTCCTCTCCGGTGCCATTCCCGCCTGTGCCACGCTCGATCCGGACAAGCCCCAGGGCGATTCGCTCCTGTCCACCAACACCGAGTTCCCGAACGCCGGACAGCCGAACTCGCCGTTCCCGAACGAGGCGCTCGCGCCGCCGTGGAACATGCCGGTCTGCTCGCCGACGACCAGCGACGGGAACGGCAACAACAACAACTGCCGGCTGGCCTCGCAGAGCGGCGGCTACCCGTCCGGCGCCAATGACTACGCCATCGGCTCGCGCCTCTTCTTCGAGGCGGCCATCGACATGAAGGCGTTCGGCATCGACGCCCTGTGCGCCAACAACGCCATCCTGACCAGCCGCTCGGCCCATCCGCTCGAGTCGGCCGACATCAAGGACGTCGCAGGCGCGACGCTCCAGGTCTGCCACCCGGACATCAAGGTCACCAAGACCCCGCAGACGACGGACGTCTGCACCGGCGGGTCGACGAGCGTCGACTACGAGTACACGGTCGAGAACACCGGCAACATCGGCCTCACCGGCATCACCGTCGTCGATGACGTCATCGGTGACATCACCGCCGACTTCGTGGCCGCGAATGGAGGGAGCGCCAACCTCGCTGCCGGAGGGTCGGTGACCTTCACCGTCTCGGACACCGTGTCCGGGTCGGTGACCAACACCGTCACCGCGACCGGCCAATCCATCGCCGGGGAAGTCTCGGATTCCGTGTCCGCCGACGTGACCGGCCATGACTGCACGATCACGATCACCAAGACCGTCGACGACACCGACGTCTGCTCG
>CAZVDO010000064.1:1815-12284 GCA_964625345.1 uncultured Anaerolinea sp. | reverse complement strand
TCCGCGCCCGGACGCGCCCAGGCAACCTGGCGCCGCCGACCGAGTTGTCGGAGGGCCAGGCGGACGGCGATCCGCGAGAGCCAGGCGCCGAAGGGACCGTCGGCGCGCCATGTGGCCAGGGATCGATAGGCGATCACGAAGGACTCCTGGGCGACATCTTCCGCCTCGGCAAGGTTGCCGAGGACGCGATGACAGGCCCGAATGACGGCCGCGTGCTCGCGCTCGACGAGGACGCGAAAGGCATCGCGATCCCCATCGAGCACCGCCCGAACCACGGTTGCGTCGTCATCCTGCACTCCCATGCCTGGCGGCCGGTCCGTGATGTCCGGGTCCCTCCGTGAACCGACCCCGGCCGACGACCTGTCGGGCGGGGACGGTTCCATGGTGCCCGGTTGCGCCGATGCCCATCGGGCGCCGTCGGTCACGTTCTCGGGGGCCGGTCAGCCGGTTGATCAGTCGTGGCCGCTGCCGTCGTCCGTCGACGACGAACCGCTCGAGTCATCCCCGCCGTGATCGTCGCTCGGCTCCGGCGAGACATCCGCGCCGTGGTCGTCCGTCGCGTCGACTCCATCGTCGTCACCGGACTCTTCCGACGCATCGGATCCGTGGTCGTCGGTCGGCTCGGCCGTCTCGTCCACGCCGTCGTTGTCGTCGGTCGGCTCGGCGGTCGCATCCGTGCCCTGGTCGTCGGTCGCCTCAGGCGACTCGCTCGCGTCCGGGGCTTCCGACTCGTCCGAAGCCTCGCTGCCGTCGGGGCTCGTCAGCTCAAGCGCGGGGGCCGAGGCATCGGAACCGCGATCGTCGCTCGGGCCGGAGGTGGCGATGTTGTTGGCTGCGAAGGCGCCGCCGACGACGAGCAGCAGGCTGACGCCCGCGACACCGATCGTGCGCGCCATCCGAATCGTGAATCGTTCCCGCATCTCGAGGTTGCTCCCTGGGTGGGCCGGGCCATGTTTCCGGCATCTGCTCCCTTGAGCGCCCGGCCCGGGAAAAGGTTTCAGGGCGCCGATGGCTCGGGGCCGAGCGGCGACGACGGAGGCGGGCCGTCCGGGGAGGAGGGTCCCTCGGTCAGGGCCGGCGGCCCGGCGTCCGGCCCGGGCTCCGCCGCGCGAAGGCCTGGCACGTCGAGATCGTCACTCCCCTGCCCGACCAGCGTGCCGCTCGCCCGAATCGTGCGCGGAATGGCGGCGGCGAGGGCGATCGCGACGGTGAGCACGGCCCCGACTTCGAGCACCGCCGGCACGCCCGTGCGCTCGGCGACGGCACCCATGCCGAGGTTGGCGATCGGGAGCAGGCCGATGGAGGTCAGCACGTACAGGCTGTGCACGCGGCCACGCAGGCGAGCCGGCACCCGCAGCTGGAGCATCGTGTTCGTGGTGGAGTAGTAGGCGACCTGGCTGGCGCCGAGCACCGCCAGGGCGAGCACCGAGACCAGGACGGTACGCGAGACCGCGAACACCGCCAGCGACAGGCCGATCAGCAGCAGCCCGCCGAGCAGCACGTACCCGCCCGCCCCGCCCGGCCGGCGCGTCGCCACGAGGATGGCTCCGAGCAGGGCGCCGACGCCGATGGATCCCGTGAGGAGGCCGAGCCCGGGCGCCCCGATGGCGAGGATGTCCCGCGCATAGACCGGCAGGAAGGTCAGGTACGGGAGGACGAGGAGTGCCGGCACGGCCGCCAGCAGGATCAGGCCGCGGAGCAGCGGATCCCGGGCCACGTGCCGGACGCCGTCCTGGAGGTCGCCCCAGACCGCGGCCTGGATGCGGGTCGCCGATCGCGACGACGTGATCGGGAGGCGGCTGATGATCCAGCCCACCACGATCAGCATCAGCCCATTGGCCCAGAATCCCACGGCGAGGCCCCCGGCCGCGATGGCGAGTCCCGCGATCGATGGACCCGCGATCCGGCCGACGTTGTACTGCGCCGAATTGAGCGCGATCGCGCTCCCGAGCAGGCGCCGGTCCACCATCGACGAGATCACGGCCTGGCCGGCCGGCATCTGGATCGTGATGATCACGCCGCCCAGCAGGGCGAGGACGAGGACGTGCCAGTAGGCGATCGCGCCCGTGGTCGTCAGGAACGCCAGCACGAGGGCGAGGACGCCCGAGATCCAGTAGCCGACAGCGAGGAGCCGCCGCCGATCCAGGCGATCGGCGAGCACGCCGGCGAACACGGCGAGCAGCAGCGTCGGCGCCCCGGCGGCAGCACCCACGAGCCCGAGAAGAGCCGGCGAATCCGTCAGGCGAAGGACGAGCCAGCCCTGGGACGTGGCCTGCATGAAAGCGCCGAGGGTGGCCAGGAAGGACCCGGCGAGGTAACGCCGGTACGGCGGCGAGGCGAGCGCGGGGATTCGGGTCGCCAGGCGGCCCGCCTCAGGCGACGGGTCCGTCGACGACCTCCGGGCTGGATGCTGCGTCCCGCTCCACCGTGACGGGGGCGATCCCGGCGCGTTCGAGGTCCTCGAGGATCCGGTCCGCGTCGCCCACGAGCA
Organism: uncultured Anaerolinea sp.; assembly: GCA_964625345.1. Lineage (GTDB taxonomy): Bacteria > Chloroflexota > Limnocylindria > Limnocylindrales > CSP1-4 > UBA5189. The sequence continues at coordinate 9,793 of CAZVDO010000064.1, read as the reverse complement.
CGATCGAGGCGCGATCCGGGTGGACGTGCGCGCGCGCGGCCTCCAGGACGGCGTCGGCCGAGACCGCCGCGATCGCCGGGCGATACCGATCCAGTTCGTCGTCCGGCAGGCCGTGGACGGCGAGGCCCGTGAGCGCCCCCACGACCGAACCGGGCGACTCGAACCGGAGCGGGAAGACGCCGATGAGGTAGTTGCGCGCGTCGTCGAGCTCTTCCGCCGCAACCGGCGCCTCGGTGATCGCCACGAGCTCCGCGAGCAGGTCCTGGAGCGCGGGCACCGTGACCTCCGTGTTGACGGCGGCCCGCGCGCCGAACGGCCCCGCCCCGAGGCGGAAGTCGAAGCCGGCGTGCGCCCCGTAGGTGTATCCCTTCTCCTCGCGGAGCTTGCGGTTGAGCCGGGAGTTGAAGAGGCCGCCGAGGATCGCGCTCATCACCGCCACGGCGTGGTAGTCCGCGATGCGCCGCGGCAGGCCGACGTGGCCGACACGGATCTCGGTCTGCACGGATCCCGGTCGGTGGATCAGGCGGATCCGGCGGCCCACATGCGACGCAGCATCGTCCGGCGCACGGAACCCATGGGCGCCACCGACCGCGAGGCTGCCGAACCGGGCAGCCGCGAGCGCTGGCACGTCGAGGCCTTCGAGGTCTCCGCCGACGACCAGGGTCATCCCGGACGGATCGAGGCGCCGCGCGTGCTCGGCACGGATGGCCGTCACGTCGAGCCGCTCGACCGTCTCGCGGAGCCCGGCGGCCGGCCGGTGATACGGCGACGACGGTGCGTAGATGGTCTCGATGAAGGCCTCCTCGACGCGCCGGCGCGGATCGGCGCGCGCCTGGAGGAGGTCGTTCAGTCGCTCTTCCCGGAGCCGGTCGACTTCGTCGACCGGGAATGCCGGCTCGGTAAGAACCTCCGCGACGAGGTCAAGGACGTCCGGCAGCCGTTCCGCGGGCACGTCCACCGAGATGCTTGTCGCGTCCCAGCCCGCCTCGGCATGGAGGGACGCCCCGAGGCGTTCGGTTGCCTCCACGAGTGCGATCGCATCCTGCCGGGCCGTGCCCTCGGTCATGGCCCGAGCCATGAGGATGGTGCTGCCCGCCGCGGCCGCCGGTTCCTCCGCCGCTCCCGGGCCCATGACGAGCGACGCCGCGAGGAGCGGGCGGCCGGGCAGGTGGCACGCGACGACCGCGAGTCCGTTGGGCAAGCGGGTCCGCTCGACCGATGGGAAGGCATAGGCGCTCGGATCGCCGGGCGCCGGACGCTCGGCGACGACGCGCACCGCGCTCATGCCGCCGCCTCCGCGTCGCCCGTCGCCTGCTCGGCGGGAACGTACGTCAGGACGTACCGATTATCGGGCCGGAACACGTCACGGCAGGCCGCGCTGATGGCCGCGGGTTCCACAGCGAGGTAGCGGCCGAGCATCTCGTTGATGATGCCGGGTCGGTCGAACAGGGTCGCGTACATCGACAGGCGATCCGCCCGCTCATCCACCCGGCCGAGTGCCCCGAGTTCGTCGGCCTCGATCAGGGCCCGGGCCCGCTCCATCTCGTCCGCCGTCGGGGGCTCGGACGCGAGGCGCTCGAGCTCCTCCCAGTACACGGCCTCGAGGCGGTCGAGGTCGACGCCCGGTCGGGCGGTCGCCCAGCCGGACGTCACCGATGCGCCGCCGACCAGCCCGAGCGAGAAGAGGCTGACGTCCTGGGCGAGGCGTTCGTCGCGGACCAGGCGGCGGTGCAGCCGGCTCCCCTTCCCGCCGGCCAGGATCTGGCCGGCGACGTCGAGGGCGTCGAGCCGCGGGTCCCCGAAGACGGGCGCCCGGAACCCCCAGTAGATCCGGGCCAGGGGCACCTGGTCGGCTACCACCTCGCGCCGTTCGCGCCCGATCCAGGGCGGCAGCGACAGGTCGCCGAGCTCGACGGGCAGGTCGGGGTTGGCCGGAATGCCGCTGAAGTACCGCTCGACCCAAGCGCGCACGACAGCGCGGTCGACATCGCCCACGACGCTCAGCACGGCGTTGTTGGGCGCGTAGTGGGTCTCGAAGAAGGACCGGACGTCCTCGAGCGACGCCGCGTCGAGATCTTCCATCGACCCGATGGTCGGGTGGTGATACGGATGCCCCGGCGGGAACACGCCGCCGAGGACCTTCTCGACCCACGAGCCATACGGGCGGTTGTCGTACGACCAGCGCTTCTCGTTCTTGACGACCTCGCGCTGGTTGTCGAGGTTCTCCTGGTTGAGCGCGTCGAGCAGCGTGCCCATCCGGTCGGCCTCGAGCCAGAGGACGACCTCGAGCTGATTGGACGGCACGGTCTCGAAGTAGTTCGTCCGATCCAGCCACGTCGTGCCGTTGATCGTGCCGCCGATCGCCTGGACGAGGCCCATGTGCTCGGTCTTCGAGACGTGGGCCGAGCCCTGGAACATCACGTGCTCGAACAGGTGGGCGAACCCGGTCTTGCCGGCGACCTCGTGCTTGGACCCGACCCCGTACCAGAGGTTCACGGCCGCGACCGGGGCCAGGTGATCCTCCGAGACGATGAGGCGGAGGCCGTTGGCGAGCCGCTCGTCGCTGAACTCGATGACCGGAACGTGCATGGCTGGACTGGTCTCCCGTGGACGCGCGGCTGGCTGCGGCCGAAGGGTACCGCAGGCAACCGATTGCCGAGTGCTTGACAGTTGTCGTCCACATGTTAGGGTTTCATCTAACACGACGCACGGCGTCATCGCGGGCCGCCGGCCCGCCAGCGCCGCCAGCCAGGAGGGCCATCGTGGCCGCTCGTCCAGCCAATCGCCGCCCTGCCGCCCCGGTCCTGGAGGCGCCCGCGCGCCCGGCCGTCCGCGACTTCACGGGTGGCGGTGCGGGCCTGGTCATCGAGTGGGACGTGCGGCCGGTCTACGACTTCCTCTTCTCGCTCGCCTCGGAGGCGGGCGCCACGGAGGACCTGCCCGCCGAGGATCGTCGCTGGCTCACCGAGGCTCGCGCGAGCCTGCCGGAGGACCTGCGCGGCGCATTCGATCGCATGTGCTCGAACGACCTTGCGATCCACGTGGCGTCCTTCGTGGTGGACCGGCCCGACATCGAAACCCCCGCGGACCTCATCACGGCGCTCGAAACCGAAGGGCCCGCGGCCCTGCTCCGAAGCGTGTTCTCCGAGACCGCCGCCGGCGCGCCGGCCGCCGTCCCGATCATCGAACGGGCCCTGGACGGGGATGGCACCGCGCTCGAGGAACTCAAGGAGCTCCTGCCGGATGCCCAGAAGAAGGGCCGGCTCGACCTGCTTGCCGATCCCGCCGGCATCCACGCCGAGGTCCTGACGCTGACCCGCGCGTGGGCGGCGCGGTATGCGGCGATCGAGGGCCGGGTGGCGGCCATCATCCGTCGCGATGCGGACCTTCGAGCGGGCGATCGAGCGACCTTCGAAGGGCCGGACCTCATCGAGCGGACCACCGGTGGGATCCGATGGATGCCCGAACCGGGCGTCCGACGCGTCGTCCTCGCGCCGTCCTACTTCTCGAGGCCCTACAACTTCCTGCTTGCCGGGATCGACTGGCGGTTCTTCGGGTACCCGGTCGGGGACGATGCGCTGGACCTGCTCGATCCCCTGGCGCCACCGCCCAACGTCCTGCGGCTGCACCGAGCCCTGGGCGACGACACCCGACTCCGCATCCTCAAGCTCCTCACCGAGCAGGACCTCTACCTGACGGAGATCGCGCAACGACTCGAGCTCTCCAAGCCGACCATCAAGCACCACCTGGCCCAGCTCCGGGCCGCCGGGCTCCTGACCGTGGTCGAATCCGGCACCGTCGTCTACTACAGCCTCCGTCGGAACCGACTCGACGAGGCGTCCACCGACCTCAAGCGGTTCCTCATCGGCTAGCCAGGAGCGCACCTGGCGTCCCACCGGGCCGCGGGCGACCGTGGCCCTTCTCTGACCTGGAGGGTTAGATCGATGACTAACACGACACAGATATCTGTCTTGCACAACCGGGGATCGCTCGATCCCGCACCGAAGGGAGCATCGGCCATGGAGGCCTGGACTGAACAGCATCAAGCGGCGATCCGGACGCGGATCGAGGAGCGTCTCGCCGAGGCCGCCAGTGAGCGGCTCGCCTCGGCGGACCGCCCCGCCGCGGGCAGCGTCCGACGGAGGGTCGGTCGCCTGCTCATCACCGCCGGGCGACGCGTCGCCGGCGAGCCGGCCGCATCCGGCTCGCCGGCCGCCCGGACTCCGCGAACGCCCACGGCCATGGCCGCCTGAGCGGCCGAATCGGACCGGAACACCACCGACCCGGAGGAGCCCCCGATGGACCGCCCGATCCGCATCGCCGCCCAGCTCCACCCTCAGCAGGGAGGCTGGTCCGCGCTTCGCGACGCCGCGCTGGCGGCGGATGAGCTCGGCTACGACATCGTCTACACGTGGGACCACTTCTTCCCGCTCTACGGGGACCGGGACGGCGCCCACTTCGAGTGCTGGACGATGCTCGCGGCGTGGGCCGCACTGACCCGCAGGGCGGAACTCGGAGCGCTCGTCTCCCCGATGAGCTATCGCAACCCGGACCTGCTTGCCGACATGGCGCGCACGGTCGACCACATCTCCGGCGGGCGCGTCATCCTGGGGCTGGGTGCCGGGTGGTTCAAGCGGGATTACGACGAGTACGGCTACGAGTTCGGCACCCGCGCCCAGCGCATCCGGGCCATGGACGCCGGCGTGCGCCGGATCCGGTCACGGCTCGAGCGCCTGAACCCGCCGCCGCTCCGCAGGATGCCGATCCTGATCGCCGGCACCGGGGAGCAGCTGACGCTTCGATCGGTCGCGGAGCACGCCGACGCCTGGCATGCCCGGTTCCCGGACACGCCGGCCGAGCTCGACCGCCCGGTCGCGGCGCTCCGGCGCTGGTGCGAGGAGGTCGGCCGCGACCCGGCCGAGATCGAGTGGGGCCTCGGCGTCGAGCCCGAGGACCTCGACCGGTTCCTCGCCGAGGACGCCGAGACCTACGTCGCCATGGGGTTCCGCCAGTTCACGCTCGGCTTCAACGGGCCCGGGTGGACCGTCGAGCGGGGTTCGGCCTTCCTCGCCTGGCGCGATGCGTGGAACGCCGCCCACGCGGCCCTGGCTGGTGTGACCGCGCAGGGCCGCTGACTGCCGCGGTGCTGGGCTCCGGCCGCCTAGGTCGGAAGCAGCACGAGCGCGAGCGCGACAAGCAGGCCGTAGGAGGATCCCTCGAGGGTCATCTTCAGGGCCATCCGCCGGTCGGCGGCGCGGGCCTCGTCATCGTCGACCCGGACCGCCCGCCCGAGGGCCGCGAAGTTCCGAATGCCAGCTGCCCCGAACCCGACGCAGAACCGGCGGATCACCTGGAGCCAGGTGACGCCTGCTGCTGCCGTGAACGGCCAGACGGCGATTCGAAGGGCCGCTGGAACGCCGCTGGCCACGAGGAGGGCGGCAGCGACCAGCGCGACGATCGTGAGCGAGATCGCGCTTCGCCGTCGGCGGGCGATCTCGGCCGGGCCGATGTTGCAGACGCCGGGGCGGTACGGATCGGCGTCGGCGTACTGGATCGGTGCGGCGTTCATGGGCTCATTCTCGGGCACGGCGCGCGAACGCGCCGCCGTCGGGTCCGCGTCGGCGTGAAGCGCGGACGCGTCCTACACTCCGGCCATGATCCAGGTGCGACGCGCGGCGGCCGCGGCGGCTGTTGCCATCCTCACGATGCCCGCCGTCGTGCTCGCACACGCGGATGTCGTCGGGTCGGTCCCGGCCGACGGCAGCGTCCTTGCCACGCCGCCGGCGGAGGTCGTCGTCACCTACTCGGAGGGGCTCGCCGACGGCTCCTCGATCGTCATTCGGGACGCTGCCGGCGCTGCCATCGCCACGGGCACCCCTGCAACGGCCGGCGCGACAGAGATGCGGGCCACGCTTCCGATCCTGGAGCCCGGCGCGTATCGCATCGAATCCACGGCGATCTCCACGGACGGCGACGGCGAGATCAAGCGCGCGGTGATCACATTCACGGTCGCGGAACCGGCCGCAGCGCCGACACCGACCGCGGCTCCGTCCGCGGAGCCGTCCCCGGGTGCGAGCGCACCGGCGCCCTCGACGGCGACCGTCGAGCCGACACCCTCCCCGACCGCCGCGCCCGGTGACGGATCGACGTCCAGCACGGACGTCCTCCTGCCGATCGTCGCCGTCTCGGCGATCCTGGCAGTCGCGGTCGTGGCGCTCCTGCGACGGCGCGGCCCGGCGTGACCTCCTCGGCCCGGTCGCAGGCTCTCGCGGCCCGGATCACGGGAGTGGCAGCCGCCGCCGCACTCGTGCTCGGGCTGCCGGCGGGGACCGCGGCACACGCCCTGTCCAAGACGTTCGAGAGCCGGCTTCCCCTCGCGGTCTACCTGGCCGGGGCCGCCGGCGCGGTGGCGTTGTCGTTTGTCTTCGTCCTGCTCCGCGACGTCAAGGCCGGCTCGACCACGTTCGGACCGCCTCGCCGCATTCCGACACTCGTGCGCGGCCTGCTCCGCGGGATCGGGGTGATCGCCCTTGCCTGGGTCGTCGCGCAGGGGATCGCAGGCGGCGAATCGGACGCCGAGGTCTCGCGCCTCTTCGCCTGGACCTACGGCTGGGTGGGGGTGGCCCTGCTCTCGGCCTTCGTGGGGCCGATCTGGACCTGGCTGGATCCGTTTTCGACCCTCCACCGCCTCGGGGCGCGAGCCCTCGCCGCGGCCGGCATGGGAGGGGTGCCCGCCGCGCCCTATCCGGCGGCGCTCGGGCGGTGGCCCGCGGTCGTGGGATTCGCGGCCGTCGTCTGGCTCGAGCTCGTGGCATCCGGCGCGGGGTCACGCACGCTGGCGCTCGTGATCACCGGCTACAGCGTGTTCACGCTCGCGATGATGAGCCAGTACGGGCGGCACACGTGGGCGCGCTCGGGCGAGGTCTTCGGCGTCTGGTTCCGGCTCCTCGGTCGTCTGGCCCCGTACGAGCTCGTCGAGGATGGATCCGACGTGTCCGTGCGCCGTCGACCGTTCGGCAGCGGCCTGCTCGGAGGGACGTGGTCGCGCGCCGAGGTCGTGCTCATCGGACTGGGCACCGGCTCGATCCTCTTCGACGGCCTGTCGCAGACGCAGGTGTGGGTGGACCGGTTCGGCCTGCCGGCGGCCCTGCCCCAGACCCTCCTGCTGGCGGGCTTTCTCGGGATCATCATCGGGGCCGCGCTCGTCGTCTCGCGCCTCGTGGGGATCCCGGGCACGGGTGCCGGGCTCCTGCCGATCGCCGTGGGCTACCTGCTGGCCCACTACTTCACGTACCTCGTCATCGATGGGCAGCGGATTGTCATCGCGATCTCGGACCCGCTCCAGCGCGGCGCGAACCTGTTTGGAACGGTCTTCTTCGAGCCGACGGCGGCGTGGCTGCCACCCGGCCTCGTGTGGACGATCCAGCTCGCCGCGGTCGTCGGCGGCCACATGGTCGGGGCATGGGCGGGCCATGTCGTCGCCTCGCGCGACCTCCGGGACACGCCCGCGAGCGACCGCGCCATCCGCCTCCGCCAGGTGCCCCTCGCGGCCGTCATGGTGGCGCTGACGACGCTCACCCTCTGGTCGCTCGGTCAGGCGCTCTTCATCCCGCAGGGCTGATTGCCAGCGCTCCGTCAACGGGACCGCCCCGGTCCCCGCCTCCGTCGGGTGCGCGGCCCGCTGCCGGCACCCACTCGAGCAACGATCGGACGTCGGCGAGCCGGTCCGCGATGGCCGGGTCCAGCGCCTCGGCGGCGGCGATCGCCGTCTCGATCGCGGTGAGGCACAGGATGCCCTCGGCGATCGCCGCGTGGCGGATCTCCGCCGCGTCGCGCACGGCACCCGAGCGTGGCGTCGGGGTATTCACCACGAGCCGCACGTCACCGCGCCCGATCACATCCAGGATCCCGGGCGGGCCGTCAGGGATGGACAGGTCGCCGAGCTTCGCGACCACCTCGGCGTCGATCCCGGCGGCGC
>CAZVDO010000064.1:0-1715 GCA_964625345.1 uncultured Anaerolinea sp. | reverse complement strand
ACCCGCACGTCCTCGTGGATCCCGATCACCTCGCCGGTCGACTGCATGTACGGGCCGACCGACGGATCCACGCCGCGGAGCTTGGCCGTGGAGAAGGCTGGGGCCTTGACCGCCACGAGCTCCGGAGGAGGCAGCAGGCCGCCCGGCCAGCCGAGCTCGGGCAGCGTGGCACCGAGCGCGATCCGGACGGCGAGCTCCACCATCGGCACGCCGGTCACCTTCGAGAGGAACGGCACGGTCCGCGACGCCCGCGGGTTCACCTCGATCAGGTACACCCCGTCGTCGCGCACGATGAACTGGGCGTTCACGAGGCCCCGCACGCCGAGCGCCAGCACCACGCGTTCCATCGTGGCCACGATGAGCCCCTGGTCGCCGTCGCCGACCGTCTGCGGCGGAAACAGCCCGACCGAATCGCCCGAGTGCACACCGGCCCGCTCGACGTGTTCCAGCAGGCCCGGGATCAGCACCCGCTCGCCGTCCGAGACGGCGTCGACGTCGACCTCGATGCCCTCGAGGTACCGGTCGATCCGGACGGGCCGGTCGGGATCCACGATCGTGGCGAGGGCGAGCTGCCGCTCGAGGTCCTCGGGGGAGTAGCAGAAATCGATGGCCAGGCCGCCGATGACGAAGCTCGGCCGGACGATGACCGGGTAGCCGATCCGCTCGGCGAGCGTGAGGGCCTCCTCGACGGAGTGGGCCATCCCGCCCTCCGGCTGGGGAATGCCGAGGCGGTCGAGGAGCGCCGAGAAGCGTGTGCGCTCCTCGGACTGGTCGATGGCCTCCAGGTCGGCGCCGAGGAGCTCGACCCCGCCCGCGGCCAGCGGCGCCGCGAGATTGAGGGGGGTCTGGCCCCCGAACGCGACCATCGCAGGCAGGAGGCGCGCACCCGCCCCCGTTTCCGCATCGATCACGCTCCGAACCGATTCCGGATCGAGCGGCTCGAAGTACAGGCGCGTGGACGCATCGAAGTCGGTCGAGACCGTCTCCGGGTTCGAGTTGATCATGACCGCCGACCAGCCCGCCCGGCGCAGCGTGTCGGCCGCCTGGACGGCGCAGTAGTCGAACTCGATGCCCTGGCCGATGCGGACCGGCCCACTACCGATCACGAGCGCCGCCTCCCGCGGGACGGGCGGCGCCTCCGGTGCGGACCCGGACGCCGCGTAGGTGGCGTAGAAGTAGGGCGTCTCGGCGGCGAACTCCGCGGCGCACGTGTCGACCATGGCGTAGCCGGGCACGAGTCCGAGTGCAAGACGGGTAGCACGGAGCTCCCCCTCCCCCACCCCGGCCAGCCCGGCCAGCTCGCGGTCTCCGAAGCCCGCCCGCTTGACCGTGGCCAGGAGCGCCGTTGCCGCCTCGTCGGTGGCGTCGGTGAGGCGCGCGCCCGCTGCCGACACTTCTGCCTCGAGCGCCACGTTCCGGTCCAGCTCCGCGAGGAACCAGGGGTGGATCCCCGTCACCGCCCCGATGAGGTCCCTACCCACGCCTCGGCGCAGGAGCGCGAGGACCCGCCACAGCCGGTCGTCGGACGGCCTGAGGAACGTCCGGAGTCGATCCACCGGCACCCCGACACCGCCGGCGGACTGGCTCGCTCCCGCGAGCGCCGCCACGTCCCCCGCCCATGCCGGATCCTCCGCGAGCGGCCCGGCGCCCGCCTGCTCGAGGCCGCGGAGCGCCTTGTTGAGGGCGCTCCCGAAGGTCCGGTCGATGGCCATGAC
>CAZVDO010000063.1:0-12453 GCA_964625345.1 uncultured Anaerolinea sp. | reverse complement strand
ACCTTCGGCAGCGTGCAGTTGTTCGCCTTGGCGTCGGCGAGGATCTGCTTCTGGTACTCGGCCTTGTCGCTGGTGTCGTTGAGGACCCACGCGTTGGGGTGGTTTGCCGCGAAGTTCGCCGCGACGCGCGACATGTTCTGGAGGTTCACCCAACCCAGGTAGACGCGGCCGAAGTCGATCGCGAGCAGGGTCAGGAGCAGGATGACCGGCAGGAGCAGTGCGAACTCCGCGAGGCCCTGGCCGCGCGCGCGGTCGCGCCGCCTGTGATCAGGAGCCCCCGAATGCGATCCACGTTTGACCATGCGGCCATCCCCCGATAGCTGAGCGCCGAAGTCTGGGCGTGCAACCTTGCATGGGACCTTTCGGTCATCGTCAGGATGCACCACCCCGTACGTTCGTGCCGTCGATGGGGACGGCGACGCGGGCCACGATCCGGACATGAAGCAACTCGCCATCGCGGCCCTCTGGGCCTACGCATTCTGGTATCTCGGCTCGATGCTCGCGTCCATCGCGGGCGTGCCCGACGTGGTTGGGCCCGTCCTGGGCCTCGCCGCCGCCGCGATCGTGGTCCTCGACCCGCGCCGCGCCATCAGGCGGAGTCCGGCGCGATCCGGGTGGTCGACCGCATCCTGACGGCGACGTCCTGACCGGGCGCTCATCGCGTCGGCCACGCTCGGCGCGCGGCTCCCGCCTGACGGCAGCCGCCCCCTTTAGGCCTCGGCGGCTCCTGGGGATTCGGCCGGCAGCGAGATCGTGAACGACGCACCCCGGCCCGATCGAGGCTCGTCCGCGACGAGGTCCCCGTCCATGGCCCGGCAGAGTGCCCGCGAGACGTACAGCCCGATTCCGGTCCCGCCCGGATCCTCGATCTCGGCGCCCCGTGCGTAGCGCTCGAAGAGGCGTTCGCGCGCGTCGGGCGCGATCCCCGGCCCCTCGTCCGCGATCGTCATCTGGATCGCGGCTTCCGATGGGGCCACGCTGATTGCCACCCGGACCGTCGAGCCGCGCCCGTACTTGACCGCGTTGTCGAGGACCGCCCAGAGCACCTGGTCGAGCTGGTCGCGGTCGGCCAGGGCGAGCCAGCCATTCGATTCGTCGGTCAGCTCGAACGGCACGGAGGCAGCCCCGAGGGCATCCCACGCGTGACGGACCCGTGAACCGAGGGCCATGACCTCGAGGCGCGGCTTGAGCGTTCCCGCCTCGAGCCGCGAGGCCGCCAGGAGCTGGCGCACCATGCGCGAGAGGCGGTCGGCCTGCTCGGTGACGATCGACAATCGAGGATCCGGGCGCTCGCCGTTGAGCTGGTCCACGTAGGCGCGGATGCTCGTGAGCGGGGTCTGGAGGTTGTGGCTGATCCCGCGCAGGAAGTCGTCCTTCGCGGCGTCCAGGGCCACGAGGCGCTCCGTCTGGCGTTCCACCTGCGCGAAGAGCTCCGCGTTGCGCATCGCGACGGCGACCTCGCTCGCGTACAGCTCCAGGAGGTCCTGGTCTGCGCTGTCCCACGACCGCGTGGCCGGGAGATGCCCGACCAGCACGCCCAGGCGCTCGTCGGGCAGGGACAGGATCGCGCGCACCGGGCGCGGGTCGCCGGGCACGACCTCCTCGTCCGGGACCTCGCCGGGGTCGCCCAGAACGATCCGGCAGTCGATCATCTCGAATGCGCGCCGGGCGCTCGTGGTGGCATGGGCGACGAGGCGCTCCACGCCGTCCCGGGGCGACGTCTCGCCGATCGCCACCAGGATCCGTCCCACCTCGGCGTTGCGCCGGGCGAGGTCGGCCGCGAGGCGGTTGTGGCTTTCGACCAGGCGCGCGAGCTCGTCCTCGCCGGCCACCTCGACCCGCGCCGACAGGTCGCCGGCGGCCGCCTTCTCGAACGCCGACACGATGGTGCGCAACGGCCCGACCAGGCTCCCGGCGAGCAGGAAGGCGACCACCACGGCCACGATGATCGAGGCCGCAAGCGTGAACAGCACCAGCCCGACGGTAGTGGAATCGAATCCTCCCGATCGCGCCGACTCGGCGGCCAGGAGTGCAATCCCGATGAGGCCGACGGGCGCGGCAATGCCGACGATGATCCCCGCGGTCAGGCGGGCACGGAAGCTGTAGCCGGAGCCGACGCGGCGGGGCTCGGACGGGCGCCCCGAATCGAGCGGCCCGGGCGGTCGATCCATCAGGGTTCGCGCCGCTCGTCCCGGTCCGGCCGGGCGTTCATGTCGCTCCCGCCGCGTTGTCGTCCGGGGCCGTCGCCGGAGCGTCGTCCACCGCGGTCTTGACGAGCCGGTACCCGACGCCACGGACGGTCTGGACGTGGACCGGCCGGTTCGCATCCGGTTCGATCTTCTGGCGGAGCCGGCGCATGGTGACCCACACGTACGAGGGGTCGGCATCCTCCGTGTCCGCCCAGCCGCGATCCAGGAGCGTCTCGGTGGTGACCGTCTGCCCGAGGTTGGCGGCGAGCGCGTAGAGCAGCCGCGATTCGGTGGGGGTGAGCTGGACGTCCTCGCCCCGAACCGAAGCCGTGCGCCGGTGCAGCTCGAGCACGAGGTCGGGGCCGAGCACGAGCTGTCGTCGCGGCACCTTGTCTCGCAATCGGCGCAGCACGCGTCCGATACGCGCCCGGAGCTCCGGGTAGTGGTACGGCTTGGTGACGTAGTCCTCGGCCACCTCATCGAGGAGGTCGGCCTTGGAATCGGCCGTGTCGATGGCGGAGAGCACGATGATCGGCAGGTCGGCCTGCGCCTTGATCTCCCGCGCCAGGGTCAGCCCGTCCATCGTCGGCATCATCATGTCGATGATCAGCAGGTCCGGCCACCCGCCGCGGAGGCGTCGCAGCGCCTCGTCACCGTCGCGGGCCGTCTGCACCTCGAACCCGTCCGCCCGGAGCTGGTCGGCGAGCAGGACGAGCAGGTTCGGATCGTCGTCGACGAGCAGGATGCGCGGCGGTGCGACCGAATCCCACCGTACGCCGGTCAGCATCGGTCGAGTATAGGTGGCGATCGGGCCGGTACCGACGGCCCCGGCGCGCCCCGGCCGCGCCGGTCAGGGCGCCTTCCGGTCCACGAATCGACAGCGATCACGGAGCGGGCAGATCTCGTGCTCCGGATTGCGCGCGTGGCAGATGACCCGGCCGTGCTGGATCAGGTTCACGTGGGCCTCGTACATGTCCTCAGGGGCGAGGAGCGCGAGGAAGTAGTCGTGGTCATCGTCAGCCGTGGCCTTCGGCGGCACGAGGCCGACCCGGTGCGCGACCCGCTCCACGTGGCGATCCACCGCCATGAGCGGCATCCCGAACGAGAACGAGAGGAGGACCGAGGCGGTCTTCTTGCCGATGCCGGGAATGCTCGTGAGCCAGTCCCGCGCCTCGAGCGGCGACAGGCCGGCCAGGAAGGCGAGGGAGTGGTCGCCGCGGCGCTCGCGAATCGTGCGGAGCGTGGCAAGGATGCCCTTTGCCTTCTGGTTCGGCAGGCCGCCGGGCCGGATCACCTCGACGAGCTCCTCGAACGGGGCCGCCTCGACGGCGGCCCAGTCGGGCGGCCTCCCGTCCGGCAGGCCGTTGCCGCCCCAGCCCGGCCCGGGGCGATGCTGCTCCACCGGCCGGTCGCTCGGATACGCGGCCCGGAGTGCCTCGAAGGCCTTCTCGGCGTTCGTGTCCGCACTGTTCTGCGTGAGGATCGTGAGGATCAGCTCGCTCGTCGCGTCGAGCCGCGGCTCCCACGCCTGGTGGCCGTAGCGCTCCGCCAGGCGATCGAGCACGTCGCGGGCGAGATTCGGGCGGGTTCGCTCGAGGCGGCGGACCCAGCTCTTGATCGGATCCGGCTTGCGTCGTTTCGCCTTGGCGCGCGGGCGTGGCTGCTTCGGGCGGGCCGTCGCGGCTGCCTTCCGCGGTCGGGCCGGCGCAGGCGCAGGCGTGGCGTCGGGCTCGGGCGCGGTCATGACGCTCAGGCGTGACGTGCGGCGAGGCGCGCTGCGCACGCGACGAGTGGGGCAGACCCGGCGGCCATGGCCACCTCGAGCGGCACCGGCTGCTCCCAGGCAGGCACGACCTCGACGCCGAGCGGCGCGAGTGCCTCCACGCCGCCGGGCTCGACGCCGCCGCCGACGGCGATGCACGGCACGCCCGCCGCGGCCGCCCGCCGCGCCACGCCGAGGGCGGTCTTGCCGAACGCGGTCTGGGCGTCGATGCGGCCCTCGCCCGTGATCACGAGGTCGCTCGCCGCGAGCCGATCCTCGAAGCCCACCGCCTCCATGACGAGCTCGATGCCGGGCCGCAGGGCGAAGTCCCGGAACTGCCCGGCGATCGCGAGGAGTGCGAATCCGACGCCGCCCGCGGCGCCTGCGCCGGGCGTGTCCCGTTCCCGACGGCCTGTGGCGGTCTCGAGGGCATCGGCCCACGCGGCATTGCGCGCGTCGAGCTCCTCGACCTGTGCCGGGCTGGCCCCTTTCTGCGGTCCGTACGTGGCGGCCGCTCCGGCCGGGCCCAGGAGCGGATTCGTGACATCGCACGCCACGGCCATGGCGGCGTCGGCGAGACGCGGATCGAGGTCGTCTGTCCGGACGGCGCCGTCCGGCAGCTCCCAGCCGGTGCCGCCGACCGTGAGCCCGAGACCCTCGAGCAGCCCGCGACCCCCGTCCGTGGTGGCACTTCCGCCGATTCCCAGGACGAGGTCCCGACAGCGGGCGTCGAGGGCCGCCCGGATGAGCTCCCCCGTTCCCCGGGAGGTGGCGGCCATCGGATCCCGGTCGGCCGGGTCGACCCGTGACAGGCCGGACGCTGCAGCCATTTCGATCATGGCGCGCGTTCCGTCGACCGATCGGAGCCACGGCGCCCGGATCGGGCGGCCGAGCGGATCCGTCGCCATGGCGAGCTCGCGCGTCCAGCCGCCGGCCGCCTCGATCGCGGCGAGCGTGCCCTCACCGCCGTCGGCAAGGGGCGCCAGCGTGACCGTATCGTCCGGGCGCGCCGACTGCCAGCCGGTGGCGAGCGCACGCGCCACCTCGACCGAGGTCAGCGAGCCCTTGAACGAATCGGGCGCGATCAGCACTCTCATGCGCGCAGGTCCTTCCAGAAATACGTCGTCGGGGCAAGCGTGCCGTCGGGCCGGAGTGCGTGGTTCGGCATCGTGCCGAGGACCTGCCAGCCGAGGTCACGGTACATGGCGTCGGCCTCGCTGCCCGCCACCGTGTCCAGGATCAGCAGCCATCGTCCGTCGGTGCGGGCCTGCGACTCGGCCGCGAGCATCAGCGATCGGCCGAGCCCGCGGCGGCGCGCGCTGCGGTGGACGATGACCTTGCCGACCGCGGCGCGGTGGGGCGCGTTGGTGTTCCGGGACCGGATGAGCAGCGTCGACCCGACGATCCGGCCGCCCTCTGCCGCACGGGCCACGAACGCGGTGATCGTGCCGTCGGCCACCTGGGCGGCCCGCTCCCGCCACCATTCCGCGGCCTCGTCCAGGGTCACGCCCGCGACGAAATTCACGGACGCACCGCCGGCCACGGCGTCGAGGAGCAACTCGGCGAGCTCAGGGATGGCGGCCGCATATGCTTCGGGGTCGAGGGCCTGGATCACCGGTGCCGCGATCACGGCCGCTCAGCGAGTGGCGCTGTCGCTCGACGCGCGGCCTTCGAGGCGCTCGAGGTACTCCGGAATCCGGATCATCGGCGGGCGCTCGAGGTCCGCGAGCTCGATGACCTCCAGCGAGAGGCGCCCACGACCGGAACGCGGCAGCTTCATCGTGGAGCCGAGCTCCGCGAACAGCCGCGCCTTGCGGCGCTCCTCGAGGCGCTTCATGACCGCCTGGAGGATCACGAACGACATCCGGGACAGGCCCTCGAGCTCCTGGTTGCGGTGCACGCGCCGCTCGAGGTCCACCTGGCCGAGCCCTTCCACGCCCGCCCGCTCGGCGATGTCGATGAGGTGCCCGATCTCGACGGCGTACCCGGTGAAGAACGGGATCTGCTCGAGGATGGCCCGCCGTCCGGCGTACTCGCCCGCCAGCGGCTGGATGAAGCCGGACAGCTCGGGGTAGAAGAGGTTGATGAGCGGGCGCGCAACGAGCTCCGTCACCCGGCCCCCGCCGCCCTCGCGGAGGACTCCACCCTCGACGATCGGCCGCTGGTAATACCCCTTGACGTACTGGAGCCTCGGCTCGTGGAGGAGCGGGCCGAGCGTCCCGTAGACCATCCGGGGGTGCCAGTTCTTCACGTCCGTGTCGGCCCAGACCACGATGTCGCCGGTCGTCTCGTACAGGGACTTCCAGAGGGCCTCGCCCTTGCCCCGGAACGAGCCGTAGCGGGCCAGGACATCGGGATGCTGGATCACGCGGGCGCCTTCGGCCTCGGCGATCTCCCGCGTCCGATCCGTGGACGCGGAGTCGATGACCAGGATCTCGTCCAGGAGCGGGACGCGGCCGACCATTTCGCGGATGGCGCGCCGGACGATCGGGCCGATCGTCTCCTCCTCGTTGAGGGTCGGCAGCACGAGGCTGATCGTGACGCCCTGCTTCTCCTTCAGGGTCACGAGCCGGCGGAGGTCCGAGAACTCGCCGTGATGGAAGTTCGCTTCCGCGAACCAGCGATCGACGCGGGTCGGTACGGCCCGGGCTTCCTCGGCGGCGCGATCCGCGGCGGCCAGGGTCTCGGCCTTCGAGGCGAGCTGCTCGAACGTCTGCCGCCCGATCGCCTCGCGCGTCTTGACCACGACCACGGTGGAATGGGAGCGGGTCGCGATGGCCTCCGGCATCGAGCCGAAGAGGCTGGCCGATGCCTCCCCTGACGTCGGGGCCGCCGCGGCTCCCATGATCACGAGGTCAGCGCGGTCGGCTTCCCGGAGGATTGCCGTCCGGACGTTGGCCGCCTCGCGAACCAGTGTCTCCACGCGCGCCGTGGCGTGCTGGCGCACGAAGGCGAGCAGCGCGCGCTCGGCCTGGGCTCGGACGGCGAGCGTGATCCCCGGCGGCACCACGTGAACGGCGACCAGGTCGGCGTCGTGCTTGCGGGCGATCGCGTCGGCGAACCGCAGGGCCAGCTCCGCGTGGGGTCCGCCGCGGACCGGCACCATGACCCGCTTGATCTCCTTGGCGCCGCGCTGCTTGACGACGGCGATGTCGCAGGGCGCGTCCCGGACGACCTCTTCGATCGTCGGCGAGAAGGGGTTGGCGCCGGCATCTCGATGGCCGGGCGTCTTGCCGCCCCAGCCGAACACGATGAGGTCGGCATCGATTTCGCCGGACGCCTCGACGATGCCTTCCGCCGCATGCCGCCCGATCCGGACGATGGGATGGATCGGGGTGCCCTCGGGCACGAAGTCGAGGACCTTCTGGAGCAACCGGCGAGCGTGCCGGGCCCGCGTCGCGCCCTCCGAGAGCGGCATCCCTTCCGGCACTTCCACGATGCCGAGCGCCGTGAGTTCACCGGCCCGGGGCTCGAGGAGATCGGCTCCGAGCCGGATCAGCTCCTCCGCGGTGGCGGGATTCGCCACGGGAATGATGATCCGGGCGGGCATCGGCAGCGTCACGCGGCACCGCCCGTCGACGCGTCGCTGCCGGCGTCCCATCGTCCGACGAGATACGGCTTGAGACGCTCGAACTCGCGCGCCTGCCGCTCGACGTGCTCCTCGGCGCGCTCGGTGGTCAGGTCCCGGTTCTCGATGACGAAGGACGCCACGCGCCCGAAGTAGATGGGCACGAGCGCCGCCACGCGCGCATCGACTGCGGCGGGGTCCTCGCGGGCCGCGATCACGAGGTCGTAGATCACGCGGACCCACAGGTCGTCCGGGAAGAGGTACCCGGCGGCCGCCTCGGCCATGTCCGCCGTGGAGACACCCTCGGTTCCCGGTCGGTCCAGGTTCAGCCTGGCCCGCACGCTCGTGGCCGTCGCACCGGCTTCCTCGGCCACGGCCATGACCTGGGCGAGGGTCTCGGGCGCGAGCATCTCGCGCCACGTGGCCGCCATCGTCAGCGACCCGGCCTGGAATTCCGAGAGCAGGCGGAGCACGTTGATCTGGAGCGGCGGCGGGTCGGCGTGGCGCTCGAACCCGTAGACCGGCGTGTCGTGGGACCCGCTGATCGACCGCCAGCGGTCGGGGTTGGCCACGGCGCCGCGCAGGATCGTGCCGACCACCTGCCGGAACATCGGCCCGAGATCGGCGCCCGGGTCCTTGGGATCGTGGACCTTGGAGCCGAGCCGGGTCTGGCACACGGCGAACCCGCCCGTGACCGCGGTCGTGGTCATCCAGATGTCGATACCGAACTTCGAGACATCGGGCGTCCAGCCGGGCGCCTCGAGGTACCGGCGGACCAGGTCGCCCGACACGCCGAAGTCGCCCCCGATCGGCTGCCGGATCCGGAGTCCGTAGAGCGCCCGCGTGAGCGGGTAGGTGACGGTGTTGGTGATCGTGCCGTCGTGCTTGTGGCGGACGTACTGGGGAGCCACGAAGTCGTAGCCGCCCTTGAGGATGGGTCCGGCGAGGAGCTCGATCCACTCCGGGAGGATGCTCCGGAGGTCCGAATCGACGACGACCAGCGCCTCGACCTCCAGCGCCGCGGCGATCTCGAAGATGGTCCGCAGGGCGGCCCCCTTGCCGCCGCTTCCGTCGACCTCGGGGTAGGTCAGGGATACGCGCTGGAGCTTGTTCTTGGGTCGGACGAGAAGGATCCGCTCGACGTAGTCCGGGGGCTCGGTCTCGACGACCACCCGGCCCGTGCCATCGGGCGAGCCGGCGTCCGAATTGACCACGACGGGCCGGAGGTCGGGGAAGTACTGGACGAGCCCGGCCTGGGCCGCCTTGACCACGAATCCGATGGTCGTCGCGTTCTTGAAGCTGGGGATCCCGACCATGATGTCGGCCCGTTCGAGGCGGGCGATCTCGTCGCGGATGGCCGGCGTGAGCACGCTTTCGGTCATCGACCCACCCTACCATGGGCGGGCGAGGACGGGGCGGAGGGTGCGCGTTCGCGGTCCGGCCGGGTCAGCGTTTCGGGATCAGGAAGGTCGTCCAATCCGGGTTCGGCTCGCCCGGCACGTAGCGGCTGTTGGCGGCCTTGACGGCGATCTCACGGAAGCCCAGCGCGTGCCACTGGCCGTACCACGCCTCGACCGGCGGGCGGACCGCGACGGTCCGTCGGACAACCTCGCCGTCGAGGACCACGGCGTCCAGGAGGCGCTTTCGCTCCGCGAGCGGGACGTCCAGCAGGGACTCGCCGTCGAGCCACAGGAGGTCGACGGCGACGAGGGCGGTCGGGGCATGCGACGGGAGCGGGACGCGCCGGGTGAGGGCGGCATCGAGCGCCTCGCGACGGCTCGCGCCGAGGCCGCCTCCGAGCAGGAACTGGCGGCTCATCTCCTGCGGCGACATGACCGAATCGAGGCCCATCACCGATTCCGCGCCCGTGGTGTCGCGGAGCGGGGCGGGGAGGAGGTAGCCGTCGAGCACGGCATCGGCGGTCTGGGCGGCCTCGACGATGGCGGCGCGCAAGAGCTCGTGGCCCTCGAGCGGGTCGCCGCGTTCATCGCGCAGCTCCACGCGGTCGGCGGCGAGGTCCGCGAGGACGCGATGGCCGCCCCACAGGGGCTCGTAGATCGGGTTCGCGATCGAGCGGGCCGGGGCGCGCCCGTACGGCATCGGCCGCAGGGTCCGGCGTGCGTGCTCAGCGGTGGAGGTGGCCATCGGGCGCATCGTAGCGTGGCTCGGGCGCGCTGGGGCCGCGTGCGTCCGGCGCGTTTTCCGTGGCACGCCGGTGGGTATGATCGAGCGCCACGACGCCCGGCGTCCCCGGGGAGCGACCGGCCCAACGATCCGGAGGCACGCCATGCAGCGGCTCGCCGACCTCACCCCCACCGGCCAGGCGCGCGTGCCCGTCGCGTGGGCCCTGTACGACTTCGCGAACACGATCTTCAGCTTCGCGGTGGTCTCGGGTGCGATCGGGCTCTGGCTGACGGATGCGCGGCAATTCGGGGAGCGTGACGGGAACTTCCTGCTCAGCCTGAGCGTGGTCATCAGCGTGGGCCTGAACGCGATCGTGTCGCCGATCCTCGGCGCCCTCTCCGATCGAGGCGGGCAGCGGCTCCCGTTCCTGCTCGCGTTCACCGCCCTGTGCATCGGCGCCACGGCGTTCATCGCCGACATCGGCCCGACCGGCGGCGTGGTGCTGTTCATCGTGGCCAACTTCGCGTACCAAGCGGCGCTCATCTACTACGACGCGACGCTCCGGACGGTGAGCAAACCTGCCACGCGCGGCACGCTCTCGGGCATCGGGGTCGCGGTCGGCTACATGGGCACGATCGTCGTCGGCCTCGCGATCTTCCTCCTGGACACGCCGGTCGAGGACCGGTTCCGGCTGGCCTCGATCATGTTCGCGTTCTTCGCGATCCCGATCTTTGCCTTCGTCCATGAGGAAGGGGAGCGGACGGCCATCTCCCGCCGCGATCTCACCGGATCGTTCGGGCAGATCTTCCAGACGATCGACCACGCCCGCGCCGTCCCGGGGCTGTTCCGGTTCCTGTTGGGCCGCTTCTTCTACTCGGATGCGGTCAACACGGTGATCGTCGTGATGAGCGTGGTCACGGTCCGCGCGATGGGGATGTCCGCGGCGACCGCGAACATCGTGCTGCTGATGCTGACCGTGGTCGCGGTCCTTGCGTCATTCGGGTGGGGTCGGCTGGTTGATGGCTGGGGTCCCAAGCGGACCCTGATGGTGGTGCTGTGGTCGTGGGCCGTGGGGCTGGTGCTCGGCGGGATCTCGATCGGGATCGGCGGCACGACCGGCATCGTGCTGTTCCTCATCGCCGGCGCGATCCTGGGGAGCGGGCTCGGCGGGGTCCAGGTGGCCGATCGGGTGTTCATGATCCGCCTCTCGCCCCCGGCGCGGCTCGGCGAGTTCTTCGGGCTCTACGGACTGGTGGGCAAGGGATCGCAGGTGATCGGGCAGTTGCTGTACGGCCTGATCCTGCTGCTGACGTTCGACGCGCTCGGCAACGGGGCCTACCAGGTCGCGGTGCTCAGCCTCCTGGTCACGATGCTCATCGGGGCGTGGCTGATCCGACCGGTGTCCGACGTGTGGACCGGCTCGGGCGAGGTCGACGATCGTGCCGACCCGCCCCCGGATCGGCTGGCGCCTTCGGCCTCCCCGATCGAGCCGCGGTAGGGGCCCGGGGCGGCTCGGCGGGGCGCGGCGGCGCAGGGGCGCGGCGGGCGCGGCTCCGGCCTTGGCGGCGCGCTTCCCGCCCTGAAAATTCCCAGATCGACACCACGGGAACGCTAGAGCGGCAATTCGGCTGCGGCGACGCTGCGGCGGCAGCTTCGCGGTTGCTACACGACCGCGGCCACGTTCAGTTGCGCTCATGGGCGCGGCAGCGCCGGCCTGAAACGGACCTTCAATCGAGATGTTTCAGTGCTAACTGTCCCCGGATGTCGATCTGGGAAAAACCGCACGGTGCAGGCACGATGGCGCACGACGCCACGTCGGGGCGCCCATCCCGCGTCAGCCGCGCCCGGCGAGCGCCTCGGCAATGAGTGCCTCCACGACCGCGGACTTCGCATCGGCGTAGTCCTGGACGTAGGCCCACGTCTGCGCGGCGAGCCGTCGCTTTTCCGCGAGGTACCGGTCGCGCGCGTCCGCGTTCGTGCGCAGGTGGTCCCGGAAGGCGAGCATCCGATCGATCTCGATCACGTCCGGTGGGAACACGTGCAGGTTGATGTTGGCGTCGGGACCCTTCAGCACGCGGTGCTCATACCAGTCGGGTTCGCGGATCACGAGGCGGTAGCCTCGGGCCTCGAGGGGCGCCACATAGACCGGCTCTTCGGTCGTGTCCGGGACGACCAGCAGGATGTCGATGATCGGCTTGGCCGGCAGGCCGGGGATCGAGGTCGAGCCGACGTGCTCGATCCGAAGGACCGTGCTCCCCAGGATCTCGTGGACCCGGGATGCTTCGCGGGCGTAGGTGGCGGGCCAGGCTGGGTCGTACTCGGCGAGGACGATCGGGCCGTCGAGGCGCGGGGCCGGTTCGACCCATCCGTCCGGCCCCTCGGCGACGCGTCCGTCGGGCTCGGGCGCCTCGGATTCCGCCGTCATTCCGAGGCGTCGCCCGCGGTTCGGGATCGCGAGCGCCACCGCCACGCCGACCCGATCATCGCGTCCAGGGTCGAGCGGCGCGGCCGCCAGTCGAGGACATCGCCCGCCCGGTCGATCGCCGCCACGAGCACGGGCGGATCGCCCGCCCGCCGCGGCCCGATCACGTGCGGAATCTCGCCCCCGACGACCTCCCGGGCCGCGGCCAGGACCTGCCGCACGCTGAAGCCGCCGCCGCTGCCCAGGTTGCAAACGAGCGGGGCATCGGTCCGAGGATCGCCCGGCGCCGTGGCCTCGAGCGCCGCCAGGTGCGCGTCGGCGAGGTCCAGCACGTGGATGTAGTCCCGAATCGGGGTGCCGTCGGGCGTCGGGTAATCGTCGCCGAACA
>CAZVDO010000062.1:0-13032 GCA_964625345.1 uncultured Anaerolinea sp. | reverse complement strand
GCCAGGATCGAGAGCGGCAGCCGCCCCCTCCTCCTCGACGAGGTGGACGTGGGGCACGTGGTTGTCGAGGCGGCGGAGCGCCTGCGGCCATTCGCCGACCGCCAGCACGTGGCGCTCGAGACCCACGCGGACCCGGGCCTCCCGCCGGTGCGTGGCGAGGGCCAGCGGCTCGCCCAGGTCGTCGTGAACCTGGTTCACAACGCGGTCAAGTTCAGCCCGGCAGGCGGGCACGTACGGGTCACGGTGGAGGCAAGCGACGGCATGGTCCTCGCCCGCGTCACGGATGACGGCGCCGGCATTGCGGCTGCCGACCTGCCGCGGATCTTCGAGCGCTTCTACAAGGCGGATCGTGCCCGGACCGGCGGCGGAGGGACCGGCCTGGGGCTGGCCATCGCGCGTCACATCGTGGAGGCGCATGGCGGCCGGATCGGCGTCGAATCGCGCGAGGGGGCCGGCTCCACGTTCACGGTCGAGCTGCCCGCCGTGCCGGCCGTCCAGGTCGTAGGCTGATGCCCATGCACGACCTTCGCGTGGCCACGCTCAACCTGCGCAACATCGCCGACCGCTGGCCCGAGCGCCTCCCGCTCCTGCTCGCCGACATGGCCGCGCTCCAGCCCGACCTGCTCGGGCTCCAGGAGTGCGTGTTCGCGATCGGTCAGGATCGCCTGCTCGGCGCGGCCGGCGCGGCCTCGTACGAGGTCCGGCGCGCCCACGCCGCGCGACCCGAGTACGGCAACAGCCTGCTCGTGCGCGAGGGGTTCGCCGCGTCGTCCGTTGAACGCCTGGACCTCGACTTCGGCCGGAGTGCGCTCCGGACCCGCATTGCGCTCGCCGACGGCGGGCCGACGATGACCATGGTCGTGACCCATCTCCATCACGTTCCCGCGGACGAAGCGGCGCGGGACGCCCAGACGGGCAGCCTCATCGCCTGGCTCGACGCGGCACCGGTGTCCGAGCCGACCGTCGTCGTGGGCGATTTCAACGCCGAGCCGGACGAGCCGACCTACCGGCGCATGACCGACGCGGGCTTCCGGTCGGCCTTTTTCGAGGCCAATGGTGCGGAACCCGCGGTGACGTGGCCCTCGGGCATCGTCGCGCCCGGGATGGACACCGACGGCGAGCCCGGGTGCCTCGACTACATCTGGCTGCGCGGCCCCGTCACGGCGACCGCCGCCCGCCTGGTCTTCGACCGGCCCGCCGCAGACGATCCGACGCTCTTCCCGTCCGACCACCGCGGGCTCGTGGCGACGCTCGCCATCGGCCCCGCGGCCTGACGCACCCGGGGCTCGAGGCGTGAGGGATTACGCGCACGTCGCGCTGCGCCTCGCGCACCGGGGCGACTGGCGGGCAGGTCCCGAGAACACGCTCGCCGCCTTCCGGGCGGCACTCGCGAACCCGCGATGCGACGGCCTCGAATTCGACGTCCGAGGATCCCGCGACGGCGTGCCCGTGCTCCTGCACGATGCGTCGCTGGCGCGCGTCCAGGGCCGCCCGGACTCCGTGGACGACCTCGATGCCGCCACGCTTGCCGAATGGGGCGTGCCGACCCTCGCCGACGTGCTGGAGGTTGCCGGGCCCGAGCCCTTCCTCGACGTGGAGCTCAAGGGCCGCCCCGTGCCGGCGGTCATCCCCGTGCTCGAAGCCGCCCGCGGGCCCCGGCTCGCCCGGGCCGTCGTGTCGTCCTTCGAGGCGGACACGCTGGCGTGGGTCGGCCGGGAGCGACCCGCGTGGCCGCGCTGGCTCAACGCCGGCGACCTCGCACCCTCGACGATCGACCAGGCCGTGCAGCTCGGCTGCCGTGGGATTGCGGCCGAATGGCCCGCGATCACACCCGGGGCGATGCGCCGCGCCGGGCAGGCCGGCCTGGAGGTCGCGGGATGGACGGTCCGCCGGCGCCCCACGGCCGCCCGGTTGGACCGGCTGGGTGTCGCGGCGATCTGTGTCGAGGCGGCCGCGCTCGACGGCTGACCCGTCCGGTCAGGCCCGTCCTGCCGGGATCAGCAGCAGGCGCCGGACCCGCAGCCGCAGCCGTCGGCATCGAGGACGGCCAGACCTCGCGTCTCGGCGGGGGAGGGGACGGCCGCGACGAGCGCGGCCCGGTCCACGCCGGACCAGCCCGAAGGCTTCGTGGCGCGCACGATGGCCGCGTGCATGCCGTCGCCGACCGCGTGCGTCGGCTCGACGGCGATCTCGGTCAGTCCGGCGGCCCGAAGACCGTCGCGGTACTCCCCGAACGACAGCGCCCCGGCGATGCAGCCGGCGTAGTTGCCGCGCTCGGCGCGCTCGCGCGGTGACAGCCCGTCGTCCGCGACCACGTCGCTGATGCCCATCCGGCCGCCCGGCCGCAGGACGCGTGCGATCTCGGCGAGGACCGCGGCCTTGTCGCCCGCGAGGTTGATGACGCAGTTGGAGATGACGACGTCGATGGATGCGTCGTCGACGGGCAGGGCCTCGATCGTGCCGCGCCGGAACTCGACGTTCGTGGCGCCCGCCTCGGCCGCGTTCCGCTCGGCGAGGGCAAGCATCTCGTCGGTCATGTCCACGCCGATCGCCCGGCCGGTCGGTCCGACGCGGGCCGCCGAGAGGAGCACGTCGATGCCCCCGCCGGACCCGAGGTCCAGGACCGTTTCCCCGGGCCGCAGCTCGGCCACGGCGGTCGGGTTGCCGCACCCGAGCGACGCGAGGACCGCGGCATCCGGCAGCGCGGCGCGCTCGTCGTCGGCATACAGGAGCGAGCCGAACACGACCCGCCCGTCATCCGTACAGCACGGCTCGAGGGCGTCGGAGGTGGCGGCATCATCCGCTCCCGCGCGCACCGCAGCGGCGGCGCGGGCGGCCTCCGCGTAGCGGCCGCGCACTGCCTCGTGAACGTCGGCGATGGGGTCGGCGGCGGTCGACTCGGTCACGTGCGGATCCTCCGTGGGGTGGCCTGACTGGGGTGCGACGTCGGGTCGGTTGCTGGATCAGGCGGTGCGGGCGAGTCCGAGCGTGACGGCGCTGTCGCTGGAGACGGAGCGCCCACGCGGCATGAACCGCGCCGCGCGGAGTTCGGCCGCAAGCTCTGCATCCAGGCTGGCCGCGTCGCGGCGGTCGGTGGCAACCCGCGCCTCGTCGAGGGCGACGAGGTGCATGCGGTTGCGCCGGTCATCGGGATCGGCGCTCATCCCCCACGGGTGCATCATCAGGTGAAACATCGGTCTGGCGTTCCTTCCTCCCGACCCTGTCGGGACCGGGCTGGTGTATTGATCGATCTCAATATGCCATCGACATTGACGGTTGTCAATATCGAAGTTCATCGATTAGAATGCCGCCCATGAGCCGCTCCACGACCCGCTCCACCGACCCCGACGTCCGCCTGCTGGCGGCCCTCGCCGACCCCGTCCGCCTCTCCATCGTGCGCCAGCTCGCGGCGTGCGACGGCATCTGCGCGTGCGACTTCACCGAGTACACGGAGGTCTCGCAGCCCACCGTGTCCCACCACCTGCGCGTCCTCCGCGAGGCCGGCATCGTCGAATCCGAGCGCCAGGGTGCCTGGATCTACTACCGCCTGGCTCCGGAGGCGATCCGGCGGCTGGGCGAGCTCGCCCGATCCCTGGTCCCGGGGGACTTCGTGCCGGTCAGCGACCTCCGGACCAGGCGCGGGAAGCCACTGCCGCCCGACCCGGGGCCGCAGCCACTGCCGTTCTCGCAGCCGACCGCCTAAGCCTCGGCGTGACGGGCGCTGGAGGTCAGGGATTGAGGTCCTCGACCTGCCCCGTCACGAGTTGGACGACGTCCTCCGCGATGTTCGTGACCCGATCGCCGATCCGCTCGATGTAGTAGGCGGCGAAGAGGATGCTCGTGCCGCGCTCCACGTTGCCGGGGTCCCGGCGCATCAGTTCCACGACCTCCGCGAAGATCGCGTGGTACAGGTGGTCGATGTCGTCGTCCCGCGCCGCCACCTGGCGGGCCTGCTCGTCGTCGACCGCCACGAGCGCCTCGAGGATGCCCCGGACCAGCTCGGCGGCGATCCGGCCCATCCGCGGGATGTCCACGTAGTCCTTGAGCGGCGGCTCGGCGGACAGCCGCTCGGCCTGCTTCGCCACGGAGGCGGCATGGTCGCCGATCCGCTCGAGCTCGTAGGTCACGTGGTTGAGGGCGAGCAGGAATCGGAGGTCGCGGGCGACCGGCTGTTGGGTGGCGATGGTGGTGGCGATGAGCGCGTTGACCTCGCGCTGCGCCTCGTTGACCCGGGGATCGCCCTCGATGATCGCCGCCGCGCGGGCGGCGTCGTGGTACACGAGCGCGTCGATCGCCCCGAGGATCTGCTGCTCGACGAGCGAACCCATCCGGAGCACGCCGTCCTTGATCTCGCGCTCCTCCCGGTCGAGGTTGGCACGCGATTGCGTGACCCCGCCGATGACCGGCCTGGCCTCCTGCGCGGGGTCGTCCACCGGCCGCTCCATCACCCGAACCGCCCGGACACGTAGTCCTCCGTCAACCGCTGCGCGGGATTCGTGAAGATCCTGACCGTCTCGTCCGCCTCGACGAGATAGCCGGCCCGATCCGGGCCCATCGTGAAGAACGCGGTCCGATCGCTGACCCGGGCCGCCTGCTGCATGTTGTGGGTGACGATGACGATCGTGTACGAGGCGCGCAACTCCGCGATCAGCTCCTCGATCCGGAGGGTCGCGACGGGATCGAGCGCGGAGGCGGGCTCGTCCATCAGCAGCACTTCCGGATCCACGGCGAGCGCCCGCGCGATGCACAGCCGCTGCTGCTGGCCGCCCGACAGGCTCGTGCCGTTCTGCTTGAGCTTGTCCTTCACCTCGTCCCAGAGCGCGGCACGGCGCAGCGATCGTTCGACGATGTCGTCGAGCTCGGCCCGGCGGGCGCCGCCGGTCAGCCGGATCCCCGCCACCACGTTGTCGTAGATCGACATGGTCGGAAACGGGTTCGGGCGCTGGAAGACCATGCCCACCACGCGTCGCAGCTGGACCGGGTCGACGTCGGGACCGTAGACATCGGTCCCGTCGAGGGACACGGCGCCGTCCACGCGGCTCCCGGGCACGAGTTCGTGCATCCGGTTGAGCGTGCGGAGGAAGGTGCTCTTGCCGCACCCGGACGGGCCGATGATCGCGGTGACCGACTGCCCGGGGATCTCCAGGTCGACGTCCCGGATGGCGCGGAACGAGCCGTAGTAGACGTTCAGGCCCTGGACCCGCAGGTTGCCGGATTCCGGCGCTGCCGAGGCGGTCGGCGGACGGCCGCCACTTGAGGGACGGGCGGTGACGAGCGGACGGGACGCAGGCACCGCGGTCGACGCCGTGGCGTCGCCGGCAGGCGCGCTGCCGGTCGCCTCGGGAAGGGTCGGCTCGAGGATCATGTCGTCGTTCATCCCCCGATCTGGCGGCCCCACGTCCTGGCGCGGACGAGGACATTGATGACGAGCACGACGAGGAGCAGCAGGAAGGCCGCGCCCCAGGCCTGCTCGTTGAGCAGCTCATATGGCTGGCGAGCGTTCGTGTAGATGAAGATCGGCAGGGCATCCATCGGCTTGCCGAAGTTTCCGACGTTGACGAGCCGGCTCCCCAGTGCCGTGAACAGGAGCGGCGCGGTCTCGCCCATGGCTCGGGCAAAGGCGAGCATCACCCCCGTGAGGATGCCCCCGAGCCCGGTCCGGATCACCACGGACAGGACGGTCCGCCACATCGGGATCCCGAGGGCCAGCGAGGCCTCGCGCAGCGTACCCGGGACGAGGTGGAGGATCTCCTCCGTCGTCCGCATGATCACCGGGACCATGATGACCGCAAGGGCAACACTGCCGGCGAAGGCGTTGAACTGCTTGAACGGCAGCACCAGGAACGTGAACACGAAGATGCCGATGAGGATCGACGGGACGCCGACCATCACGTCGGCTGCGAACCGGACGATCCGGGCGCTCCGCCGGTCGGCGAACTCCCCCACGTACACGCCGCCCGCGATCCCGACCGGGATCGCCAGCAGCGACGCGAGCGACACCATCTGGAGCGTCCCGAGGACCGCGCTCGAGGCGCCGCCCCCGTTGCCCAGGGCGCGCGGCGGCTTCGTGATGAGGTCCAGGTTCAGGGCGCCGGCACCGTTCACCGTCACGAACACGAGGACGGCTGCGAGCGGTACCACGCAGGCCAGCGCGGCGAGCAGCGCCAGGGCCCGCATGCCCACGTCGACAATGGCTCGCCGCGTACCGAACCCCGACCGGGTCAGGTCCCGGCGGCGCGGCGCGACGACGACCCCTGCCGCCATCACTCGGCCCCCGAGGGGCGCCCGGCCGACCGCGAGACGAGGAGGCGGGCGAGGACGTTGAGCCCGAGCGTGATCACCAGGAGGATCAGGCCCAGGGCGATGAGACTCGAGGTCTGGATCCCGATTGACGCCTCGTTGAAGGTGGTCGCGATCTTCGATGCGATCGTCTGGGCCTGGTCGAACAGGCTGTCGGGGATCGCCTGGGCGTTCCCGATCACCATCGTCACGGCCATGGTCTCGCCGAGCGCGCGGCCGAACCCGAGGATGACGGCGCCGACGATGCCCGATCGGGCGGCCGGCAGGACGGCCCGGGTCACGACCTCCCAGCGTGTCGCCCCGAGCGCGAACATCGCCTCGCGCTGCGACGCCGGGACCGAGCCGATGACCTCTCGCGAGATGGACACGATGGTCGGCAGGATCATGATCGCGAGGATCACCCCGGCCGCGAACAGGCCGACCCCGAACGAAGGCCCCGCGAAGATGGGGATCCAGCCCAGCGTGTCCACCATCCAGGCCTCGACGGTCGACGCGAGGAACGGCGAGAGCACGAACACGCCCCAGAGGCCGAAGACCACCGAGGGGATGGCGGCGAGGAGCTCGACGAGGAAGGTCAGCGGCACCGCGACGCGCCGGGGTGCCAGCTCCGCCAGGAAGATCGCGGTGAGCAGGCCGATGGGGCCGGCGATCACCAGGGCGATCGCCGAGGACGCCAACGTCCCGACGACGTAGGGGAGCGCCCCGTAGACGTCCTTGACCGGGTCCCAGGTGGTTCCCGTGATGAAGCCGAGGCCGAAGGTCTGGAAGGCCAGGCTGCCGTTGACGGCCAGGAGGATGCCGACCGACACCAGGATCGCCACGATCGTCCACGCAAGCACGCGCGTACCGCCCCGGAACAGGCGATCGGGCACCCGGCTGGAGCGGTGGGTCAGGCTGGATCGGGCTGGCTGGAGGGTCGTCATCGGTCGATCGTCATGTGCCTCACTGGCATGGAAGGCGCGGCTCGGCGCCCCGTGCCGTACGGCACGGGGCGCCTTGCCCGAATGGAGCGGGCGGCGGTGGCTACGGCCAGATCGGAGCGCCTCCGGTGGTGACCGTGTGGAGCTGCTCGAGCGCCTTCTCCTTGATCGCACTCGGTAGCGGGGCGTATCCCAGTCCCGACTCGGCGGCCTGGCCGTCGGTGAGGCACCAGTAGATGAGCGACACGAGCGTCTTGCCCTTGTCCGCGTCGGCCTGCTCCTGGTAGACCAGGAGGTAGGTGTAGGCCGCGATGGGGTAAGTGCCGTCACCCGCGCCGTTGATGATCGGTGCGGCTCGGAAATCCTCCGGGAAGTCGGTCGCGGCACCCTCTGCCGCCGCCGTGACGCCTGCGGTGGAGCCGGCGACGAACACGCCTGCCGCGTTCTTGAGCTTGGCGCTCGTGAGCCCGGCCGTCGTCGCGTAGTTGAGCTCCACGTACCCGACCGCGCCGACGTTGGCGTCGCCCTTCACGCTGCCGGCCACGCCGTCATTGCCCTGGGCGCCCAGGCCCGTCGGCCAGTTGACCTCCTTGCCCTTGCCGACCTGGTCGTGCCAGGTGGGGCTCACGGTATCGAGGTAGGTCGTGAACGCATTCGTGGTGCCGGAGCCGTCCGAGCGATGGACGACCCGGATGTCGAGGTCCGGCAGGTTTGCGCCCGGGTTGTTGGCGGCGATGGCCGGGTCGTTCCACTTGGTGATGGTGCCGAGGAAGATTCCCGCCACGTTGTCGGCGTCGAGGTTCAGCTCGGCGACGTCGGGCAGGTTGTAGATCACGACCACGGCCCCGAGCGCGGTCGGGAAGTGGAGGATCGTGGCCCCCGAGGGTAGCGCGGCGAGCTCCTCGTCCTTCATGGCCGCATCGGATGCCCCGAAGTCGACCGTCTGCTCGGTGATGGCCTTGATGCCGCCGCCAGACCCGATCGACTGGTAGTCGACCTGGATGTTGGGGTGGTTGTAGTTGAAGGCCTCGAACCAGACGTTGTAGAGCGGAGTGGGGAACGTGGCCCCCGCGCCGCTCAACACCAGGTCGCCGGTCACCGGCTGCGGGGCCGTCATGTCCGGGCTCGAGCCAGGATCGGTGGACGTGGGCTGGCTGGCAGGGGTGGTCGGCGAGGTCGTGGCGCCGGTCCCGCAGGCACCGGCCGCAAACAGGGCTGCGAGTCCGAGTGCAGCCAGGCGGCTCGGCTTGGTGGTGGTCACGCGATGGTTCCTCCTGTCGAACGCCACGGGGTGGCGGCACGGCTGCTGGGCCGGCATCTGACAGGTCCATCGTTGGCGGGAGGCGTCAACCGCCGGTCGGCATCGTGTTAACAGGCGGTCAATGTGCGAGCCCCGGCGGCCGTTGGCAGGGCGGCGGCACCGGCGTTCGGCCGCGAAGGCACGGGGGACGATTCCGCCGTCAGCCCTCGCGCACCCGCTGGAGCTCGAGGATGGTGGACACCGCACCGGTGCTTGCCGGCAGCTGGATCGCCGCGAGGCCGGCCTTGCGCATGGTCAACGACCGCCCGGTGAGCTGCGACAGCACCGTCGAGCAGTCGGGGTCGTGGCCGACGACGAGCTCCCACCATGGACGCCGGCCCGATGGCGTGCCCGCCCGGAGCCGGGCGAGCAGCTGGTCCGCGTCGAACGGCTCGGCGAGCCAGTCCTCGAGTGCGACCGGCAGGCGGATGGCGGCCGCGATGATCTCCGCCGTCTGGACGGCCCGGAGCCGCGGGGACGAGCGGATCCGGTCCGGCCGCGGGCCGTTCGCGAGCAGGTGCGCGCCGATGGCCGCCGCCTGTTCGACCCCCCGCGGCGAGAGTGGGCGCTGGTTGTCGGGACCCGGCCACGCCGAGGGATCGCCGGCGTCGGCGTGCCGGACGAGGATCATGCCGCGCACGGGGCCTGCCACGTTCGTCTCCTCCTCCGCTCACGGCATGCCGGCCACCCAAGTCCGGGACGGGCAGCGTGGCACACTTCGCGCATGCCAGTCCCCGTCTCCGGTCGACGTCGTCGCGTGCCTGTTGCGGCGGCGATCGACGTGGGGGCGTACTCGGTCCACCTCCTGGTGGCGGCCGTGCACGGCCATCGGATCGAGGTCAGGGCCGATGAATCGGCCGCGCTCCACCTCGGCTCCGTGGTGGACGCCGACGGCCGGCTCGGCCTCCGGGCCGGCCTCTCGCTCATCGACGTCCTCGAGCGGTTCGTCGGGGCAGCGCGCGAGCTGGCCGCGGGCGCGGTGGCGATCGTGGGGACGGATCCGCTTCGGCGGGCCGCGGACGCGGGTGAGGTCCTCGAGGTCGTGCAGGCGCGCCTGGGCCTGCCCATCGAAGTGCTCCGGCATGACGAGGAGGCCCTCCTGTCCCTCCTCGGCGTGCAGGCGGGCCGGCCGATCCCGCATCCCACCGCGATCCTCGACGTCGGCGGCGGCAGCAGCGAGGTGATGCTCGTGGCTCCGGACACGGAGCCCGTCGCGGTCGGCCTGCCCCTGGGGGCCGCGCGGCTGAGTCGTTCGTTCGTCACGGCGGACCCGCCGCCAGCCGCGGATCTCGAGCGGCTGCTCGCCGAGGCGCGCCGGGTGGTCCGGGACGCCCCTGATGGCACGCCCGAGGAGCTCGTCGCGGTGGGTGGGACCGCTTCGAACCTCCTGCGGGTCGGGCCGGCCCTGGCGCGCCCAGTCCTGACCGTGGCGCGGATCCGCGACGCCCTCGGGCTGGTCGGCGAGATGCCCGCGGACGTGCTCGCGGCCCGGTTCAGCGTGAAGCCGTCGCGGGCGCGCGTGCTGCCCGGCGGCGCGGCGATCCTCCTGGCGGTCGCCGAACGGTACGAGCTCGACCGGGTCCGGGTCTCGCACGCCGGCCTCCGCGAGGGCCTGGTCCTCGCGACGGTGCATGCGGGCGAGGCGTGGCGGCAGCACCTCGGGTGGCTCGCCCAGGGGTGGATCCGCTAAGGCC
Source organism: uncultured Anaerolinea sp. (assembly GCA_964625345.1). Lineage (GTDB taxonomy): Bacteria > Chloroflexota > Limnocylindria > Limnocylindrales > CSP1-4 > UBA5189. Next base: position 2,818 of record CAZVDO010000062.1, on the reverse strand, counting down.
GCGAGGGGCGCCGGATGCGCCTGCCGGCCCGCGGCGTCCGGCCACGACCGGCGGCCGCGAACCGCAGCCTCGCCGGCCCGAACACCGTCAGAGGGCGGCGACCGCCCGTCCGAGGCCCCGCCGGAACGTGACGCCAGCGAGGCCGCGCCAGGGAACCCCGACCCCGCGATGCAGGCGCCGCACCTCGGCCTCCTGGACCCGGATCCACCCCTGAAGCTCCTCGCGCTCGGCGGAGGTGAGCCGAGGCTCGTGCGAGGAGAGGTACGCACGGGCCGACGCAGCCGCCACGTCGGCGTCGTGAAGCGCCCCGAGGTGGTCCTGGAGCGCCGTGACCCGGGCGATCAGCACGTCCACCGGTTCGCCGAGTGCCTCCCGCACGAACTCCAGCGAGTACCGGAGCCGCTTTCCCTCGATCCGCAGGGCGTGGAGGGTCGGCACGTCGGCCGCGGCGAGGACCCCGTCGAACGCGCGGACGCGGCCGTAGGCCCTCCAGATCCTTGCCGGGGCGAGGTCATGGACGGCGCGCGGACGCGCGGCCCGGGCGCTGGACGGTTCCTGGTGGGCGCCTGCCAGGAACGCGAGCATCCGCTCCAGCCACCGCGCGTGGGCGCGTGAATCGAGGACCTGCACGAGCGCCTTGTGGGCCCGCTCCCGCTGCGCAACCAGCTCGTCGACGTACGGTCCGAGCGGGTCGGCGGTGGGCGCGTCGTCGCCGCCGACCTGGGCAACCGGATCATCGCCGGCGGCTGCGCGCTGCCCCGTCCGGACCTCCGCCAGCAGGACGTCGAGGTCCCGGACCGCGCCGAGGGCGCGCGCGACACGCTGGAGCGGTCGCTCGAGCGTCTTCGCCGGCCACGCATCGGTGGCATCGGCGAACGCTCGCCAGGCGGCGCGCATGCGCCGCGTGGCCACCCGCATCTGGTGCACGGAGGTCGGGTCCTCGCCCTCGCGCACGCCGGGCTCCCGGGCCAGGACGCGGTCGAAGTGGAACGCCATGACCTTGCGGGCCGCGGCATCGATCGAGTCCGACGCGAGGACCCCTGGTGAGGGGCCTACCGAGAGCCTGGGCCGCGCCCGCTCACGACGGTCGCGCTCGAGGGCGGCCATCGCGCGGTCCAGCTTCGAGCGCCGTGCGGGCATGAGCGCGGGCACGTGGTGGAGGCGTGCGACGAGCTGGGCGAGCACCTGCTCGTCACCCTCGATGAGCTCCGCCTCGAGCTCGACGAACGCGCCAACGCGGCGACCCTGCTCGAGGACCGTGACGCGGTCGAGGCTCAGCTCGATCGTCGTCCCGCCGGTGCCGAAGCGCCGGACCAGGCGATCCTGGCGAAGCGTGGCCGTCTCCACGAGCGGCTGCCCGCCGATGCGGTCCTCCACATGGGTGCGCGCCTCGGACGGCGGCCATGCCGTCGGATCCAGCGACGGCCCGCCCGGAGCCTCGAGCTCCATTCGCCGGTGCACGCCGTCGGCCGACGCCGCCACCGCCCGGGACTTGACCGTGACCAGGGCAGACCCGTCCACGTCGCGCAGTCGGGCGAGCACGCCCGACGCCTCGAGCGCATGCGCCTCGGTGTCCACATATCGGTCGGTGACCTGGCGCCGAGCCGCCGGCGACGTGGCCTCGAGGCCGGCCAGGGTGTCGGCTCGGAGCAGGCGTCGAGCCGCCCGGACGTCGTTGACGGCGAGCTTCAGCTCGATCTCGACGGGAGCCCGGCCGGCGTGCGTCACGCCCAGGGTGCCAGCGAGCCCGTGCCCTCCGGATGGACCGGGCGTCGGCCCGGCGAGCCCTGGCCACGCAACGCCCGCTGCCGGAGGACCACATGGGTGTCCGTCGCAGGGTCTCCGGTCGGGTCGACCCGCCGCCAGCGACCATCCGGCGCGAGCGCCCAGGCGCGACGCTCGTCGGCGAGCATCGTCTCCAGGATCACGTCCACCTCGCGCTGGAGGCGCTCGTCGAGGATCGGGACGATCGCCTCGATGCGCCGGTCGAGGTTCCGTTCCATCAGGTCGGCCGAGCCGAGGTACCACTCCGGGCTGCCGCCGTTCTCGAAGCGCCAGATCCGCGAGTGCTCGAGGAATTCGCCGATGATCGAGCGAACACGGATTCGCTCGGACTGGCCGGGAACCCCGGGCACGAGCGCACAGGCGCCGCGGACGACCAGGTCGATCTCGACGCCGGCCCCCGACGCGGCGTACAGCGCGTCGATGCAGTCGCGGTCCACGAGCGCGTTGAGCTTGAGGACGATCGCCGCGGGCCGGCCCGCGGTGGCGTGCGCGGCCTCGCGCCGGACCAGCCCGAGGAATCGCTCGCGCAACCCGATCGGGGCGACGAGGAGGCGCCGGAACGTCTCCTGCCGGGACAGGCCGGTCAGCACGTTGAAGAGGTCGGTGACGTCCTGCCCGACCTCCGGACGTGTCGTGAGCAGCCCGAGGTCGGTGTAGATCCGGGCCGTTCGCGGGTTGTAGTTGCCCGTCCCGATGTGGACGTAGCGACGCAGCGCGCCGTCCTCTCGCCGCACCACGAGGAGCGTCTTGCAGTGCGTCTTCAGGCCGACCACGCCGTACACGACGTGGGCGCCGGCCTGCTCCAGCTTGCGGGCCCAGGCGATGTTGGCGCGTTCGTCGAATCGGGCCTTGATCTCGACGAGGACCACCACCTGCTTGCCGTCCTCGGCAGCCCGGACCAGGTGGCGCACGATGGGCGAGTCACCCGAGGTCCGGTAGAGCGTCAGCTTGATCGTGAGGACATCCGGATCGTCGGCGGCCTGCGCCACGAACCGCTCCACCGAGGCTGCAAAGCTCTCGTACGGGTGGTGGA
>CAZVDO010000061.1:3316-13199 GCA_964625345.1 uncultured Anaerolinea sp. | reverse complement strand
CCGGGTCGAGCGACGCCATGACGGCCATCGTGTCGGCGATGAGGTTGTTCTTCATGAGCAGGCCGACCGACTGCAGGTGGACGAAGCTCGGGTCGTGGATCCGCATCCGGAACGGCTGGTCGGTGCCGTCGCTGATCGCGTAGGTGGAGTACTGGCCGCGCGGGCCCTCGATGGCCGCGTACGCGCGACCCGGGCGCGGCCGGAGGAGCCGGGGCAGCTTGGCCATGATCGGCCCGTCCGGCATCTCGTGGACGCACTGATCGATGATCCGGAGGCTCTGCTTGATCTCCTCGATCCGGAGCAGGTAGCGGGCGAGCGAATCGCCCTCGGTCCGGGTCGGGATGTCGAACTCGAGCTCCGGGTAGACCGAGTACGGATGGGCCCGACGGACGTCGAACGGGATGCCCGTCGCCCGGATGTTCGGGCCGGTCATGACCATGCGGAGGGCGGTCTCGGAATCGATGACCCCGAGGCCGCGGGTGCGGCGCACGAAGATCTCGTTCTCGTTGAGGAGCGTGAGGTTGGCCTCGACCTGCTCGGTCGCCCGGCTCATCCAGTCGCCCAGCCGGCTCATGAACTCGTGGTTCAGGTCCCCGTTGACGCCGCCGATCCGGTAGTAGTTGAAGAGCATCCGCTGGCCGGTGAGCGCCGCGAGCATCTCGACGATCTCGTCCCGCTCGATGAACGACCACAGCACCGGCGTCAGCCCGCCCAGGTCCAGCGCGAACCAGCCCATGAACAGGGCGTGGCTGGCGATCCGGTTGAGCTCGCCCGACAGGACGCGGATGTACTCGGCGCGCCTGGGCACCTCGACGTCGAGGAGCTTCTCGAAGGCCATCACCGGGGACCACTCGCAGAACAGCGAGCTGATGTACTCGAGCGGGTCGACCTGGCTGATGACCTGGTGGTAGTCGGAGTTCTCGCAGAGCTTCTCGACACCGCGATGGAGGTACCCGAGGACCGGGTCGAGGTCGACCACCTTCTCGCCGTCGAGCTTGAGCACGACCCGGAGTACGCCGTGGGTCGACGGGTGCTGGGGCCCCATGTTGATGAGCATCTCGCCGTCGGCGAGCGTGTAGAACTCGGCCTCCCGCTCGGTCCGGGGCGGGTACGGCGGGACCGGCTCGAAGACGCCGATGTCCTCCTCGAGCTGGACGCGCGGGTCGTCGGCGGAGGCGTGGGTGTGCGGGGCGCTCTGGGTGGTCATCCGATCAGGCCTTCACCCGGCGGATCGTGCCCGCCGGGGCGTTGCGGGGCGCGTGGCTGCGCTCCATGTGGCGAACTCCGGCGCCGGGCGAACGCGCCGCGTCGTCGGGCAGGAAGAAGTCCTTGCGGAGCGGGAAGCTCGTGTAGCCGGGCGGCATGTAGATCCGGCGCAGGTCCCGGTTGCCCTCGAACACGATCCCGAACATGTCGTAGGCCTCGCGTTCCATCCACTCGGCGCCCTGCCAGAGGAAGGTGACCGACGGCGTCCGAGGGTCGTCCCGGGGGAGTCCGTCGACGACCACCCGGAGCCAGTCGCCCGTGGTGTCGCTCCAGAGGTGGTAGACGACCTGCATGACGTCGCCCGTGTCCACACCGGCGAGATCCGAGAGGACGACGAACCGCAGCCCGGGCTCGTCGTGGAGCGCCTGGAGCGTCGCGGTGGCATCGCCCGGCCCGATCCGGATCTCGGTCTCGTCGTGGCGCTGGCGGATGGGCCCCGTGAGGACATCGCCGAAGCGTGCCTCGAGGCGGGTTCGGAGGGCTCGATCCATGTCAGACGCCGGCGGGAACCGTGGGGCCGATGGCCCGATCCGGCCACTGCCCGCGCCGATCCTTGACCAGCTGCTGGAGCTTCATCATCCCGTAGATGAGGCCCTCCGGCCGGGGCGGGCAGCCGGGGATGTAGACGTCCACCGGCATGACCCGGTCGATGCCCTCGATCGTGCTGTAGCTCCGCTTGTAGCGCCCACCCGAGCACGTGCAGTCGCCGAGCGCCACGCACCACTTCGGCTCCGGCATCTGCTCCCAGAGCCGGATGAGCGGACCAGCCATCTTCGTCGTCAGGGTCCCCGCGACGATGAGCACGTCCGCCTGTCGGGGCGAGGCGCGGAACGGGAACATGCCCCAGCGGTCCATGTCGTTCTTGGAGGTGGCGGCGCTCATCATCTCGATCCCGCAGCACGCCAGGCCGGACAGGAGCGGCCACAGGCTGTTCGCCCGCAGCAGGTCCAGGACGGTGTCCGCCTTCGTGGGGATGATCTCGAGGAGGCCGCTCCAGCGGGCGTCGTCCCGCCGGCCGCTCCCGCTCGCCTCGATCTCGGCGAGGTGGGTGATGTCGGTCGGTCGCCCACCGTCGTACGCGGCCGGGTCCGCCGCCGACCACAGGTCGTTGGCCACGACGATCGGCTCCGCGACCGCACTCGAGCCGGCGACAACAAGGCCGCTCGCGGCCGGCGTGTCCCCAGGCGCCCCATCGCGATCGGTCATCGCCACGTCAACACGCCCTTTCGCCAGGCATAGCCGAGGCCGACCAGGAGGATGGCCACGAAGACCAGCATGCTCACGAACCCGCCGAGCAGGAGGTCCTTGAAGATCATCGCCCACAGGTAGATGAAGACGACCTCGATATCGAAGGCCACGAAGAGCAGGGCGTAGATGTAGAACGAGAGCCCGAACCGTCCGTGGGTGTCGCCGTAGGTGTCGATGCCGGATTCGTAGGGCAGGCCCTTGTGCACGTCGCCGCGATTGCGGTGCGACAGCAACCAGGCGGCGCCGAAGGTCAGGAACGTGAACGACGCGGCCGCGAAGGCGAACCCGACGATGTACCAGATCCCGGTCAACCGATCCTCACTCCGAGCGCTGCTGGGTGGTCGGCGCTCGCTCCTGGGCGGCGACGTCCTGGGCAGGACCGCCCCCTGCGGGCATCACGAACTGCCGTCTGAGACGGCCGTCGCCCGTTGGCATTCTAGCAGGGGCACCCGATGCGGCAGGCACGCCGCGGGCTCTCCGTAACCGGGTCCGGGGCGGACTCGTACGGCCCCGACCGACGGTGAGGAAGAGGGGCAGTCGCGCGGCCGCAGCGACGCAACTTCGGTCGGGGGGCGGCCCGCGCCGAGCGCGCGTGCAGGACCACGGGCCGCCCCCCGGCGGAGTCCCCCGACCGGGGCAGCGTGCGATGTCGGCACAGGCCGACGCAATAGGTAACCGTACCTACCCGGAACCCACCCAACCGCACCGAACCACACCAGGCCCCGAGACACGCGACGCGGGGGCGTCGGCGCCGGCGCCGACCCGCGAAGCGGGACCTCGCGTGCCCTGAGCGGCCGCTCAGTGGGCCCCGGGCAGGCGCACGGACAGCCCGCGGAGCGGTGGATCCGTGGCCAACCCGCGCCCGAGAAGCACCACGCCGAACCCGCCGGTCGCGGCCGGGTCGAGCATGCGCATGAGCGCGGCTCGCGCCTCCAGGTAGGCGGCGATGTCGACGCCGGGGGTGTCCTGGAGGCCGACCAGCAGGTCCCCCGCCCCGAGGCCGGCGAGGAACGCGCCCTGGCGCGTCGTGCCCAGGTGGTCCAGTCCGGCCGCCGCGCCGGCCCGCTCCACCGCCGTCAGGTCGACGTGTGCCGTGAGGTCCTGGCGACCCACGTTGACGAACGGATCCGCGTGCACGCGGTGCCGCAGGTACGCGCGCAGCAGGCTGCCCCGGGTCGGTGCGTACAGGGCCGCCGCCGGGTGCCCGTAGTCCACGAGCAGTAGGAGGCCGCGGTCCAGTCCGGCGGAGGCCTCGGCGATCCAGCCATCGAGCGTGAGGCACACCTCGGCGTCCTGGCCCGGCTGGAGCGCGACGCCCTCGCTCGCCAGCCGCTCCGCCAGCCCCGGGGTCGCCGGCCCCGTGAGCGCCGCGAAGGCCCCGTCGTCGCCGACGGTCACGAAGCGCTCGTCGATGCCGCCGCCCGGGCGTCCGACCACGCGATGGACGGGCAGGGCATCGAGCACCTCATTGGCAATCACGACACCCGTGATGGGATCGCCCGTTTCCGGCTCGAGGACGTCCTCGCCGCCCACGGATGCGAGGCGGTCCCGGAGCTGGGCGAGACGCGCCCCGCCGCGCTCCACGGCGCGGTACCGGAGCAGGGGACGCAGGGGTGAGCGTCGCCGGGCCAGGCCGTCCACCAGGCCCGCCGCCAGGGACCCGGTGCCGGAGCCGTATTCCCGGACCGTGAACGGAGCGGGTCGCCCCAGGCGCTCCCAGACCTCCTCCACCTGGGTGGCGATCGACCACCCGAAGATCGGATGGGCTTCAGGCGCCGTTAGGAAGTCCGCGTCCCGCCCGGGTCCCCGATTGCCCGCGTAGTACCCGTGTTCCGGGTGATAGAGCGCGAGGTCCATGAACCGGGCGAAGGTCATCGGGCCCGAGGCGGCGATCTCCGCGCGGATGATCGCCACGAGGTCCGGGTCGCTTCCCGGATCCTCGATGGCGCCGGGCGATGCGCGGCGCACGCCGGCACCCGTGACCCTGGCGCCTCCCCCTCGGTTCCCGAGATCGCCGGCGCCGGTGCGGCCGTCGTCCCCGGTCAACGGGGCGTCCCCAGGACCAGCCGGAGGCCCGGGCCCACGAGGGTGTGCCCGCCGAGGAGCACGGGCACGCCCGTCGCGGCGACGGAGTGGGTGAGCGCCTGCAGCCATGGATCGGCAATCGCCTCCGGCAGGAGCAGGTCGCTCGCAAACCGGTCGTCGGGTCCTGGCCAGGCGGATTCGTCTCGCCCGAAGTGGTGGGCGAGGAGCACCCGCGAGTCCACGATCGCCGCATCCCCGAGCTCGCCGAGGATCCCGCCGAGCGCGGACGGGCCGTCGCGATCGAGGAGCAGCCCGAGGCTGCTCCTCGGCGGGCGTTGGCCCACTCGACCCGTCCGGAACCCGCGCTCCTCCACGAGAACGCGCGTTCGGCAGCGCGTCCCGCCCTCGAGCCACCGCAGGGACGCCGCGGAGGATCGGCCCGCCACCACGAGCTCGGCGGACGGGTCTCCCGCGATCGCCCGCACGGACGCCAGGGCGGCGTCCACGCGCTCGCGAGGCAGTCCCGGAACGGGCAGGCCGCACGCGATGGCGTCGATCGGGGAATCGAGGTCCACGCCCAGCCGCCACGCGGTGCGCCGATCCTCGACGACGCGGCCTCGGTCGGACAGCCAGCGGGGGAGCGCGTTGTCGCCCATCGCGTCGGGCAGGTCGTCGAGGACCACGGAGGGCGGCAGCGCCAGCACGTCGGCGGAGTACCGGTTGTTGCAGAGGATCGGTCCGCCCGGGGTCCCGGCCGCCTGCACGAAGCGTCGAAGATCGGCCCGCCGTGCGAGGGGCAGGCTGCCCGACCCGAGCACGACCAGCCCGGCCGTCGGGGCATCGCGGCGGGCCTCCCGCAGTCGGCGGCCGAACGGTGCACCACCTGGCTCGGCCTCGACGATGATCGGCTCGGCGCCGACGGCGGCCAGGCCCACGGCGAGCCGTTGTGCGTTGGCACGGCAGGCCGCACTGAACGCGGTCCGGATCGGGCCGGCCGCGGGTGGTGGCACGGGATGGACGATCATGGCGACGACGCGGGTCACCGCGCGAGTCTAGCGACGGGAGGGTGGAGCGCCGACATGGCTCCGGCTTCGGTCCGCGCCTACATCGGCCTCGGGGCGAACCTGGGCGACGCCGCCCGCACGCTGGCCGACGGCGTCGCGGCGATCGGCGCCCTGCCGGGGGTCCGCGTACGGGGCGTGTCCCGCCTGTACGCGACGCGACCGGTGGGTGTCGTGGACCAACCCGAGTTCCGCAATGCCGTGGTCGCGATCGACGCGCCGACGGGCCCCGACCGTGCCCGCGGTGCCGCGGGCCTCCTCGTGCAGCTCAAGGGCATTGAGCGCACGTTCGGGCGGCGGGCGGGTGCCCGCTGGGGGCCTCGCGAGCTCGACCTGGACCTCTTGATCTTCGGGCGCTCGTCGTTCGCCATCGACCGCCCGCCCGCCGGCCTGTCGCTGGACAAGGGCAAGGCCGCGCGCCTGCTGGTGGTGCCGCATCCCGAGGCTCAGGGTCGGCTGTTCGTGCTCGCCCCGTTGTCGGACCTGGCCCCGGGCCTCGTGCCGCCCGGTTGGGGTCATGCCGTCGAGTGGTTTCGTCGCCGGCGCGAGGCGATCGAGGGCCCTGATGCGGTGCGGCCGATCGGGACGTGGGACGCCGCGTCGGGCCGGTGGCGGGACCCGGCCTAGAGCCGGACGCTCGGGGGCCGGTCGCGGTCGAACATGTTCACGGTGTCCACGAACCGGACCGTCTTGGTCTGGTAGGCCATGACCAGCGAGTGGGTCCGGGCGCCACCGCCGAAGAAGCGCACGCCCTGGAGCAGGTCGCCGCCGGTCACGCCCGTGGCCGCGAAGACCAGGTTGTCGCCGGAGGCGAGGTCTTCCGTGTGGTAGACGCGGTTCTCGTCACCGTGGCCCATGCGGGCGCCGCGCTCGCGCTCCTCCTCGGAGCGGTACCGGAAGCGAGCCTGGATCTCGCCGCCGAGGCAGCGCAGGGCCGCGGCCGTGATCACGCCCTCCGGCGCGCCGCCCAGGCCCATCACCGCGTGGACGCCCGTGCCCTGGACCGCGCAGGAGATGGCGGCCGACAGGTCGCCGTCGCTGATCAGCTTGATGCGCGCGCCCGTGCCGCGCACCTCGGCGATGAGGTCCTCGTGCCGGGGGCGGTCCAGGATGATGATCGTGATGTCCGAGGGCTTGCGCCGAAGCGCCTCGGCGATCCGCCCGACGTTCTCGGCCGGGGGCTTCGTGATGTCGACGTGCCCGGCCACGAGCGGCCCGACGCACAGCTTCTCGAGGTACGTGTCCGGGGCGTGGACGAGGCCGCCCCGCTCGGACGCCGCAAGCACGGTGATCGCGTTCGCGGAGCCCGTGGCCACCAGGTTGGTGCCCTCGAGGGGATCGACGGCGATGTCGATCTGGGGCACGTCTGGGTCCCGCGTCCGTCCGACCTCCTCGCCGATGTAGAGCATCGGCGCATCGTCCCGCTCGCCCTCGCCGATGACGATCGTGCCGGCCATGTCGATCTCGTCCATCGCGGCGCGCATGGCCTCGGTGGCAGCCCGGTCGGCTTCGTGGCGGTCGCCCCGGCCCATGAGCCGAGCCGACGCAATGGCCGCGGCCTCGGTGACCCGGACCATCTCGAGCGCGAGGAGCTGTTCCATCGGTTCGTTCCCTTCCGGCCGGCTGGCAGGGCGTGTCGCCCCGCGCCGCCGACCCGGCACCTGTCAGTGGCGGAAATGCCTTCGGCCGGTGAAGACCATGGCCATGTGGTGGCGGTCTGCCACCTCGATGGCCATCTCGTCGCGGATGGAGCCGCCGGGCTGGATGATCGCGGTGATCCCGGCTTGGGCGGCCATCTGGATCCCGTCGGGGAAGGGGAAGTACGCATCGCTGGCCATGACCGCGGTCCGCGAGCGGTCGCCGGCCCGGCGCAGCGCGATCTCGACCGAGACCTGGCGGCTTGCCTGGCCCGCCCCGATGCCCACGGTCGCGCCGTTGCGGGCCAGCACGATGGCGTTCGAGCGCACGTGCCGCACCACCCGCCACGAGAAGAGGAGGTCCGTGAGCTCCTCGAGCGTGGGCCGGCGCTTGGTGACCACGAGGAGCTGGCCTCGATCGATGCCGGTGGTGTCGAGGGTCTCGACGAGCAGGCCGCCGCCGACCCGCTTGAAGTCGAGGTTCGCGATGCCGTAGTCGCGCATGCCCTCCGTCGGGTCCGGGGGCACGGCGAGGAGCTCGAGCCCCGCCTTCTGCTTCAGGATCCCGAGCGCCGCCTGGTCGAAGCCCGGCGCGACCACCGCCTCGTAGCTGTTCTGCGCGATCGCCCGGGCGGTCGGCCCGTCGAGTTCGCGGTTGACGCCGACGATGCCGCCGAAACTCGCCACCGGGTCCGTCTCGAGGGCTTTCCGGTACGCGTCCACGAGGTCGTCCGCCGACGCGATGCCGACCGGATCCGTGTGCTTGGCGATGGCCACGGTCGGGCCCGTGAAGTCGCGCGCGATCCGATACGCGGCGTCGAGGTCGAGCAGGTTGTTGAACGACGGCCGGTCGCCGTGGAGCTGCGAGGCGTCGGCGAGGGTGCCCGATCGATGGGTGGTTTCCCGGTAGAAGGCGGCGTGCTGGTGGGGGTTCTCGCCGTGGCGCAGGTCGGCCACTTTCTCGAGGACCACCGCGAGCCGGCTCGGAAACGTGGTGCCCGAGATCTGGTTGAGGTAGGCGGCGATCTCGGCGTGATACGCGGCCACGATCCCGAACGCCTCAGCGGCCAGCTTGGCCCGCAGTTCCGGGCTCACGAGGCCTCGCTCGCGCAGCTCGGCCGTGACCTTCGCGTAGTGCTCGGGGCTGGCGATCGCGGTCACCCCGGCGGCATTCCGCGCCGCCGCCCCGAGGAGGGCCGCGCCGCCGACGTCGATCATCTCGATGGCCTGTTCGATGCCCACGAGGCTGCGCCCGATCTCGGCGCCGAAGGGCTTGACGTTGACCACGACCAGGTCGATCGGGGTGAGGCCCTGGGCGGCGAGTTCCTCGAGCTGGTCGGGCTTGTCCCGCCGGGCGAGGATGCCGGCGTAGATGGCCGGATGGAACGTCTTGATCTGGCCGCCCAGGAGCGTCGGCGTGCCGGTCAGGTCCGCGACGGCGCCGACGGCCACGCCGTCGGCCGCGAGGTGCTCGCGCGTGCCGTCCGTCGCGTAGAGCTCGACGCCGAGGGCCTGCAGATCGCGCGCGAACGCAGTGATTCCGTCGCGCGTGGCGACCGACAGCAGGGCTCGCAAGCGTTCCTCCTCCACGGCCGGGTCCGGACGCGCGACTCGGCCCGAGTATAGCCGTGACCCGTGGCATACTCCACGCTCGCCGCCGGAATCGCCGCCGCGGCCGACGACAGGAGAGACCGTGACGCTCCTCCCGTGGGAATACTTGTTCCTGCCGTTCTCGCGCACGCTGTTCCCGGACATCTACGACCTGTTCTGGATCGCGTCGCTCGTGCTCGTCGCCGTGCTCGTGGTGCTCTACAACGTCCGGACCCGGGCCCTCCACCGACACCGCATCTTCCTCGAGATGTGGGAGTGGCTCCTCTGGAGCGGCCTCCTGACGTTCCTCCTCGTGGCGATGGGCTCGCTCTTCCTCTTCGATTTCGCGGTGGTGCTGGTCATCCTGGTAGCGGGGCTGGCGACGATGGCCTGGGTGCGGTTCCGGCGCTTCCCGCCGCTCTTCGCCGCCTACGAGCAACAGCTCGCCCGCCAGCGCTACGTGAACCGGCAGCGCGCCGCGCGGCCCGAGGCGACCATCCGCAGCCGGGGTTCGAAGCGCCGCCGTCGCTGACGGCTGCGGCGCGGGGCGCGCGCGAGGCGCGCGAGTTCAGGCCAGGGGGTCGCCGATGCCGATCGAGGTTCGCCGCTTCGGAGTCGGGCATCGCCGGCCGGAGGGGCCGCCCGGGACGGTCGGGCTGACCGGGCAGGTCATCCACAGCGACGGGCGCGGACTCGTTTCGGAGCTGGCCTTCGCGACCGGCGGCTCCATCACGCCCCACGACAACCCCAACACGACCTGGTTCTGCGTGATCGAGGGCGGCGGCTGGGTGCTCGTGGGCGAGGAGCGCCGGCGCGTCGCGGCGGGCGACGCGGTGCTCTGGCCGGCGAACGTCACGCATGCCGCGTGGACGGACCACGGACCGATGCGGGCGATCGTGGTGGAGTTCGCCGGCGCCGACGATCGCGGGCTGATCCTCGAGGGTGCCGTCCGCCAGCTCGCGTCAGGGGCGGCGGACGACCACCACGCCGAGCGTGGCGACGGGGCCCTCGCCGAGCGGCCGGTGGACCCGGCGCGCATCGACCGGTCCAGCGGCG
>CAZVDO010000061.1:0-3216 GCA_964625345.1 uncultured Anaerolinea sp. | reverse complement strand
GGGGCCCTCGCCGAGCGGCCGGTGGACCCGGCGCGCATCGACCGGTCCAGCGGCGAGCCCCTGTGACGGCCGCGGAGGCGCGGTCGCGTGCGCGAGGCTCCCTTCAACGCGAGGCGCTCGGCGCGGTTTCCTGTCACCTACGCCCCGGAGCGGTGGTAGGCGTGGTCTGGGCGCCCCGCATCAGTGGGCGAGCGGCCCGATGGGCGCCGTCGTGCTCGAGCTGAGCTCGATCGGCTCCTGGGAGCGCCGTCGCCGGCCCCGGAATCGCTGATACACCTGGTTATCACCGCCACAGGGCGTAACTGGTGGGAAGACGCCGCGAGCGCATGCCGGCCGAACCCGGCCGCAGCGAGCTGCCGCACCAGCGAAGCACCCCGCCACGGGCCAGGCGCACGGATGTCGCCGTGACCCGCCGAGGTTGCCCGCGTCAGCCCGGCCCGAGGATCGCACCCAGCTGGCCGAGGATCCGGGCCGTCGCGCCCCAGACCCGCACGCCGCTCGTGGGATAGGCGCCGAACCGGAGGTGGAAGTCGCGCACCTCGGCCTCGACGAGCTCGATCTCGGCATCGGCGAGGAACGCCGACAGCGGCGCCCGCACGATCCCGTCCACTTCGTCGGGCGCGGCGACGAGCTCCGGGCGTCGTGCCGCGATCGCCACGACCGGGGTCACCCGGTAATCCGAGACCGGGATCCAGAACGTCTCGAGCTCCCCGACGACGCGCACCCCAGCCGCCTCGGCATCGAGCCCCACTTCCTCGGCGGCCTCACGAAGGGCTGCCGCCGCGGCCCCCGCATCGGACGGCTCGACCCTGCCGCCGGGCAGCGCCACGTCGCCGGCGTGCGGGCCGCCGCGATTCACCCGCTGGATGAGGATCACCTCGGCGTCCGCGTCCGGTGCGTCGGAGGCGGGCGCGATGAGCACCAGCACCGCGGCAGCTCGGGCCGTGGATGGCCCGAACGCGATGGTCGGCGACCGCCGCTCCCCAGTGTCCAGGCGAACGGGCATGAGGCTCACCGGAGGCGACGGGAGGTCAGCCGGAAACGCCGCCAGGCGCCGAGCCGCCTCCGCGTACTTCAGTTGACCAGTTCCTCGCCATCCCGACGCTTCGGGTTGGCCTCCGGCAGGTCGAGCACCGAGGTGGCGCCCCGACCGCCCCGCCGCGCCGTCGCGGCCACCGGATCGTCGCCGGTCGCCCGGGCATCCCGCCGGGTCGAGGCATCGGTGACGACCGTCTCACCCGCCGACGTGAACACGAGCGTGGTGCCCACGGGATCCGCGTCTGCGACGACCTGGTCGCCGGGCTTGAAGCGGCCCTCGACGAGCGCCCGGGCGAACGGGTTCTCGACGAGGCGCTGGATCGTGCGCTTGAGCGGCCGGGCTCCGTACGCTGGGTCGTGGCCCTCACGGGCGATGAGCGCGCGGGCCGCGGGCGTGAGCTCGAGCGCCAGGTCCTGGGTCGCGATCCGCCGCGCGAGGTCGGCGACCAGCAGCTCCACGATCGCCGCGAGGTGGGCATCCGTGAGGGCGTGGAACACGATCACCTCGTCGACCCGGTTCAGGAACTCGGGCCGGAACTGCTGGCGCAGCGATTCGGTCACCTGGCGCTTCATCTGCTCGTACGCCGAGGGGTCCTCGGCTTGGCCGGCGTAGGCCGCGATGACCTGCGAACCCACGTTGCTGGTCATGATCAGGACCGTGTTCTTGAAGTCCACGGTCCGGCCCTGGCCGTCTGTCAGGCGCCCGTCGTCGAGGACCTGCAGGAGGATGTTGAAGACGTCCGGGTGGGCCTTCTCGATCTCGTCGAGCAGGAGCACCTGGTACGGACGGCGTCGCACGGCCTCGGTCAACTGGCCCCCCTCCTCGTAGCCGACGTAGCCCGGAGGCGCCCCGACGAGGCGGGACACGGAGAACTTCTCCATGTACTCGCTCATGTCGATCCGGACCATGGCGGCGTCGTCGTCGAACAGGAACCCCGCCAGGGCCCGGGCGAGCTCGGTCTTGCCGACCCCGGTGGGGCCCAGGAACAGGAACGACCCGATGGGCCGGCGCGGGTCCTTGAGCCCGGCCCGGGCCCGGCGCACCGCATCGGACACGGCCGCGATGGCCTCGTCCTGGCCGACGACCCGCTCGTGCAGGCGCTCCTCCATGTGGAGGAGCTTGGCGGTCTCGCCCTCGAGGAGCTTGGACACGGGAATGCCGGTCCAGGCCCCCACGATCTCGGCGATGTCGTCGGCCGTGACCTCCTCCTTGAGAAGCGCACCCGGACCCTGGAGCGCGGCGATCGCCGCCTCCTGCGCGGCCAACCGCTCCGACAGCTCGCGGAGGTCGCCGTACTTGAGTTGCGCCGCCCGCTCGTAGTCGGCCTCGCGCTCGGCCTGCTCGATCCGGACCTGGAGCTGCTCGAGCTCCGACTTGGAGGCCCGGACCGCGGCGATCGCGGTCTTCTCGGCCTCCCAGCGCTGCTTCATGGCCCCGGCGTCCTCGGCGATCTCGGCGAGCTCCTGCTCGAGGGCCTCGAGGCGTGCCTTCGAGGCGTCGTCGGTCTCCTTGCGGAGCGCCTCGCGCTCGATCTCCAGCTGGATCCGGCGCCGCTCGAGCTCGTCGAGCTCGATCGGCATCGAGTCGATCTCCATGCGCAGCCGGGACGCCGCCTCGTCGACGAGGTCGATCGCCTTGTCCGGCAGGAACCGCTCCGTGATGTAGCGGTCGGACAGTGTGGCCGCCGCGACGAGCGCGGAATCGGTGATCCGCACGCCGTGGTGGACCTCGTAGCGTTCGCGCAGGCCGCGCAGGATCGAGATCGTCTCCTCGACCGTCGGCTGGTCCACCAGGATGGGCTGGAAGCGGCGCTCGAGCGCGGCGTCCTTCTCGATGTGCTTGCGGTACTCGTCGAGCGTGGTGGCGCCGATGGTGTGGAGCTCCCCGCGGGCGAGCATCGGCTTGAGCAGGTTCGAGGCGTCCATCGCACCCTCGGCGGCGCCCGCGCCCACGACCGTGTGCAGCTCGTCGATGAACAGGATCACCGAGCCCTCGGAATCCTTGATCTCCTTCAGGACGGCCTTGAGGCGCTCCTCGAACTCGCCCCGGAACTTGGCTCCCGCGATGAGCGCCCCGAGGTCGAGCGAGACGACCCGCTTGTCCATGAGGCCCTCGGGGACGTCGCCGCGCACGATCCGCTGGGCGAGGCCCTCGGCGATGGCCGTCTTGCCGACGCC
>CAZVDO010000060.1:4453-13309 GCA_964625345.1 uncultured Anaerolinea sp. | reverse complement strand
CGGACGCCGTGGGTTCGCCGGGCCCGGGCCCGGTGGTGCCGGACGTGCCTCCGCCACACGCGGCGAGGAGGAGGCAGGCGGAGAGGGCGATGGTGGCGCGCTGGATACGGATCATGCGTGTGAACCTCCTGGTGGCATGGGGCGGGGTCGGTTTGCTGGGGCCGGGACATCCCGCGGCCGGCGAGTGATGCGGACGTGACGGCGAACCGGAGCCGCACGGCGCCTGAGCGGGTCCGGGGCGTGCGTCGCGCTGCCCGGCCCGCCGTGGCGCGGACGACGGATACGGGCCGGAAGGCCGGGCATCGCTCATCGGCTCCAGGGTCGGGTCACCGCTGCTCCCCGATCACGTGTGCGCCTCGAACGTGCCGCTGACGTCGATCGTCGGCAGGCCGGCCTCCGTGATGAGGACCGTGCCCCGGCAACTGAAGGACCCCTTGGCGCCCGAGCCGTCGAGACGGTCGAGGTGCAGGTCGCACGTGTCGGTCCCGAGGCCGAGGGTGGCCTTGCCGTCGCCGAACTGGACGGTGAAATCCCCGGACGGCGCCACCGTCATGAACACGACGGCGTCGTGATCCACCCAGACGAGGTAGGCGGTGTCCCCGTCGTAGTGGAAGTTCGACACCGGCGGTGGGGCGAACCCAAGGTCGATGGTGAGCGCGGCCCCGCCCGTGACCTCGGCGTGAAAGATGCCCTTCGAGCGATCTCCCGCCGCCCCCGTGCCGTCGTCGGTACTCGTGCCGTCGTCCGAACTGGTGGTGCTGTCGGTGACCGTTCCGTCGTCGGCGGTCGCGGTCGGCGTTCCCGTGCCGTCGCCAGGGGCGCTCGTGGCGGACCCACCGCAGGCGGCGAGGGTCATCGCGACGAGCAGTGCCAGGGCCGCAATCCATCGGGGCATCGTGTCGTCCTCCCATCACAGGCTGGTTGCCCCGAGGGTGGCGAGGCGCCGATACGGCGTCATCGTCCAGTTGCGCCATGTTCCGGAGCCGCAGCTCGATGCCGGGTCTTGTGATCGGCCCGCCGTTCCGGCACCATCCATCAGCCCACGAGTCCTGTTTGGAGCGGGACATGCAGCGTTCGGAAGCGTTCGGTCCGGGGATACCGGCAACCGCGGGGCCGATCGTCGGCGGCCGGCTGCCCATCGACGCCGGAGACCTGCTGGGCCGCGGAGATCCCCTGGCGCGGGCGGTCGCGGCGATCGCGGCCGACGAATGGCTTGCCGTCACAGGGGAGGCGGGCATCGGCAAGACGGCCCTGATCCGTGTCGCGCTCGCAAACTCCGGGCGACGATCCCTTGTCGGCGGCGCCTTCGCCTCGCTGGCTTGGCTCCCCTATCTGCCGCTTCGGCGCGCGCTCGGAGCACAGCTCGAGGGCGACGCCATGACCGCGGCCCAGGCGATCGAGCGCGCGGTCGGCCCGGACGTGCTGGTCATCGACGACCTCCAGTGGGCGGATACCGCCACGATGGCGGCGCTCGAATTGCTGGTTGGGCGAATCCAACTCATCGCGGGGATCCGGACCGGCGATGCAGGCGCGCCCGCAGCCGCCGCCCTGTTCGAGCGCGCCGCGGGAGCGAGGATCGACCTCGCGGGCCTCGACGATGTGAACGCGCGTGCGTTCCTTCGCCGCACGCATCCCGGGATGGGTCGCGAGCAGGTCGCCGCCACCGTGCGGCGAGCGAGCGGCAACCCGCTCCTCCTCGAGGAGATGGGGCGAGCCGGCGAGTCGGTGAACGTGTTCGGGCGGGCGCTTGCGGCCCGGCGCGAGGCGCTCTCACCGGAGGCCCGCCGGGCCCTCGACCTGCTCGCGGTGGCCGATCGACCGCTGCCGGCAGTGTCCGTCCCAGCCGCCGGAGAGCTGATTGCCGCGGGTCTGGCACGTCCGCGCGACGACGACATCGAGATCCGCCATGCGCTCCTCGCGGATGGCATTCGCGCCGCTCTGAGCGCGGCGGAGCTGGCCACACTCCACGCCGAGGTGGCCTGGCTCTGTCGTGACCCCGGAGAGCGCGCCAGGCACCTGGCTGCGGGCGGCCTGCCCGACGAGGCGGTTACGGTCCTCCGCGACGCACTCTCAGAGGCCGTGGACCTGGGCGTACGAGCGGCGTGGCTGTCGCTCCTCGCCGACCTCACGGGTGACACCGCGGACGCGAGCGCCGCGCTCGATGCCCTTGACGAGATGATGGACCTCGAAGCGGTCGAGGAACGTACCCGGCAGCTCGTGGCGGATTCGACGCCGCTCAATGTACGGATGCGATGGCACCGGGCGTCGGCGCTCGGTCGCCTCGGACGTCCGGACGAAGCGTGGAGCATCACGACCGCCGCCCTCGAGGATGCGACGGACCCGACGTCAGAACTCCGCGCTCGGCTGGTGATCCTCCACGGGGTCCTCCAGATCAACCACTTCGGGAATCCGGCCGCCGCGCTTGATCTGATCGAGGCTGAGCTCGCGGCGCATCCGGATCACGGGCTGCTCACCCTCGGGGTCGATCACTATCGGGAGATGTTCGGGATGTACCTCGGGCGGGCCCCCGACGTCGACCGTTCGCGCGCCGTCGTGGAGCAGGCGCTGCGGGAGGGCAAGCCCGAGAGCGCCCTGCGCGCCGTGAACCTGCACAAGGTCATCCTCGTCGTCCAGGGTCCCACGGCAGCCCTCGAATCGGGTCTTCCCATGGTCGCGCGCCTTTCGGCCTTGGGCCTCGAAGTCGGCGCGCTGGAGCTCCAGTCCGAGATGTGCGGAGCCGCCGTGACGGGTGCGCGGTACCGGGAGGCGATTGCCCTCGCCGAAGCCATCCTGGACCGGCCCGCGACGCTGCGCGCCCGCCGGTTGGCCCTCCTTCGGAACGCCGAAGCGACGGCGGCCCTCGGATATCAAGAGGCCGCCCGGACCCTGATCGCGGAGGCGGAGCGGCTGCCCGCCGACCGATCCGAGGCGAGCGAGGTGCTCATGGCTCGGCAGGCGCTGGCCTGGCTGGACGCCGATCTGGCCCGCGTCGCCAGCCTCGGCGACGACCTCGCGGCTGCCGGTTCCTCGTCTGACGTGAACCTCGCCTTGCCCTTGAAGCTGGCTGCCTGGGCCGATCGCGCCCTTGGGCGGCCAATCCGCGCCGTGCCGCGTTCCGACCTGCCGGTGCTCCGGGGGCATGACACCGAACTCGAGGCGATTGCGGCCTGGGCGGCAGGCGACCTGGCTGCCGCCGCGGTCGCGTTCGACCGGGCCGCCGACCTGCACGCGTCCATGCTTCCTGCCGACGCCGCGCAATGCCGATGGGCGGCCGGCGAGACCCGTCGACTCCTCGGTGCGTCCGATGCCGTGGATGCCCTTCGGGTCGCCGAGGTCGCGGCCTCGGCGATCGAGCTCGACCCGGTCGTGAAGTGGACGCACCGGTCCCTGCGCCTCGCCGGCGTGCGCATCGCCGCCGCTCGGAGCCGCCGCGTCCGGCCCATCGACCTCAGCGCCCGCGAATCGGAGATCGTGGAACTCATCGAACACGGGCTCAGCAATGTCGAGATTGCCCGTCGGCTCGGGCTCGGACGGCCCACGGTCGCGCGCATGGTTGGGTCGGCCATGGCCAAGCTCGGGGTCTCGACTCGCAACCAGCTCGCTGCCCGAGAACTCGTCTGACGGGGGTTCCTCGGGAGCCAGCAGGTCCCGATCCGCACATGGCGCAATCGCACGATGCGGGGCGATGCAAGACAGCCGACCATCGACCCGTGGAGCTCATGCGTCCGCTGGTAGTCATTGAGGGGCGCCCCGGCGACGTCCAGGCGCGACTCGCGTCGTGCCTCGCATCGCTCAGGGGAGCCGGTTGGACGATCGTGGCGGGCTGGGTCGCTCCGCTCGAGGCAGACCGGATTGTCTGCACGGGCGAGATCGTCTCCACGGACGACGCTCGGCGGGCCCTCCTTGCCGCGATCGCCGGCGCCGGTCTCGTTGTCGCCGCAAGCGCGGACAGCCTGACCGTCGATCGACTCGTCGATGACCTGCGCAGGCTTGGGGCCGTGGATCACGTCGTCGCGGGCGGGGTCCATCTGACCGATGGCTCGCTCCTACAATGCGCCATGCCGGCGCAACGCAGTCATCGCATCCACGCTTCGCGCACCTGCCGCGGAATCCCGAACTGGCGCTCGAAGGGGCGGCAATGACAGACGAGGCGTTGATCGGAGCGGTGTCAGGGCTGATCGGGCGCGACGCCGAAATCGCCGAGTTGGCCCGCGCACTCGCGGACGATCGCCCGGTCGTCGTGCTGGGCGAGGCCGGCATCGGGAAGACATCGCTCGTCCGCGCCGCCGCGTCCATCGCGAACCGGCCCATCCGCGAAGGGGGCGGATTCGGGACCCTTTCGTGGCTCCCGTACCTCGCCCTCCGGCGCGCGATCGACGCGCCGGTGACGGGCAGTGCCGGCGACGCTGCACGGGCGGTCGAGCAGGCGATCGGGCCGGACCTGCTGTTCATCGATGACCTGCAGTGGGTGGACAGGGAGTCGCGCGCGGCCCTCGAGCTCGTCGGCGGGCGCGTCGGGCTCGTCATGGCCGTGCGGGCGGGCGACCCGGGGACGGATGCCGCCCTGGCGCTCGCGCGGTCGCTCGCCGCCATCGTGATCACGCTCGACGGGCTCGATCCGACGGCGGCGCTGGCCGTCGCCCGGCGCGCACGTCACGACCTCGCCGCTCCGGAGCTGCGGCGGATCGCGGAGCGCGCAGGCGGCAACCCTCTGCTCATCGAGGAGCTCGCCGTCCGCGGGACAGGCTCGACGGTTGCCCGCTCCATCGTCGCGCAGGTGCGCGGCCTGGGACCTGACGAACGCGCCGCGGCCGAACTGCTTGCCGTAGCCGATCGACCGTTGCCCCTCGCGGCGCTCGGGCCGGGGCTCGCCGCGCTCTCCGAGTTTCGGCTTGCGACCGTCGATGCCGTCGCCGGCACAGCCTCCCTGCGTCACGGACTGATCGGCGAGGCCATCCGCGAGGAGCTCGAACCAGCCGTCCGCCAATGGGCCCATGGGCGCCTCGCGTCGATCGTCGAAGATCCGCTCGAGCGCGCGCGGCACCTGCGCGACGCGGGCCGACGCTCGGAGGGGGCACGAGCGGCCACCTCGGGTGCGGCAAGCGAGACGGACCCGATCCGGCGGGCGCGCCTGCTCGCCGTGGCGAGCGAGCTCGAGGATCCGGGCCGCGCCGACGAGTTGCGCGTCGAGGCGGGCCGGGCCCTCCGTGGCGTTGGCGACACGCTCGCCGCGTATGAACTGCTCCGCCAGCCTGTCGAGGGATCGGACGAGTTGCTGGCGGCGCGAGCCGCGGCACTCCTGTCGGCGTCCTTCGCACTCGGCCACTTCGATGAGGCACGAGCCGTCCTCGAAGCCGGTGCCGAGCTCCACCCGGATCCGGGCTCGCGTGCCGCGATGGACTTCGCGGCGGCCCGCTCCAGCTTCACCCTCAACATGGGTGGCTCGGAGCACGAGGCAATCGGGATCCTCGAGGCTGCCTCGGCGGCCGCGGGCGATGGCGCTCGGTCCTACGTCCTCCGCGGGGCCCTCGAGACGATGCGGATCTTCTCCGGGGTCTCGACGGACACGGCTCCGCTCCGGGCGGCGTGGGACGACGCCCTGGCTGCGCGCGACGCACCGGCGGTCGCCAACCTCGGGATCAACCTCCACTACGCGCTGCTCAGCACGGCGGGCGGCAGGCCGGCGCTGGCATTCATCCTCGAGGCCGCCGATCGCCTCGTGGAGCTCGGTTATCCCACTCGGGCCGAGGAACTGCGCGCGGAGGCCTGCCAGGTTGCCATCTTCGCCGGAGCGCTCCCGCGAACGGTCGCACTCGCCGACACCGCGCTCGAGCAGCCGCTCGACACGCGCGCCCGGCAGCGCGCGCTCTACATGCGGGGTCTTGCCCTCGCCCTCATGGGGCGCTTCGATGACGCCGAGGCCAGCCTGGAGGAGGTCGCCACCATCGCGACCGACGACTTCGATGGGATCGGGAGCGTGCGCTGGGTGCAGGCGGAGTTCGCGTTCTGGGCGGGCAGCCCGCTTCGGGTCGCGGAGCTCGTGGCCGAGGCCGTCACGAAGCCCGCGCTGAGCCCCCACGAATACATCCTCCCGGGTCTGACGCGAGCGTGGGCCGAGCGCGAGCTCGGCCGGCCGCCGACACCGCTCGTGGATACGCCGTTGACGCGAGCCCTCCAGGGCGCGAAGCCCGAGCTCGCCGGCCTCGTGGCGCACGCTGCGGGCGATCACGTCGCGGCGATGGTCGCGTTCGAGGAGGCGGCCGCAACCTGGGCCAACATCCACGTGACCCGTGAGCCACTGTGCGCCTGGGCGGCGGGCGAGGCGGCCCGGCTCGCGGGACGGACCGGCGATGCGACGGTACGCCTGGAGGCCGCGCTGGCCTCCGCCGAGCTCCTCGGCATGACGCCGTTGGCAGCGCGCGTGCGGCGCTCGTTGCGACTCCTCGGGCGGCGTCTCCCTCAAGCCCTCGCCGCGCGACCCGTTCCAGCTGGCTTCCTGACCCGCCGCGAGCGCGAGGTGGTCGATCTGATCGGTCGCGGCCTGACGAACATCGAGATCGCGCGACGGATGGGCCTCGGCCGGCCCACGGTCTCGCGCATGATCTCGAACGCGATGGTCAAGCTCGACGCGAGCTCGAGGGCCCAGCTCGTCGCCGTCGCCGTGGAATAGCACCGCGGGCGATCCACGCCACGCGGGCCCTGGGAGTCCTCGGCCGACCGAGCGGCGGGGCGGTGGTGTCGGTGGGCGGCATCGGTTGCTGTTGCGCGACTCCCCTACGATCTCGTGGATCGGAGGGCCTGTCAGAAGTGGTGGGGAGAGACGTGGCGCGGCCACTCATCGTGCTGGAGGGTCGGGCCGGCGCGGCCGAGGAGGCGGCTGCCGGGTTCCGGGCTGCAGGATGGGAAATCGTCGCCGGGCTGCGGACGCCGGCGCCGCGTGGTCGCCGGATCGTCCGAACCGGCGTCGTGGCCGACCTGGCCGGGGCAGCCGACGCGATCCTCGCGGTGCTCGACGGCGCGGGCCTCATCGTCGATGCCAGTGCGGATCGGGACGTGATCGACCGCTTCGTCGACGACCTGCGCCGCGTGGGCCCGGTCGAGCACCGGGACGCGACCGCCGATCGGCAGCCGAGCGCGCTCGAGGACGATGCCCGGTCGCTCCTCGCCCTCCTGGCAGATGGGTACTCCCTCGGTGAAGCGGCCGCGGAGCTCGGGCTCTCGCGCCGAACGGCCGATCGGCGGCTGGCCGCCATCCGGTCGGCGCTCGGCGCGGATCGCACGGCTGAGGCGCTGGTGAAGGCCCGCCGGCTGGGTTGGCTGCCGAGCGGCCGCGACGGCGACTCGCGCGCGTCCTAGGCGGTTCGCTGGGCGCGGCGGCCACGCGGGACCTTCCGAACGGCCCGTGTCAGCGGTGCGCCAGGTATTCCAGGAGGTCGAGCTTGGTGATGACACCGGCCGGCCGGCCGGCCCTGACCGCGAGCAGCGCCGTCGCGCCTTCGGAGAGCAGGGCAAACGCCTCATCGACCGACGCCTCGAGGGCCACGGTCGGGAACGGCCGGCCCATCACCTCGCCCACGGTGCGCTCGACGATCTCGGGGTTGCGGTAGGCCCGGTCGAGGAGGCCCTGCTCGCTGATCGACCCGACGATGCCCGCGAGGACGTCCCCCTGAGGTTCCTGCGAGACCGGCATCTGGCTGATGCCGTAGCGCTGGAGCATGTCGATCGCGGCTCCGACCGTGTCGGTGGTCCGGGCGAGGATCACGTCCGGGAGGTCCGATCCGTGATGGCGGTCTGCGAGGAGCTGCCCGACCCGGACGACGGCGCCCGTCGTCGCCATCAGGCCATTCGCCCGCAGCCACTCGTCGTTGTAGATCTTGGAGAGGTAGCTCCGGCCGCTGTCCGGCAGGATCACCACCATGACCGCGTCCCTTGCCTGCGCCGGCGCCTCGCGCATGAGGCGACGGGCCTCGTCGAGGGCGGCGATGACCGCGGTGCCGCAGGAGCCGCCCGCAAGGATGCCTTCCTCGCGCGTGATCCGGCGGGCCATCGCGAAGGCGTCGCGATCCGAGACGCGCACCCAGCGATCGACGACCGTGGGATCGTAGGTTCCGGGGAAGAAGTCCTCGCCGATGCCTTCGGTCAGGTACGGGCGCGCGGTGTCGCCGGACAGCACGCTACCCTCCGGGTCCGCCCCGACGATCGTGATGTCCGGGTTGCGCGACTTGAGGTAGTGGCCCGTGCCGGTGATCGTGCCGCCGGTCCCCACGCTGGCCACGAAGTGCGTGATCCGTCCGTCCGTCTGGTCCCAGATCTCGGGTCCTGTGCTCACCTCGTGCGCCGCAGGGTTCTCCTGGTTCCAGTACTGGTCAGGCTTGAACGCGCCGGGGATGTCCCGCGCGAGGCGGGCGGCCACCGAGTAGTAGGACTCCGGTGATTCCGGCTCGACGTTCGTCGGGCACAGGACCACCTCGGCCCCATAGGCGCGGAGGAGCGACTGCTTCTCCGTGGACTGCTTGTCGGCCATGACGAAGATGCATCGGTAGCCCTTGAGCGCCGCGGCGATCGCCAGGCCGTGACCGGTGTTGCCGGATGTCGGCTCGATGATCGTGCCGCCAGGCTTCAGGAGGCCTGCGCGCTCGGCCGCCTCGATCATCGGCAACCCGATTCGATCCTTCACCGATCCGCCCGGGTTGAGGGCCTCGAGCTTGGCGAGGATCAAGGGCTGGTCGGCGACCGGGCCGAGGTCGCGGGTGACCCGCGTCAGCCGGACGAGCGGGGTGCCGCCAACGAGCCCGAGGATGGTCTCCGCGTACTGCATCGGGCGGAGCATAGCCGCGCCGGGCGCCCGATGGCGGC
>CAZVDO010000060.1:0-4353 GCA_964625345.1 uncultured Anaerolinea sp. | reverse complement strand
AAGTCAGGCCCCGGAGGCGTCGCGGATGCTCGGGCCCGTCCCGGGTGGCGGGATAGAGGTCGAGGACGGCCGGGCCCAGTCTCGCGGCGAGCGCGTCGCCGACCGCGCGGGCCAGGTCGAGCTCGGCGCGGCTGCCGGGCTCGGGGAGGACGCCGGACCACGCCGGAAGGAGTGCCTGCACCGTCGTCAGGGGCATGATCCGGACCCCCATGCGCTTGCCGAGGTACAACTCCTCGGTCCCGGCGAGGGCGACCGGCAGGATCGGGGCGCGGGTGCGGAGCGCGATGAGTGCCGCCCCATTCCGGAACGGGGAGGGTCGGTCCGGTGGGCCCTGGACCCCGCCCTCGGGAACGAGCACGAAGACACCGCCATTGGCGAGGACTGCCTGCGCCGACGCGACGTGCTGGTCGATGCCGATGCCCCCGCGCCACACCGGCAGCATCCCGCCCAGTCGGTGGAGGAGCCACTCGCGCCACCGTGCCGAGAACGCCGAGGGCCCGCTGCCAAGGAACCACAGGCGCGGCTCGAGCGGCAGCGCGTCGAGGAGCAGGAAGGGATCCATCCAGCCTCGATGGATGGCCGCGACCACGAGGTAGCCTCCTGCTGCAGGGATGTGCTCGCGGCCCGTGACCGCGACCCGAAACCGGAACACGCGAAACAGCACCAACCGCGCCAAGGCGGCGGTGATCCGGACCAGGGGGCCAGCCTTCGATTCCGGCGGGCGACCCAGCCAGGCCAGCCCTTCTCGGGCACCGCCCCGCCGAGCGGCAAGGGCTTCAGGCGCGAGGCGCGCCGCGGCCGGCCGCGACCGTCGGGACGAAGCGCCTTCTTCGGGCGGGCGATCGCTCAGGTGGCTGAGCCCTCGGTGGGACCGCGACCGGATGCCTCCTCGACCTCGTCATCGAACGGGTCGTCATCGTCGTCGTCGAAGGGGTCGTCGTCGAAGGGGTCGGCAGCGGCCACAGGATCCGGGCGGAGGTCGACCATCACGGGTCGGTCTGTCGCAGCTCCCGGCCGGTGACGGTAGATCAGCAGGGCCAGCGCCCCGGCCGCGAACGCGATCGAGAAGACCTGGGCCGTCGGGATGCCGCCGACGATCCAGTTCCCGGTCCGCAGGTTCTCGAGAAGGAACCGCACGACCGGATACCAGATGAAGAAGATGAGGATCTGGTCGCCCGGGCGAAGCGGGTAGGGCCGCCGGCGCGACAGCCAGATCAGGAGCGCGGCGCCCGCCAACCCGGACAGGGATTCGTAGAGGAAGAGCGGGTGGAACGCCGTCGTGGCCTCCGGGAACTGGGCGCACGGGTAGGCCAGCACGCGATGGGCGCAGTCGATCGCGATGCCCCAGGGCTGGTTCGTAGGCGGCCCGTACAGCTCCTGGTTGAAGAAGTTCCCCCAGCGCCCGATGGCCTGCATCGTGAACAGCGCTGGTGCGACGATGTCCGCCCAGATCCACGCGGGCACCCGGTAGTAGCGGACGAGGACCACGAACGCGAGCACGCCGGTGACGAGGCCGCCGTACACCCCGAGCCCGCTGTACGGCGGGAGCACGATCCGGAGCAGGTCGTCCTTGTACAGGGCCCACTGGTCGATCACGTGATAGAGGCGCCCACCGATGAGCGCGGCGATCGCGATGACGATGATCCCGTTGCCCACGAGCTCCGGGTCCTGTCCGAACCGCCGTGCCTGGCGGACGAGGACCTGGTAGCTCACGAACAACCCGACGGCATAGGCGATCCCGTACCAGTAGACGGGCAGCGGGCCGAGCTGGATCGCGATCGGGTCCGGCGTGAACGAGATCATGTGCGCGGAGTGTAGCGCCGGGATCGCGACGGCCCCCGGGCGCACGCCGGAGTGCCCCGTGCCGCTGGCCGCGCTGCCGCCGCGAGAGCACCACGATGCCCGCCGCACTGCCGGCCACGTTGCCCGCCGGACGATGTCCTAGACTCCGCGCCATGATCCGAGCGCAGACGGGCGGCGGGGCCGCGAGCTGATGGCCGAGTTCCAGTGGTGGCTCCTGCTCGTCGGCCTGGTCGCCGGAGGCGGGATCGTCGCCGTCATCTACATGGACGGAGCCCGCCGCGAGGCCGATCGCGAGGCGGAGGAGCTGCCCGCGGAGGCCGCCTGGATCCATGAGCGCCTCGCCCGACCGGGCGACGGATTGTCGGTCGCGACCGTGGAGCGGGTCCTGCGGCTCCACGATGCCTACCTCGAGGAGCCGCCTCCGGATTCGCTCCGGGACGAGCCGGAATCCGAAGCACGCGGTACGCCCGAGGACGAGGCGGAGCCAGCCGCGACGGCCTGATCCGCCGGGCGCCGCTCGCCTGGGAGCGCCCGCCCGGCCTGCTCGGCAGGTACCTGCCGGCCCGTTCGATCAGCGGCCCGGATCGGGCTGGATGGGCCGGTGCTCGAACGCAGTCGAGAAGACCACGTCCGTCTCGGTGGAGAACACGTGGCGCGTGCCCTGCACGTGGCGGATGATCCGTTCGAGATCGCGCGTGTCGCGCGCCCGGATCTTGAGCAGGTAGTCGGCCTCGCCGGCGATGTGATGGCACTCCTCGAGCTCGGGGATGGCACCGAAGTCGCCCATGAGGTCGGTCGCCACGGTGCCGGGAGCCTGGGTCACCCAGACGAACGCGAGCACCCCCATCCCGAGTTCCTGGGGTGCGACGCGAGCCCCGTAGCCCGTGATCACGCCACGCTGCTCGAGCTTCTTCACGCGCTCGTGGGCCGCCGGCCCGCTGATCCCGGCGGCCGCGCCGAGGTCCGCGTACGTTCGGCGCCCGTCCTCCTGGAGGAGGCGCAGGATCAGCCCGTCGATGCGATCAATCGCTGGTTTCTGTCCCATCTACCCCAGTCTCATAAGCAAATGCCCTTGCCAGCCTAATGATCGTAGGCTACGATAGCGATGCAAGGTTCACTTCGGGTGTCGGAACCCGGCGCATGGGCGCCGGGATCGTGGCGGGTCTCCCGCCCCGATCCGACGGCACACGGCTAGCGGCAGGTACCCACATCATGATCGCCTCCTCAGGCTTCGGGCTCCTGGCGCTGTTCTCGCTGCTCAGCGTGCTGCTTGGCGAGGATCGGCGTCGGGCTTCCGACCCATCCGAGTCCGTCCAGATCGCATCCCACTGGCTCGACTGAGCCGGTCGGCCGCCCCGGGCGGCCTCGATCGAGATTGACCGAGCGGCTCCCGCGTCCAGCGGGGGCCGCTTCTTGATTCCCGCCCGTTGTCGCGATCACCACGACCCGGCCGACCGGACACGCACCCGCGGAACGCTTCCCGCCGTCCGGTACGCCTCGATGCATTCGACGCCGGCCGGTCCGACGGTCGCCACGTGCCGGGTGCCCGCGGGGAGCTCGAGGCGATCCCCCGGTCCAAGCTCGATCCCCTGACCGGCGTCGATCCGGAACGTGATCGAGCCTCGCTCACACACGAGGACCTTGTCGTCCGCGTGGGCATGGGCTCCGTACTCGACGCCGGGGCCGTTGCTCCAGGCCCGCGGCGTGAGCCCCTCCGCACGCAGCCGGTCGGCTCCCGTCACGCGGGCGACCGCCGCTCCCCCGTCACCTCGGCAGCCGCTCGGCGTCGTCGGCGCCGGCAGGTCGGAGCGCGACCTCGGAAGGTTCGGGCCGCGGCTCTTCCAGGTCGGGGTTGGCGGCCCGCCATGCCGCGTCGTCGCGGGCTCGATCGTTCCCCCTGGCCAGCGTGCCGAGCCAGGTCAGCCCGCCGAGGATCGCCGCCGCACCGCCGCCGAGGATCAGCGGCCAGTGCCACCAGAAGACGGTGTATCCGAGGATGACCGCGCCAACGAACGCGGCGACGAGCAGCCCGCGCATCTCAGCCGGCCACCGACACGCCGATGAGGCTGCCGACGAGGTACGTCACGGTCGCGGCGGCAGCGCCGATGAGCACCTGGCGCCCGGCGGAGAACACGAGGCTGCGGCCCGTCAGCAGGCTCACGCCCGCACCGACGAGGAAAAGCGCGACCAGCGACGCGGCCAGTGCCGCGATGAAGGCCGGCGTCCCCGAGGTGAGGAGATACGGCAGCACTGGGACGGCCGCGCCGACCGCGAAGGCGACGAAGGACCCGCCGGCCGCGCCCCAGGCGGAGCCGAGCTCGTCCGGGTCCAGGCCGAGCTCCTCGCGAACCAGGGTGTCCAGCGCGTGCTGGGGATCGGCGAACATGCGGTGGGCGATCGTGCGTGCCTCACTGGCCGTGAAGCCCTTGGACCGATAGACGGCAGCCAGCTCGGCCTCCTCTTCCTCGGGCATCGCTTCCATCTCGGCCCGCTCCAGGGCGATCTGGCGCTCGAAGAGCTCGCGCTGCGACTGCATGGAGATGTACTCGC
>CAZVDO010000059.1:4026-13745 GCA_964625345.1 uncultured Anaerolinea sp. | reverse complement strand
AACCACATCGAGCCCGGCTGGACGCTCCTCGTGCTCCCGGGCCAGGTCTTCGACGAGAGCTCGACCCCGACGCCGTTCCCGTCCCTGCCGACCGCGACCCCGGGGCAGACCAGTGGTGCCAGCCCGGCCGTCACGCCGGCCCCGGGCGCACCGGCGACGGTCATTTCCCACGGGACCCGCGGCACCAACCAGGTCGCCCTTACGTTCGACATGGGCGGGCGCCTCGATCCAGCGGTCCAGATCGTGCAGTGGCTCATCGACCACGACGTGCACGCGACGCTCTTCCCGACCGGCGCGGCCGGCACGACCACCGACCAGGGCCGGGCTGCCCTCCAACTCGCCGCGACCCGTCCCGACCTGTTCGTGTTCGGGAACCATTCGTGGAGCCACCCCGACTTCACGGGCCTCACGGCAGCGGAGATGGCCGACCAGCTGACCTCGACCGAAACCGCCATCCACGACCTCATCGGCGTGTCGACCAAGCCGTATTTCCGGCCGCCGTACGGCGCCTGGACCACGGCTGTTCGAACGGGCGTCGGGGCAGCCGGCTGGGCGGACCTCGTCATGTGGGACATCGACACCATCGACTGGAAGACCACCGCCGACGGCGGCCCGACCGCCCAGGACATCACGACGAAGGTGGTGGCGAACGCCCAGGGCGGATCGATCGTCCTCATGCACCTCGGTGGATGGCACACGCTCGAGGCGCTCCCCTCGGTGCTGTCCGGCCTGCAGGGCAAGGGCCTCGTGCCGGTAACGCTGACGCAGATGCTCGGGGGCTGATCAGCGCTCGGCGGTCACCGGCGGCCAGACCAGTTCGAAGCGCTCGAGTACCACGGGGGTCGCGTCGTCGACCGGCTGGCCGATGGACGCGAAGTACCACTCGTGGCCGCGCCGCCAGTCGGCGAGCGTCCGATCGCCCTCGCCCTCATCCCAGGCAAAGGCCTCGTCCACCTCGCCGAACGGCCGGACCTCGACGGAGGTGGTGCGGATGATGCAGAGCGGCCGGCCCTCCCCATCGAGGATCACGGAGTGGTCGCCCTCGCGGGGTTGGGGCTCCCGGTCGTCGGCGTAGTCGGAGGCCAGCGAGGTCGTGGCCCGCTTCGGGCCGTCGCGAACCAGGAGCCCGAGCTCGGTCATCAGGTCCGGCTTCGCGTCGTCGCCGAACCCCCACGCGGTGTACGGACCGGTCGCGCCCGTCGCATCGACATACGCGGCCCAGCACCGCTCGACCGCTTCGCTCACCTGCCCGCGAGCTCGAGCAGCGGCGGGAACACCCACAACTTGGTGATCCCCGCGAAGGAGGCGACGGTCATCACGATGAAGATCCCGAGGGCGAGCCCGAGGAGCAGGCGGTCGTCCCGGTCGTAGCGGAGCTCCCGGAGCCACGACCGCCGGCCCGTGCCGAATCCGCGCAGGTCCATGGCGTCGATGGTGTCCTCCGCGCCGACGATCGCGTTCATCGTGAGCGGGATGATCAGGGGAACCGTGCGGCGCACCCGGGCGACGGGTCCTCCCCCGCCCCGATCCCACTCGTAGCCGCGGACGCGCTGTGCGTCGATGGTCTCCTGGAGGTCGGCGGCCAGGCTCGGGATGAACCTGTACGTGAGGTCGACGCCGAAGGCGAACTTCTCGGGGATGCGGAGCCGGGCGAGTGACGGCCCGAGGTCGCTCGGGGCGATCGCATACGCGATCGGGAAGCCGATGGTGATGAACGTCAGGAAGCGGGCCAGCTGGGTGGCGCCGTAGCTGAGCGATTCGGCCGAGATGGGCGTCCCGAGCACGGGCAGGAAGAACAGGACGTGGAGGTCGCTCCGGTCGAAGTCCCCCACCTCACCGCCCGTCAGGATCGTGTTGACGAGCACCAGGATGGAGACGAACACGATGGCGAACGCCCACTGGCGTCGCACGAGGCGGAAGGGGATCGCGGCGCTCCGGTAGTAGAGCTGGGCCGCGACCAGCAGCACCAGGACGATGCGGATGTCCCAGAGCTGGATCACCGTCGCCGCCGCGAGGACGCCGACGAGGAGCGGGACACGAGGGTCGCGGCGTCCGAGCCACGACCCTCGTCCCAGGTAGCGCGGAGTGCTGATCACCGCGCGATGGGGTCAGACGGCCTCAGCGGCCCATCGACTCCTTCAACGGTTCCCAGGCCAGGGCCAGGATCGGCACGAGGATCACGCCGGCGATGAGGTCCGGAACGAGCACCCAGAGGTAGCTCCCGGTCAGGGCCGTGTTGAAGTCGTTGCCGAAGACCCAGATGTCGCTGAACACGAAGAGCATGCCCACGGCCACCGACACGGCAGCCACGAGCGCCGCGCCGACGATCTTGCCGCCCATCTGGGCGAGCGGACCGGCCGCGAGGACGCCGGCGATGAGGCCCACGAGCCCGTTGGCGATGTGCCAGTTCCAGGCAGTGAGCAGGCCGTAGCCGCTGAGCTGGTCGACGATGGCATTACCGACGAGGCCGGTGAACAGGCCGGCGACGGGCCCGAACGCGTAGCCGAAGAACGGCACGATCGCGAAGGCCGGCCGGACCGACACGTTGTTCGATCCGGGGATGACGAAGCTGAACAGGGCCAGCACGCCGTACAGGGCCGCGCCGATGGCGGCATAGACGATGACCCGTGAATCGACGCTCCACATGGAGCGTCCCATGGACATGGAATTCATCCAATCCCTCCTTGGATGGTCGCAAACGACGAGGATGAGCGATCAGCCAGCGCCGACGACCGTGCCTCCTTCCCCCGGTGTGGTGGAACCGCCGGCATCCGCCAGGATCCGGGCGGCCAGGGTCTCTGCGTCAAGGAACCCACCGTGCCGGCCACGCCATCGGGCATTGGCGCGCATCAGCGACGTGTGGCGAAGATTGCAGGCGATCCAGCGATCCTCATCCTCGGCGACGAGCTCGGGCGGTCCGTCAGCGACGATTCGCCCGTCCCTGAACAGCAGGATACGGTCTGCGTGCGTCAATGCAAGGTCCACGTCGTGGGTCACGAGATAGATCGACTCGAGGCCGGGGATCGCGAGGACCTCCCGCATGAAGGCTCGCGCGGTGTGGTGATCCTGTCCCGCGGACGGCTCGTCGAGGATCAGGGTGGGCGGTTCGAGGGTCAGCGCGATGGCCAGGGCGAGCCGCTTCTGCTGCCCGAACGACAGCGTGAGCGGTGGTCGGTCGAGGATCTGCTCGAGCCCGTCGAGCGAGGTCCGGCGCAGGGCATCGGCCGCGATCGCGTCGTGGCGGGCGGGGTCCCGGCCCAGGTTGCGCGGCCCGAAGGCCAGCTCCTCGCGGACCGTGCGCGCGAAGAGCATCTGGCTGGGGCTCTGGAACACGTACCCGAACGTGGTGGCGAGCTGGGCGACCGTCCGATCCTCGATCGGCGCCCCGTCGACGTGGATCTGGCCGCCCGTGGCCTTGAGCAGCCGCATCGCGGTCCGGAAGAGCGTGGTCTTGCCGGATCCGTTCGGTCCGAGGACCGCCACGATCTCGCGCCGCCCGAAGGTGGCGTCGATGCCGTGGAGGATGCGCCGATCCCCGTACCCGGCCGTCACCTCGCGATAGGTGAGCCTCGGCGGATCGGAGGGCCCGGCGCCCGTGCCGTCGCCGCCCTGGGCCTGGCCCGGACTCCGGCGCCCGAGCGCCGTGCCGGCAAGGGTCGGATCGGCGCGCACCCGCGCGAGCACCGCGTCGAAGGGCAGCTTGACCGCGTCCGGGTCCGCGATCGCGAGGAACCCGGCGACGCCGCCGAGGTAGCGGGTGCGGCCGCCTTCGAGGTAGAGCACGCGATCCGGGCGCAGGTCGAGGGCTTCCTCGACGCGGTGCTCGACCATCACGACCGCGTGCCCGTCATCGGCCAGGCCGCGGAGGAGGGCGATGAGGCGCGCAGCCGTGGCCGGGTCGAGGTTTGCCAGGGGCTCGTCCACGACGTACAGCCGCGGCTCGAGCATGAGGATGCCGCCGACCGCGAGGAGCTGGCGCTCGCCGCCCGATAGCGCCGAGGTCTCGCGGCCGAGGAGCGGCCGGATCCCGGCCTGGTCGGCCACCGTGCCGATGCGGCGCCGGATCTCCTCGCGCGCCACCCCGAGGTTCTCCGGCCCGAACGCGAGCTCGGCCTCGACCGTGGCCCCCACGATCTGCTTGGCCGGGTCCTGGAGGACCGTGCCGACGAGCCGTGAGATGTCGCGCAGGCGCTGCTCGGTGGTGGGCGTGCCGCCGACGCGAACCGTGCCCTCGAGCTCGCCCGGGTAGGCGTGCGGGATGAGCCCGTTGATGGCCCGGATGAGCGTGCTCTTTCCGCAGCCCGACGGTCCGGCGACGAGGAGCACCTCGCCGGGCTCGATCTCGAGGTTGATGTCGTGGATGGCGGGCTCGGTCGCGCGCCGGTACCGGAACGTCAGCCCGTCGATGCGAACGATGGGATCGGCCATGGGGTGCGCGCCCGGTGGCCCGATCAGCCGGCGCGGATGACGACGGGCCGGTCGAGTGCCAGGCCGAGTCGGGCGGCGGCGTTGCCCTGGTTGTCCGCCAGCGAGAGGTGGCCCTCGGAGTCCTCCATGAGGAGCGACGACCCGAGCGGTACGCGGCCGAAGGTCCGCTCCCAGACCGTCGATTCGTTGACCGCCGCGGCGCCGTCATGGGCCGGGAAGTCGAGGACGATCCTCCGTCCGGGGGTCAGCGGACCGATCGCCGCCTCGAGGTCGCCCGTGGTGCCCGCGAAGGTCACGTTGCCGTAGATGAGGACATGCACGACCTGGGAGACCAGCGCTCCGTCGCGAATCTCCGGTCGGATCTCGGGCAGGCGGACGAGGGTCGCTGGATCGATCGCGGGCCCGACGTCCTCGATGGGCACGCCCATGGCGAGGTGGGCGCCCATCGGCGCGAAGATGTCGCGGCCGTGGAAGCTGCTCGTGACCTTCTCGAGCATGTAGGCCGGGTTCTCGAGGGCGTGCGCGGCGGTGACGCCTCCGAGGCGGTCCGCGGCCGCCATGAGCAGGCCGTTGTCCGGCCCGACGAGGATGTCGCCCCGTTCGACCTTCAGGGCGACGCCGAGGCGTTCGGTGCCGACCCCGGGATCGACGACCGCGACGTGGACGCCCACCGGCATGTGCGGGAGCGCGAACACGAGGGTCCCCGACCCATCGCGGATCGAGTACCGCGGGATCTGGTGGTTGATGTCGATGATCAGGGCGTCGGGCGCGATCCGGTACATGACGCCCCGGCACACGGCCGGGGCGGCCGGCCCGAAGTCGGTCGCGAACGTGATGACGGGACGCATGGCCGCGCCTACGCCGGACGGATCCGGACGTCCAGGCCTGGCTCGATTCCCAGGCGGGCGGCGTGGTTCCCCTGGTTGTCGGCGAGCGCCAGGCCGCCGAACGAGTTCTCGTACAGGAGCGCCTCGCCCAGCGGTCGCTCCCCGAACGTCGTCGCCCAGGGCACACGCTCCACGATCGTGGCGTGTCCGTTGCCCCCGAACGTGACCTCGAACTCGCGGCCAGATCGCAGGGCGCCGGCCGCACCGGCGAGGTCCTCGGGCACGCCCGAGAGCCGCACGTTGCCGAACGAGTCGATGAACAGCACGGTGGTCTCGAGGTCGCCGCCGCGCGCGGTCGGCCGCGGGAAGGACAGCTGCACCAGCGATTCGGCGTCGAGGCGACGGCCGACGGCATCGAACGGCCGGCCCGCAGCGAGGTGCGCGCCCATCGGCGCGAACACGTCTCGGCCGTGGAAGGTCGCGGAGATGCGGTCCAGCATGAAGGCGGGGTTCTCGAGCTCGCGGACCTCGGCGATCCCGCCGAGCACGTCCGCGGCGGGCATCAGGACCCCGTTGTCCGGTCCCACCAGGACGTCGCCGCGCGCCGTGCGGATGGCGATGCCCCGGCGGGCGGTGCCGACCCCGGGGTCGATGACCACGACGTGGACGGTTCCGACCGGCATCGAGCGCACGGCCGACCAGAGCAGGTACGCGCCGTCGCGGATGGCGTACTTCCGGACGCTGTGGCTGATGTCCACGATGTGGGCGTCGCGGGCGATGCCGAGCATGACCCCGCGGCAGATGGCGGGCGCGGATTCGGGCCCGAAGTCGGTGATGAAGCTGATGACGGGACGTTCCATGCCCGCATGGTACCGAAGGCTCCCCGGCCCCGGCCACGGTCGCTCAGACGGCGGGAACGCGCTCCTCGAGGGTCAGGCCGTCGTCGAGGCCGATGGTCCGCGCCATGCAGCGCGACCGGAGGAACAGGAGGCGATCGACCTCGGCAATCCGCCAGGCGCGCCCCGCGTCCGGCTGGATCCCATGGATCCAGGCCACGAGGTTCGCAGCCTCGCCCGGCGTGAAGCCGCGCACGAGGAGCGCGCGATACGCGCTGCCCGTCGGGGCCTCGGGTCGCTGGCCGTGGCTCGCCATCGCCGACTCCGCCTGCTGCCGGCCGGTGCGAGGAGCACCGCGTGGTCCGGTGTGGAGATGGTCGGTCCGGTCCGGTTCGGTGACGATGGCCCGACGGTCCCATGGCCACCCCGTACTTTGGATGCCGTCCGGCAGGGCCGGTATCCTCCTCCCCAGCGCCGGTCGAGCCGGCCGGCCCGCGCCCGGGCCTACAGGAGGACCGATGGCCGGATTCGATGAGGGCGGCTCCAGCGCCAAGCGGGATCGAGGTGCACGCCTGGTCCGGGTTGCGAGCGTCCTGCGCGCCCATCCGGACGGGATCCGGGCGGAGGACCTGGCCGAGCGCCTCGGGATCTCGCGCCGGACCGCCTACCGGGACCTGGTCGCACTCGAGGGCGAGCTGGCCCTGCCCACCTGGAGCGACGACGGACGCTGGGGCATCCTCGAATCCGCCTTCTTGCCGCCCCTCAAGCTCACCACGTCGGAGGCGATGGCCGTCTTCCTGGCCACCCGCCTCGTGGTTCGCTATGCGGACAAGTACGATCCCGACCTCGCGGCGGCGTTCGAGAAGCTGGCCGGCGGGCTGCCCGCCCCGCTCTCGGAGCACGTGCATCGGTCGCTCGACGTGCTCCAGCGAGCCCAGCCGAATCCGGCGTTCGTGGGCCACGTCCACGCCCTGACCCGGGCCTGGGCCGAACGACGGGTGGTCGAGATCACGTACCTGCCGGCGCGCTACGAGGGCCGGCCCGATGAGCGGCGGGTGGCGCGGGTCCGGCCATACCTGCTCGAGCCGTCAACCCAGACGCACGCCCTGTACCTGATCGGCTGGGACCTCGAGCGGGACGCCCTTCGGACCTTCAAGGTCGAGCGGATCTCGGCCGTGAGCGTGACCCTCGAGCGCTTCGAGCCGCCCGAGCCCGGCATGGTGGAGACGCTCCTCCGTCGGGCGTGGGACATCATCGCCGACCAGCCGCCGATGGAGATCGAGCTCAGATTTCGCGCGTCCGTGGCGCAGCGCGTCGCCGAGACGATCTGGCATCCGAGCCAGGAGATCGAACGCGAGACGGACGGCAGCCTGCGCTGGCGCGGGACGGTCGCCGGGCCGCTGGAGATCCGGCTCTGGATCCTGTCGTGGGGTGCTGACGTCGAGGTCCTCGCGCCCGAGGACCTCCGCCGGGACGTCGCGGACCGGCTTGCGGAGGCCGCCGCGATCTACGGATGAGCGTTCCGGGCTACCATCGGGACATGCTCCGGCGACGTGCCCTCGCCCGGCTGCCATCCGTGCGCGCCCTCGCGGTGGCGATGACCTTCAGCGTCATCGCCGCGAGCGGGCTCGTGCCGCTCCAGCCTGCGCGCCCCGTGTCGGCGGGCACCGCCGAATCGATGGAGAGCCTCCTCCTCTCGAAGATCAACGCGGCGCGGGCCAGTCGTGGCCTGCTCCAGCTGCGCCTCGACAGCCGCCTCGTTTCGGTGTCTGGGGTCCGCGCGGCGACGCTCGCGAGCAAGGGCGTGCTCTCGCATGACGCGGCCGGCTGCCTCGAGTGCCAGATCGACGATGCGGGGGTGTCGTGGGACCTATACGGGGAGGTGCTCGCCTCGAACTCCTATCCCTGGGGATCCCAGGCCGCGTCGGTGATCTTCGAGTCGTGGCGCAAGAGCTCGAGCCACTGGAGCATCCTCATGAACCCGACCATGGACTCGATTGGCATTGGGGTGGCCCATCGCGACGCGGACGGCTCGACGTATGCGAGTGCCGTGCTCGTGGACATCCCCGGCGTGTCGGGCATCAAGGCCGCCACGACGCCCAAGCCGACGGCCACGCGCGCGCCCAGCACGGCGCGCGCACCCACGCCGACCCCAACGCCGACGCCGGAGCCCATCGAGCTCCCGGGCCCGGCGATTCCGGGCGGCCGTATCGCGTTCTGAGGTGGCCCACCCCTTCGCCGCGGTCAACCTGATCAGCGATCCAATCCACGGCTACGTGGAGCTCACCAAGCGCCTCGCGCCGGATGAGGCCGCGGCGGCGGGCCTGCCGCGGGAGGACGTCGCCGAAGAGGACCTCCTCGACACGGCCTGGGTCCAGCGATTGCGCCGGATCAGCCAGCTCCAGAGCGCCCGCTGGGTGTTCCCGACGGCAGAGCACTCCCGGTTCACGCATGGGCTCGGCGTCATGCACGAGGCGGGCCTGTGGGCACGAAGCCTCTATCCGACCCTCCGCGGGCACCTGGCGAAATCCGGGAGCGAGCCGCCGCCGTCGGAGGGGCTGGTGGTCGAGACCCTCCGCGTGGCCGGGCTCCTCCACGACGCGGGCCACGGCCCGTTCGCCCACTTCTTCGACGACCGCGTCCTGTCGGCCTTCCCCGCACCCGCGGATGCGCGCCGGCCCGGCGTGAAGAGCCTGTCCCACGAGGACCTCAGCCAGCTCATCATCGAGCGCGAGCTCGGGCCGCTCATCGCCGGCCTGCGCCGGGCGCCCGGCAGCAGCCCGGAGCGGGACGCATTTGGGGCGCACGAGCAGATCGATCCGCGTTGGGTGTCCTTCCTCGTGGCCAAGCCCGCCCTGGCCGACCCGACGATGCCGGGTTGGGTGCGGACCCTGCAGCCGCTCCTCTCGGGGGTGTTCACGGTCGACAACCTCGACTACGTCCGCCGCGATGCCTGGTTCACGGGGGTGGCGGTGGGGATCGACGTCGAGCGGCTGCGGCGGTACGCGTACATCGGTCCGAGCGGGCTGACGCTCTGGGAATCCGGCGTGCCCGCCCTCGAGGGCTTCCTCGGGGCGCGCCTGCACCTGTATCAGCAGGTCTACTTCCATCGCACGGTCCGAGCCATCGACCTGGACCTCGCCGAGGTCTTCGGTCCCTCGATCCAGGCGATCTTCGGCGACCGCTCGCCTGCCGAGGCCCTGGCCGCCTACGCGGATCTCGACGAGTACGCGCTCCTCCACCAGGCGGCCCGGTGGTCACGGGGCGAGGACCTCGCCAGCGACCCGACACCGGGCGATGGGAGGGTCACCATGGCCGTTGCCGAGGGCTGGCGCAGCGTCCTCCTCCGGCGTCCCCGCTGGCGCGCCGAGGCGGAGGCACGAGCCGAGTTCGAGGCCGGCGCCTTTCCCACCGCGATCGTGGACGCCCTCGGGGCCGCCGAGCCGGGGCGAACCGCGATCGATGCGGCGGTCGTCGACGCCCGGCAGCCCGATGACGCAGCCGCGCGGCTCCTGACCATCGAGCGGCGCAGCGGCGAGCATCCCGCCCTCTCGACGGCGCTGCCGCGCATCCCGGGCTACGCGCTCATCGCGCGGCGGTTCCGGCGCAGTCCGGCGGCCTGACGGGA
>CAZVDO010000059.1:0-3926 GCA_964625345.1 uncultured Anaerolinea sp. | reverse complement strand
GGCGGCCACGCAGCCCCCGCTCGGGAGGCCTACTCGCGGATCCCGGCGTCCTCGAGCGGCGGCAGGACCAGCAGCGGGTCCACCCGCGCGATCTGCGCAGCCGGCAGCAGCATGTGGGCCGCGGCCTTGGGTTCGAGCTGGAAGGTCCGCACCTCGTCGGGGCTGAACAGGCCGTAGTGGAGGTGGCACCCGGTCGCGCGACCCGTCGCCCCCTCATAGCCGAGCAGGTCGCCGGCATGAACGATGTCGCCGGGGGCGACGACGACCTTGCGGAAGTGCGCGTAGACGCTCCGGTAACCGTTCCCGTCGTCGACCACGACGACGTTCGGGAGGGTCAGCCAGAGGTGCTCGGCATCCAGCCGGGCGGTGTACGCGGTGAGGTCGCCCACCCAGCCCATGACCTCGTCGTAGTGGCGCCCGGCGGCGAGCACGGTCCCGTCATGCGCCGCGGTGATGCGGTCGCCGCAGAAGGTGGCAAGGTCGATGCCGTCGTGGAACGCCGCCCCATCCACGATGCGCGAGCCGAACCGCGAGGGCCCGAACCCGAGCGTGATCCGCGCCCCGTGGATCGGCCAGGCGTAGCCCGTCAACGAGTCCAGCGGTGGTGGGACCCGGATCTCCGAGGCCGATCGCTCGCCCCTGGGATCGGCGACCCGGCCGAAGTCGGCCGCGGCGCCCGGCGCCGGTTCGAACGCTGGAGCCGCAGAGGCGACGGACACGATGCCGGCCACGTCCTGCGTCGGCATGGGACCGGCGAGCGACGGGGTGGCGAACACGGCCACGAACGCCGACGCCAGGGCCCAGGGCAGGCGCGTCGGGATCCGACGCGGCGCGCGATGGGCGTGCGCGGGCATGGAGCGGCGGGCAGGGCGACGGGACCGGACGGGCACGGGCGCTGGTTGTACCGCGCGCGGGCCGGGGATGCAAGTGCCGGGCGGGGCCCGTTGTCGCCCGCGTGCCCGCTCCCCTAGCGCGCGACCGCCGATTCCACCAGCGTGCCGTCGACGAGCTCCACGACCCGGTCGGCGACATCCATCATCAGCGGGTCGTGGGTGGCCACGATGGCGGTGATCCCCTCGGCCCGGACGACCTGCCGGAGCACGAGCATGATCCGGTGGCCCGTCTCCGAATCGAGCTGGCCCGTGGGCTCGTCGGCCAGCAGGAGCCGCGGGCGGTTGGCGAGGGCGCGGGCGATCGCCACGCGCTGCTGCTCGCCACCCGAGAGCTCGTGGGGCCGGTGCCGGGCACGCTCGTGCAGGCCGACCGCCTCGAGCAGCTCGCCGACGCGTCGATCGCGCTCCCGTGGCTCGGCCGCGACGAGCCGGAGCGGAACCTCCACGTTCTCGGCCGCGGTGAGGATCGGCACGAGCCCGAAGGACTGGAACACGAACGCGATCGTGCGGCGACGCACGTCCACGAGCGCCCGGTCATCGAGCGCCGAGATCTCCTCGCCGGCCACGACGACCCGACCCGAGGTGGGCCGGTCCAGGCCGCCGAGCAGGTTGAGCAGCGTGGTCTTGCCGCTGCCCGAGCGGCCGCGGACGGCCACGAGCTGGCCCTGGCCGACCTGCAGGTCGATGCCTCGCAGCGCGTGCACCACGCCGTCCCCGGACGGGTAGTCGCGGACGAGCGCCTCGGTGCGGACGAGCGGGCCGGAGAACGGTTCGGCACGGCGCCCGGCGGCGGTCGCGATCGTCACTTGCCTGCCTCCTCTCGGGGCGCGTCGGGCCACACGCCGACGTGGTCGTCCTCGAGGCGCAGGCGAACCCGGTTGCGCAGCTCGAGCGCCTCGACGTGCGCCTTGGGGAGCTGGAGGCGGCCGGCCCGGTCGAGGACGGCGAACTCCTCGGCGACGATCCGGTGATCGCCCTCCTCGGTCTGCTCGGTGCGCCGGAAGGTCTCGGTCGCGGTCCGGCCATCGCGGATCGACACCGTGCGCTGGACCTGCTCGGCAACGTGCGCGTCGTGGGTCACGACCACGATCGTCGTCCCGAGGTCCGCGTTCACCCGCCGCAGCACGGCGAAGATCTCGGCCGAGGTCGCACTGTCGAGCTCGCCCGTCGGCTCGTCCGCGAGGAGGACGGCCGGCCGGTTCGCGAGGGCCACGGCGATGGCCACGCGCTGCTGCTCGCCGCCCGACAGGCGCTCCGGCCGGTGCCCGGCTCGGTCGCCGAGGCCGACCCGCTCGAGAAGCTCGCGGGCGCGTCGCTTCCGGTCCCGCGCGCCGTCGAGGATCATCGGGAGCTCCACGTTCTCGGCGGCCGTGAGGTACGGGAGGAGGTTGCGTGCCGTCTGCTGCCAGACGACGCCGACCACGCGCCGGCGGTAGGCCGTCCGGGCGGGCCGGCTCAGCTGGCCGAGATCGTGGCCGTCGACCACCGCCCGCCCGGCCGACGGCGTATCGAGCCCGCCGAGGATGTTGAGCAGGGTGGACTTGCCCGAGCCGGAGGCGCCGATGATCGCCACGATCTCGCCGGCGTCGACGAGGAGATCGAGGCCCTGGAGGGCGACGACCTCGAGGTCGGCGATCTTGTAGATCCGGACCAGGTTGTCGCACGCGATGAGCGAGCCGTCGCCGAAGCGGGGCCGGATGGGCCGGATCGTGCTCGCCGCGAAGCCCGGGTCCACCGCCCGCGAGGCGGGCCCGGCGCTCCCCGGTCCGGCGACCGGGGCGACCGTGGTGGTCGGCGCGCCGCTGTGGAGCTCCTCCATCTCGGGACCGGCGTCCCCGCGTTGGTGCCCGCGCTGGTCGGTCATTCGAATCCTCGCCGTACGGCGGCCATCGGGACCGCGCCGCCCTGCATCCGGGCGCCAAGCGCCATGCCCAGCCCGATGACCACGACGATAGCGCCGAGGACCGCTCCGAGCTGGATCGGATCGAGGGAGATCGGTAGTTCGGTCGTCGCGCCGACCAGGGCGCCCAGGCCGAGGCTCTCGCGCATGGCGATGACCAGGCCTGCTCCGAGGGCGATGCCCGCGCCGAACGCCAGCACGACGGTGGGACCGTGCTCGATGAGCACGAGACCGGCGGCCTGGCGGCCGGTCAGGCCGAGGGTGCGCAGGTGGGCGACCTCGACCGCGCGGGCGGCCCCGGCGAGGGCGAGAGCGGCGGCCACAGCGAGGGCCGCGTAGAGCGCCGTGAGGGCCGCCGCCACCGCGACGCCCGCGGCCACGGATCGGGTCGCCGGCGCGGCGCGCAGCTCGGCGGTGAGCGCCGAGCGCACCGTCATCGCGGCGCCGACGGGGATGGCCGCGTCGAGCGCCGACT
The DNA here is from genome assembly GCA_964625345.1 of uncultured Anaerolinea sp. Taxonomy (GTDB): domain Bacteria; phylum Chloroflexota; class Limnocylindria; order Limnocylindrales; family CSP1-4; genus UBA5189. Next base: position 658 of record CAZVDO010000059.1, on the reverse strand, counting down.
GGATCGCCTCGCTGGAGGAATCGGGGGCGCGCAGCCAGGCCGTGGTGGGCTGGAGCGGGATGCGCGGGAACATCGCCTTGATCTGGTCGCGCGACGCGATCACCGCGAGCGGCGAGTCGCTGAACTGGGCGAGCGACGGGCTCGTCGCCACCACGCGCGCCGAGAACGTGTACCCCTCGATCGTCACCTGGAAGCGGTTGCCCACGCCGACGCCCTCGGTGCCGTCGGCCAGGGCGTCCGACACCACGAGGGGAATCTCCGCCGGGCCCTCGGCGAAGAGGTCGACCGGGAACGGGAACTCCGCCGGCGTGCCCGCCGCGACGCGCTCGTAGTCGTGCACGCTCAGTGCCACGACGTCGACGCGCGCATTCCGCGGGCCAAGCGCGATGAGGGCGTGGTAGGACACGGCGGCGGCCTCGACGTCGGGGAGTGTCGACGGGTCGAATCCGCTCCGCAGCGACCCGTTGGTCGCGTCGATGCGGTAGGCGGCGCCGACCCGCTGCCAACCGACGACCTCGGCACCCCGGTCGAGGTGGACCAGGATCGCAGAACTGAATGCCGCCACGGTGGCCGTGGCGAGGAGGACCACGAGGACCGGGGCGGTGGCGGTCGCCTGGGCCGCGTGGCGCAGCGCAAGGAGCGGAACCAGGCCACGGCG
>CAZVDO010000058.1:8381-14093 GCA_964625345.1 uncultured Anaerolinea sp. | reverse complement strand
CGGCGCGATCCGATCGCGGTGAGGGTCACGATCGCGCTGCCCGGCCGCAGGAGGGGCTCCGCTGCGCGAGCCAGGGCGACCAACGAGTACGCGCTCACGTCGAGGGCGGCCGCGAAGTCCGCGCGCGCCGTATCGGCGAACCGGCCCGCCAGGGCTGCAGCCGGGGCGTTGGCGAGGGCATGCACGAGGACGTCCACGTGCCCGTCGAGGTCCGATCGCGCGCGATCCATGACGGCCTCGATGGCGGCATCGTCCCGCACGTCGCAGGCCATCGCGAATGGCGCGCCGATGCGCTCGGCAAGCGGCGCGATCCGCCGCGCGCTCTCGGGACGCCGGTAGACCAACCCGACGCGGACCCCGTCGGCGGCCAGGCGCTCCGCGACGGCCCAGGCGATCGAGTGGCGCGTGGCGGCGCCGAACACGAGAGCGGTCCGGGGCGCAGCTGTTGGCGACATCGGCCGAGCGTACAGGACGAGCCGCGCCCGGATGCACGGCGGACGAGGACGGCCGAGGACGCTCGCTGGCGGACCCGTCGGATCGCCGGGTCGATCGCCGGTGGCACCGCGTCCGAATCCACCTTCCCAGGCACCAGCCGAGCCTCTATCGTTCGCCGCCAGGGGACAGGGAGGGCGTCCGTCCGGTGTTGCCGATCCTTGCCGACGTGGGACCGTTCGCGATCGGGACGCACGATGCGTTCAGTGTGCTCGCGGTGGCGGTCGGATTTGCGATCTACTACCGAGCCCTGCGGAGCCGCGGCTGGCTCGACGGCACGATCGTGACGATCTCCGTGGCGGCGCTCGCGGGCGCCGTGGTAGGTGCCCGCCTCATCACCATCTGGGAGCGCCCGGATGCGGTAGCCGCCTTTGCCGCGATGTCCGTGACAGAGGCGATCGAGCGGAGCGGGAAGTCGATCATCGGCGCCGTCGCCGGTGGCTACCTCGCCATCGTCCTCGCCAAGCGCGCCCTCGGGTATCGCCGGTCCACCGGCGACTGCTATGCGCTCGCGATCCCGGTCGCCACGGCGATCGGGCGGGTCGGCTGCTTCCTGTCCGAGCTCCCGCTCGGCAAGCCGACCGACCTGCCATGGGGGATCACGGTCAGCCCCGCCGCGGCCGCCGCCGTGGCCGATTGCCCCGGCTGCCTCGGGCCGATGCATCCGACGATGCTCTACGAGATCGCCTTCAACGTCGTCGCCGCCCTGCTGGTCTGGCGCTTCCGGAGTCGCGTCCCGGTCGCTGGGGACACGCTGAAGCTGTACCTGATCGCGGCGGCGATCTTCCGGTTCCTCGTGGAGTTCCTGCGGACGAGTCCGCCCCAGGCCCTCGGCCTGACCGCGCCCCAGTGGGTGCTCCTCCCGATCCTCCTCCTGCTGGCGATCCACTTCACCCGAGCGATCCTGCGCCGCACCTGGGCGGTACCGTCGCCCCCCGCGCCGGTTCCGACCCCCACGTTCCTGGAGGTGACGTCATGACCATGCCCCCGCCCGTCACGCCCGACGCCGACGATCCTGACGTGGCCGCGACGCCCGCGGCCCCGCCGGTCTCGCAGTACGGCAACCGCGGCCTCGAATCGTGGTTCGAGGCGCACCTCGATCGGTACACGGTCGAGGCCCTGTCGGCCACGGCCGCTGCGGCGGGGTGGAGCGACGACGCGGTCCGCGAGGCCGCCGCCCGAGCGTCGAGCACCCTCGACGCCGCTCCGACGAAGGCGCGTGCGAAGGCGATCACGAACGGCCTGTTCCTCGGGACGTTCCTGCTGCTGGCCGCCGGCATGCTCGTCAACGAGAGCGCAAAGGCCTACGGGAGTTCGATCGTTGGCACGGTCGTCCTCGGGGTGGCCTGCATCGTCGGGTTCGTGTTCGGTCGGCTCTGGATCAGGCTGATGCGGCCTGCCGGTGGCAGCATGGCCGTCCTCATGCTGGTGCCGGTGCTCCTGTGGCTCGCCATCGCGGGCATCTGCGTCGCGTCGGGCCTGCCGATCCCGCGCGCCGCAGCCTGACGGGCCCGGCACGTGCTCGACCTTCGCCCGTACACGCCGCTCCGGATGGTGCTCACGGTCTGCGGGCACTGCTTCAGCGACGATCCGGATCGTGCGATCGACTACGAGACCGACATCCTGCAGGGCAACCTCGTGGCCCAGGACGGCCGCGTCTACCTGCGCCGCACGTGCCGCCGGGGGCACGGGACGGTCACCAGCCTGTACGAGGAGGACCAGCGGCTCTGGGAGTACCTCCAGCAGTGGCGGACGCCCACCCGGGAGATCATCCCGGACACGCCCGCCAATACCAGGCCCATCCCGATGGGCTACCTGGACGGACTCGGGGACCTCCAGACCCAGCACAGCTGCGTGCTGCTCATCGACGTCACCGAGTCCTGCAACCTGGAGTGTCCCACCTGCTTCGCGATCTCGGCGCCGGGCGTCGGCAAGTTCGCGCGCCTGCCCCACATCCTCCGATCTCTCGACGCGGCGATCGAGCGCGAGGGCGGCCGCGTGGACGTGCTCATGCTGTCCGGCGGCGAGCCGACCGTCCACCCGGAGATCCTCGAGATCATCGAGGCCGCAACGTCCCGCAACGTGGTCCGCGTGATCCTCAACACGAACGGCATCCGGATCGCCCGGGACGCCGCCTTCGCCGATGCCCTGGGACGGCTGCGGAGCCGCATGGAGGTCTACCTCCAGTTCGACGGCTTCGAGCTGGAGACGCACTTGTATCACCGGGGCGAGGACCTCCGCGCTGTCAAGGCCGAGGCCATCCGGCGTCTGGCGGACCGGCACGTCTTCACGACGCTCGCGGTGGCGGTGGCCGAGGGCGTGAACGACCACGAGATCGGGGCGATCGCCGAATACGCGCTCGCGACGGACTTCATCGCCGGCGTCGCGTTCCAGCCGGTGTTCGGATCCGGCCGCTCGGGCGCCATCGACCCCATGCGGCGCCAGACCACGACCGGGACGCTCCTGGGACTGGGCGCACAGACAGACGGCCGGATCGGCCAGGACGACTTCATCGCCCTGCCGTGCTCCCACCCGGACTGCTCGTCGCTCACGTACTTCGTCCAGGGCGACGACGGCGACTGGCGCTCCATCCCCCGGATGCTCGGGATCGACCAGCTCAAGCAGTACCTGGGGCTGATGTCGAACCGGATCGCGCCCGACGACGCGATGTGGGCGGCGCTCGTGGGGATGATGTCCGAGACCACGCTCGTGTCCCGACCCGAGATGGTCGACCACCTGCTCCGGATCTGCGAGGCCTGCGACCTCGGCGTGACGGGCTTCGTCAAGACGATGGGCAAGTGGATCTTCGACAAGCAGGGAGCCGTCGAGGACATCGCGAAGCGGGTCAAGCGCATTTCCGTCAAGACCTTCATGGATGCCTGGACGCTGAACGTGGAGCGGCTGCAGCAGTGCTGCGTCCACGTCGGCTCGACCAACGGCGAGGAGAATCCCGTGCGCATTCCGTTCTGTGCCCGGCAGCTGTTCGGGGACCTGCGGCGCCACACGTCGGCCGGCATGGTGCCCGCCCGCGAGCTGATCAGCCTGGACAACGTACGGCCCCGGACGGCCGCGGTGCCGTCGTGACCGCCCAGGTCGCGCCGACGGGCCCGGTCGGCCCCGCGTCCTACGTTCGTCCGCCCCGGACGCCGGCGGAGAAGTACGAGCACCTCGCGTTCACGTTCTGCCGCATGGGGACCGTGGGCCTCATCGCCTGGGCGGTGTCACCGGCGATCTTCGTGCTCGTCGTCGCCGTCGTCGCGATCGTGCTCTACGCGAAGTCGATCACCCTCGGCGTGTCCTGGTCGAAGTGCTTCCTGCGGCGTCCGACGCTGATCATCGGGGCGTGGGCGGCGATCGCCGTCGCGGACCTCGTCTGGCTGGTCGTGCTCCACGAGCGATTGCCCTGGTCGTAAGGGAGCGGCCCGGGCTGGCCCGCGTCGCGGCGACGCTCCTCTAGCCCGCGTCGATCACGCAGAAGCGATTGCCCTCGGGATCGGCCAGGATCACGTAGTCCGCATCGGGCGGGCGCTTGTCCCAGTGGACCTCCGTGGCGCCCAGGGCGAGCAGTCGGCGCACCTCGGCGGCCTGGTCGTCGGCGTACAGGTCCAGGTGGATCCGCGGCGGGATGGGGGCCTCCGAGTGGTGCATATCGAGCGACACGTTCGGACCCCGTCCCGAGGGTGGGTACAGGAGCCGGAAGTCGTCCGAATCCGGCTCCCGGGCGAGGTATCCGAGCGCCGCCGTCCAGAACGCGGTCTGGCGCTCGAGATCGGTCACCCGGATCACGATCGAGCCCACCTTCAGCATGGCCGCATCCTAGCGAGCGGACCGGTGGCGTGCGAGGGGGATGTTTGACCCCTCCGACCTCGTGTGCCACACTCCGGCGGCCCCGAACCTGCCCCACAGGTCGGCGCCCCGTTCGGATCGGTCGGCCGCGACCCCGCACGGCGAAGACGAGCGTGGCCGGAGGAGGTGAATCCGGATTGGCAGAAGTCCGAGTCGGCGAGAACGAGACGTTCGAGAGCGCCCTGCGCCGCTTCAACAAGAAGATCCAGCAGTCGGGCATCCTCGCTGAGGCTCGCCGTCGCGAGCACTACGAGAAGCCCAGCGTGAAGCGGAAGCGCAAGGAAGCGAAGCGTCGGAAGAACGCCCGAACGCCGCAGGGCTGAGCGCGTGACGGCCACGCCGTCCGCTGATCGCCCTCCTCGCCCGAGGTGCCAGTTCCGGTGACCCTCAAGGATCGGCTCCACGCCGAGACGACCGCCGCGATGCGGTCGGGTGACGCCCTGCGCCGCGACACGCTGCGCATGGCCTCCAACGCGATCTACAACGCCGAGAAGCGGGATCGCCGCGAGTACTCCGAGGACGAGGTCCTCGCGATCCTCGTGCGCGAGGTCAAGACCCGCCGCGAATCGATCGTGGCCTTCGAGGCCGGCAATCGGGCGGACCTCGCCGCCAAGGAGGCCGCCGAGATCGAGATCCTGTCCGCGTTCCTGCCCGCGGCGCTCGGCGAAGAAGAGCTCCGAGCCCTCGTGGCCGAGGCCATCGCGGCCACCGGCGCGCAGTCACCGCGGGACCTCGGGAAGGTCATGGGCTGGCTCTCGCCGCGCACCCGCGGCCGCGCCGACGGCAAGGTCGTGAGCGGCCTCGTCGCCCAGGCGCTCGCGGCCGCGGACCTCGCCGCCCACGACGGAGATCGGCACTAGCCGGCATGCTCGCCCACCGAAGTGCCGACGCCGTCCAGCTGACGCGACGCGAGGCCGGCCGCCTCCTGGTCGCGGCCCTCGCCCTCATCGTGGCGATGACCGCGATCCTCGGGGCCGACCTCTCGCCCCAGCGGATCGACCTGCAGGTGGGCGACCTGGTCCCCAGCGACATCGTCGCGCCCCGCGCCCTGACGTTCACCAACGACCTGCTCACTGAGCAGGCGCGCCAGCAGGCACGCGACGCGGTCGACCCGGTCTACGACTACTCGAGCGAGCGGGCCACGACGATCGCCACGGCGCAGGTGCTCGCGTTCCGGGAGGGCATGGGCTCGCTCGACACGGCGTTCGAGGCCGGGACGTCCGAGACGCTCCGGACGGTGATCCTCACCCGCATCGCCCGGGACCTGTCGGAGACGACGGGCGCCACGCTGCTCGCCCTCGACCCGAGCCGCTGGCAGCCGGTCAAGACGGAGGCGGAGCGGGTCCTCGACACGATCGAGCGAACGGAGCTCCG
>CAZVDO010000058.1:1674-8281 GCA_964625345.1 uncultured Anaerolinea sp. | reverse complement strand
ACCGACATCGATGCCGTGCGGATCTCCGCCTTCGGCCTCGACACGGCGGCGCTGGACCTCAAGTCCATCGCCGGCTGGCTGATCCTGAGCGGGCTGCTCGTGATGCTCCTGCTCGGGTGGATCTGGCGGTTCCGGCGGGACTTCTCCCATCGGAACAACGTCCTGCTGCTCATCAGCCTGTTGCTGCTCATCGGCACGGCAGCACTCAAGCTCGTGGCGGGCCGCGCCGCCCTGCCGTTCGTCATGCCGCTCGCGGCCATCCCGATCCTCGTCGCGGTGCTCCTCGATGCCGAGATCGCGATCGTGCTGGCGGCGATCACGGGCATCGTGGCCGGGGCCATCAACGGATCCCTGGAGCTCGGCACGTACGTGTTCCTGGGCGGCCTCGCGGGCGTGCTCGGGGTCCGGCGCGGGGATCGCCTCCAGACGTTCCTCCAGGCCGGTGCCGTGGCCTTCGTGGCGCAGTCGCTCGTCATCACCGCCTTCTCGCTCCTGGGTGAACGGGACGTGACGGGCATCGTCCAGCTGTGGGGCGCCTCGGCCCTGTCCGCGGGCGGGGCCGCGATCGCCGCGGTGGGCACGTTCGCGGTGCTCGGCAACGTGTTCGGGATCCTCACCGTCTTCCAGCTCCTCGAGCTGGCCAACCCGTCGCAGCCGCTCCTTCGGCGCCTCCTGCTCGAGACGCCGGGCACCTATCACCACTCGCTCATGGTCGGCAACCTCGCCGAGCGCGCCGCCGAGGCGATCGGCGCCGATCCGCTCCTCACGCGCGTGGCCGCCTACTACCACGACATCGGCAAGCTCGCGAACCCGGAGGGGTTCATCGAGAACCAGGCCGGCGGCCCCAACATCCACGACGAGATGGAACCGGACGAATCGGCCGCGATGCTCAAGCAGCACGTGGCCGACGGAATCGACATCGCCTACGAGGCCAAGCTCCCGAAGGCCCTCATCGCGTTCATCCCGCAGCACCACGGGACCGCGACGATCAGCTACTTCCTGGCCAAGGCTCGCGAGGCCGCGACCGCCGCCGGCAAGCGCGCTGCCGATGCGGTCGACGAGCGTCGGTTCCGCCATATCGGGCCCAAGCCCCAGTCGAAGGAAGCCGCGCTCATCATGCTGGCCGACGGCGTCGAGGCCTCGGTCCGCTCGCTGTCCTCGCGCGACGAACCGGCGATCCGGGCGATGGTCCACCGGATCATCAGCGACCGGATGGATGACGGCCAGTTCGACGAATGCGACCTCACGCTGCGCGACCTCGACACGATCTCGGAGGCCTTCGTGGCCCAGCTGCTCGGGATGTACCACCAGCGGGTTCCGTATCCCCAGAGCAAGGTCGTGGAGCAGGAGGCACGGCGCGCGGCCGCCGGCGGGAGTGGCGCGGCCGGAGCGCCGCCGACCGTCCAACCGGCGCCACCGCCGGCGCGAACCCCCGACCAGGCCTCGGAGCGGCGCGACCCTTCGTCGCCGTGAGCCGGCACGCGGTCGACGGCCGCACGATCGCGGTGTCGGTACGGCCCGGCACCCGCCGGATCCTGACAGCCGCACGGTGTGCCGAGGTGGTCGCCCGGGCGCTTGACGCGGGCGGCGCGCCGCCGGGCGCATCGCTCTCGGTCGTCCTGACCGACGATTCGGAGCTGGCCGACCTCAACGCCGCGCATCTCGGGCAGTCCGGGCCGACCGACGTCCTGTCCTTCCCGCTCCTGCCGCCGGACGCGTTCCCGCCACATGCGGGTCAGCCCGGCGCCGCTGCGGGTCCACCGGCAGGGCCAGCGTCGTTCGTGCTGCCGCCGAGGGCCCGGATCCACCTCGGCGACATCGCGGTCTCGGTCGAGGGCGCGATCGCCCAGGCCGAATCCGGTCGGGGCGGGCAGACCGGCGACGTCCGGTGGACGCCCGCGGACGAGCTCCGGCTCCTGCTCACGCATGGCGCGCTCCACGTCTGCGGCTGGGACCATGCCGAGCCCGTGGAGGAGGCCGCGATGCGGGCGCTGGAGCGTCGGCTCCTCGGCGAGGTCCCGGCCTAGCACGGGTCGAGCGCGGGCGCGCTGGGTGGCGCTCAGGCCCGGGCGGGTCCCCACACGACGCAACAGCGACCCGGCTGTGGGTCGAGGACGGCCGTGATCCCGCGAGCTCGGAGGCCCTCGAGGACGCCGTCCATGATCGACAGGTTCATGCCGCAGATCAGCGTCCGGTGGCGCTGGGCCAGCGCATCGAATGGGCAGTTGCGCAGCAGCAGCGAGCCATCGTCAAGCAGGACGGGCTCGTACCCGCCCTCGCCGAGCACCGCGACAGCGGCATCGACCAGGCGGGCCCGGCTCGGCCGCGCGCCCGCCCGTCGGCGAGCCTCGTCACCGAGCCGCAGGCCGAGCGCCTTCGCCTCGGCCGAGAGGGAATCGGTCCGGCCACGCTCCAGCGCGGCCGCCAGCAACTCGCCGGCCACTTCGTACCGCCGGTCGGGCAGGTTCACGGTCACGTCCCGCGCCGACCGCGAGTAGATCTTGGCCGGTCGCCCGGCTCCGGGCCCGCGCCGGGTCCCGAGGCGGCGGTAGGTGACGTCCAGCAGTCCCGCGTCCACCAGACGGTCCAGGTGGAAGGCGGCCAGCGCCCGGCTGATCCCGGCGGCGGCCGCGGCAGCATCGCGCCCGGCCCCGTCCGCTTGTGCGGCCACGAAGGCGTAGAGGGTCCGGCGGAGGGGCTCGGCGAGCAAGGCGACGTCCTGGATGGCGCGGTCGGGGAGCGGCGTGTCCGTCATGGCCGGCAGTCTACGGCCCCGTGGCGTCTATTACAAGCAGGTCCTAGCGAAACACTTGACAGCCCCGGGCTGGGCGTCTATAACACACAACATCTTGTTATAGAGCTGGCCACTCGATCGCCCGGACCCGTCCGCCGTCCGGCCGGTCGTCGCCGCGAAGGAGGTCGATGCACGCACCGCCCGCTCCCGCCGCCCTCAGTTCTCGATCGCCCGCCGCAGCGCGCGGTGGCAGCCCGGCGGCGATCGTCGCCGGCCTCGCCCTCATGGGCGGGGCGTTCGTCCTCGACGTCGCGGTTCATGCCGCGTCGCTCACCCCCGTGGAGCCGGTCGCCCACGCGGCCGGGATGCTCGGGATGGTCTTCACCTGGAGTGCCGTCGTGCTCGACGGACTCCGCGGTTCCGCTCGTCGAGCCTGACGGGCACCACGACAGGAGACGCGAAAGATGCCGTTCGGAGATTTCGTCAACCAGGTCCCGCCGATCGGGTTCCTGGCCATCCACTTCATTGCCTTCGCGCTCGGGGCGTTCTTCGCCCGGCGGGCGTTCGCGACCGGCTCGGCCGGCCTCGGCTGGGGCTTCGCGCTGTTCGCGCTGGCCGAGATCAGCTACATGACCTACCACCTCGACTGGACCACGTTCCTGTTCGCCCACACGATCAGCGAGGTCCTCGACCTGCTCGCGATGGCCAGTCTGTTCGTCGCGGCCGTGCAGCGGGTCGCGAGCCCGGCCTCGGCCGAGGCCCGCGGATGATGGGCGGCCGGCACATGGCGACCCAGCACGCTCCTGTCCGACGTCGACCGGGGGTCCGCCGCGCCGCCGGCGCCCTCCTCGTGGCCGTCGCGGCCCTCGCCCTCGCGGGCTGCGCCGGCGAGGCTTCCGCGTCCGCACCGAGCGACGGCCCCGTCGCCACCACGCGGGTGGACCTCCCCAGGTCGTACCTGTTCCAGCCCGCGGCGATCGTCGTGACCGTCGGCGCCACGGTCACCTGGACGAACTCGGACAACTTCACCCACTCGGTCCAGTTCGAGGGCGACGCGGCGCCGGGCGCCGTGCTGAAGCCCGGCGCCTCGGCGAGCCGGACCTTCGACGCCGCCGGGACCTACGCCTACTTGTGCGCCTTCCACCCCCAGAACATGCGAGGCACCGTCGAGGTGACGGCCGCCTCCGGAACGGAGACCCCATGACCGTCATCACCGCCACCGCCCGCGCGCGGTTCTCGCGCTCGCGCCGCGCCTTCGCCGTCGCCGGCGCAACGCTCCTCGCCCTCGTGCTCGCCTCGTCGTGGTTCGCCATGCGATCCGACGCCCACGGCGGTGCCTCTGCCCAGCGGGCCGGCTTCCACGATGCGATGCGCGGGCTGTGGGAGGAGCACGTCGCCTGGACCCGGATGTTCATCGTCAGCTTTGCCGGCGACGTCGCCGACCTCGACGCCACAACGGCGCGCCTGCTCCGCAACCAGGCAGCCATCGGCGACGCGATCCGGCCGTTCTACGGCGACGTAGCCGGGGAGCAGCTGACGAGCCTGCTTCGCACGCACATCCTCACCGCAGCCCAGCTGATGGGCGCGGCCAAGTCCGGGGACGCTGCCGGGGTGCGCACGGCGAGCGAAGCGTGGTACGCCAACGCGAACGATATCGCCGACTTCCTGGCCGCGGCGAACCCGCGCCACTGGTCGGATGCCGACCTCCGCGGGATGATGAAGGAGCATCTGGACCTGACCCTCACCGAGGCGGTCGACCAGCTCCAGGGCGACTACGTCGGCGCGGTCGCCACCTATGACGCCGTCGAGGTGGAGATCCGCGAGATGGCGGACATGCTGAGCAACGGGATCGTCGCGCAGTTCCCGCAGGCATTCGGCCACTGACCGTCCGGCACATGCCGCGCGGCCAGTGCGTCCGCGCGACGGACCCGCCCCCGCCCGGTGACCGGGCGGGGGCCTACCCACGGCTCACCCGACGCCCGGCCTCCCTGCGGACGCCAGCGGGGCCGCACCGGGAGCGGGGCGCGGTACCATGCGGGCACCCCGCGGGACGCGTTCCCCGGGGCGGTTGCCGTGTTCGGTGAGCGCCAGCATCGCCGCGCGGCACCCCGTTGGGGATGACGGCACGTGCCCTCGAAGATCGTCGTGGGCCTGGGGAACCCGGGCCAGCAGTACGCGAAGACCCGCCACAACATCGGCTGGATGGTCCTGGATCGCCTGGCCGAGCGGGCCGGGTGGACCGGTCGTGCCCGGAACAAGGACGCCGCGGCCACCGTGGGCGGTCGGTACAAGGGCCTCGACCTCGTGCTCGTCAAGCCCATGACGTTCATGAACGATTCGGGCATCGCCGTGCGCAAGATCCTCGCCCGCGAGCGCGCGCCGCTGCCCGAGATGCTCGTGGTGGTTGACGACTTCTCGCTCCCGTTCGGCAAGCTGCGGTTCCGGGAAGGCGGCGGCCCGGGCGGTCACAACGGCCTCCGATCGATCATCGGCGAGCTGGAGTCGGAGAAGTTCGCCCGGCTTCGTGTCGGGATCGGGGAGCCCGGACGCGGCTTCGTCGACCACGTGCTCTCGACCTTCGAGCCCGAGGAGCGCCTGCGCCTCGACGAGCTGATCGATGCCGCCGCCGATGCCGTCGAGACCTGGGCACGCGAGGGCGTCAACCGTGCCGCGAACCGGTTCAACCCGTTCGAGCTCCGGCCGGCCGACGCCGACCTCGTGGCGCCGCCCGGTGCCATCGATGGGCCGGCCGGCCCGGACGGCGTGCGCCGGACGCGGACCGGCTGGCGACGGATCCGGACGGGTGCGCCCGGCGAGGACCGCACGTGACGATGGTGCCGCTGCGCGGCCGGCGGGGCTGGGAGCGGCGCATTGACGAGGCCGTTGCCGAGACCGTCGCCGGGCGGACCGGCGGGAGTTCCCACGGCGCCGGCATGGGGCATGCGGGCGGCCCTGCAGCGGTTGCTTCCCGCCCCGGCGCGGGCGGTCACGGTGCCGGCCGGCGGCTCCCGGACCTCTCGGGACTGCCGCCGCTCCTCGCGGGTTCAGGCGCCTTCGCGGAGCTCCGGAACCGGCTCCAGCCGCGCCCGAGTGCTGCAACGGGTGGGGCACCGGCCGGGGCGCACGGCGGCGTCACCTCCGTCCCGCACGGGGCCAAGAGCTACCTCGTGGCCGCCCTCGTCCTCGCGGCAGGGGAGCGCGTGGTCTGGCTGGCCCGGGACGCGGAGATCGGCGATCGCGTGGCCGAAGAACTCGCGGCGTGGATCGGGGACCCCGAGGGCGTGGTCGTGCTGGAACCCCGGACCGCCCTCGCCTACGAGCGCAGCGAGCTCGTGGCGGACGAGACCGCGGCCCGGGTTGCCGCTCTCGCGGCGTGGCGGACGGGCCGGGCACGGATCCTGGTCGCGAGCGTGCAGGCGATGCTCCAGCACACGATCGCGCCGGACGACCTGCCGGCGGAGCCGCGGACGCTCGCCGTGGGGGCGCGGATCAGCCAGGAGGCGCTCCTCCGGCAATTGCTCGACCTCGGGTATGCACCGGTGATCGAGGTCGCCGGCAAGGGCGAGGTCGCGCGGCGCGGCGGGATCGTGGACGTGTTCCCGCCCTCGGCCGAGCTGCCGGTCCGGATCGAGCTCTTCGGCGACGAGGTCGATTCCCTGCGCGCCTTCGACCCGACGGACCAGCGAGCGGTGGGCGCCGTGGATCGCGTCACCCTCCTCCCGGCGTCCGAGTTCCTCCTGCCGGAGGGCCGCGGCGACGCTCTCCGCGAGGCGCTCGGGCGGAGCGCCCGCCAGCTCACGCCCCGCCTGGCGGAGGACCTGGACCGGCTCTCCGCGGCGGCAGATCCGCTTCGGAACCCCGGTTCGGAGCGAG
>CAZVDO010000058.1:0-1574 GCA_964625345.1 uncultured Anaerolinea sp. | reverse complement strand
CTGCTGGCGGCGGCGGGCCATCCGGTGGGCTCGGCGGCGGGCGTCACCGAGGCGCCGCCCGCCGGTGCCGTGGTCCTCGTGGAGCGCAGCCTCAACGGCGGCTTCGCCGGCGGCCCGGACGGCCTCGTGTTCGTCACCGATCGCGAGCTCTTCGGCAACGTGCGGGTCCGGCGTCCCAAGGCGATGCGGCGGGTGGTGCCCCGCGACCTCCTCGAGCGCCTCGCCCCCGGCGACCTCGTGGTCCACATTGACCACGGCGTTGCTCGTTACGAGCGGATGCTCCGGCGGAGTGCGGGCGAAGGCGACGAGCGCGACTACCTCGAGATCAGCTTCGCGGCCGGCGACCGCATCTACGTCCCCGTCGAGCAGATCGCGCGGGTCAACCGGTATTCCGGCGGCGAACGGCCCCAGCTCAGCAAGCTCGGCGGGACGGAGTGGCTCCGCACCCGCCAGCGCGTCCGGCGCGCGGTTGCCGACCTCGCCGAGGAGCTCCTCGCCCTGTACGCCGCGCGCGAGCGCGCCGCCGGCCACGCCTACGCCGAGGACTCGCCCTGGCAGGCCGAGATGGAGGCGAGCTTCCCGTACGAGGAGACCGTCGACCAGCTCCGCGCCGTGCTCGAGATGAAGCACGACATGGAGGCCGGCCGGCCGATGGACCGGCTCGTGGTCGGGGACGTGGGCTACGGCAAGACCGAGGTCGCGCTGCGGGGCGCCTTCAAGGCGACCCAGGACGGCAAGCAGGTGGCGGTGCTCGTCCCGACGACCGTCCTCGCGGCCCAGCACCACGAGACGTTCCGGGCCCGGTTCGCGGCGTTCCCGCTCCGAATCGGGATCCTGTCCCGGTTCGTTCCGCCGAAGGAGCAGGAGCGGACCCTCGCCGGGCTCGCCGACGGATCCGTCGACATCGTCATCGGCACCCACCGGCTGCTCTCGAAGGACGTCCGGTTCCGAGACCTCGGGCTGCTCGTGGTCGACGAGGAGCAGCGCTTCGGCGTGGCCGCGAAGGAGCGCCTCAAGCAGATCCGGCGCGAAGTCGATGTCCTCACGCTCTCGGCGACGCCCATCCCGCGCACCCTGAACCTGGCCCTCGCCGGCATTCGCGACATGAGCGTCATCGAGACGCCGCCCGAGGATCGGCTGCCGATCCAGACGCGCGTGGCCGAGGCGTCGGCCGGGCTCGTCCGGGACGCCATCCTGCGCGAGCTCGACCGGGGCGGGCAGGTGTTCTACGTCCACAACCGGGTCGAGACCATCGAGGCCCAGGCCGAGCAGCTCCGGCGCCTGCTGCCGGACGTGCGGATCGTGGTGGGGCATGGGCAGATGCCGGAGGGTGCCCTCGAGAAGGTCATGCTCCAATTCGCCGGCGGTGGGGCGGACATCCTCGTGTGCACGACGATCATCGAATCGGGCCTGGACATCCCGAACGCCAACACGATCATCATCGACCGGGCGGACACGCTCGGGCTCGCCCAGCTGTACCAGCTCCGCGGCCGCGTGGGCCGCAGCTCCCGGCGGGCGTACGCGTACCTGTTGTACCGGCGCCGCGAGCGCATGAGCGAGGACGCCCGCAAGCG
>CAZVDO010000057.1:0-14559 GCA_964625345.1 uncultured Anaerolinea sp. | reverse complement strand
CCGATCGTGCCGATGTTCACGTGCGGCTTGGTTCGCTCGAACTTCTTCTTGGCCACGGTGACCTGTCTTTCTCCATTCCTTGCGGCGTGCTCGCCGTCTCGGGCGCGGCTTCGCCAGTCTTCGTTGCTTCCGGGGACCGACCGAGGTCAGGGGTTGGAGCCCACAATCGGACTTGAACCGATGACCTCTTCCTTACCAAGGAAGTGCTCTGCCAGCTGAGCTATGTGGGCCCGAGGGCTGCACGAGTGGAGCCGACGACGGGACTCGAACCCGGAACCGGCGGTTTACAAAACCGCTGCTCTACCAATTGAGCTACGTCGGCGCAGCGCATGGGCACCTAAGGGTGGTCCGAGCGCCCGCGCATGATAGGCCGGGTGCGCCGAGGCGGTCAAGCAGCGCCCGCCGGGTCGGAGGCCGACGGCGGGTCCCCTGCCCCGGCCACGTCTGGAGCACCGGGCAGGAGGTCGTCGGCGGCATCCGCCGGTCCCGACTCCTCGACCGGTTGGCCACCGGCAGCGGAATCCGACGGCACCGCGTCCGCGACGGCGGATCCGGGCGGATCGCCCTCGGGCGGGAGCGCGGACAGGCCGCGCCGCGTGCGAGGGCGCGGGCGCGGCGCGGGCGACTCCGCCGCGCTCGCGGAACTCCCGCCGGGCCCCGGGCCGGCCGGGGTCGACACGCGTCCTCCGGGATCGCGCTGGCCGACGACCTCGAACAGGAGGATCGATCCGGCAACGGCGGCGTTGAGCGACCCGATCGCGCCGCGCATGGGGATGCGAACCATCTGGTCGCACCGGCGGCGCACGGCCGGCGCGAGGCCCTGGCCCTCGCTGCCGACGACGATCGCCATCGGCCCGCGCAGGTCCGCCTCCCGTGCCGTCATCGGCGCCTCGGCCTCGCTCCCGACCACGCGGAGCCCGCGCGCGTGCAGGTCCGCGAGGGCCTGGGCGAGATCGTCGACGGGGCACAACAGGAGGTGTTCGGTCGCGCCCGATGACGCCTTGACGGCGGCCGGGCTGAGCGGCGCCTGCCGGCTCTTCGGAAAGACCACGCCGTGGACGCCGGCCGCCTCGGCGCTCCGGAGGAGCGTGCCGAGGTTCTGCGGGTCCTCGAGCGAATCGAGGACCAGGACGAACGCCGCCTCCCCACGCTCGATCGCCCGGGCGAGCACGTCATCGAGGGCGGCAAACGTCCGCCTGGCCACGACGAGGGCCACGCCCTGATGGCCGTCGAATCCGGCGAGTGCCGTGAGCGTGCCGCCTTCGACTTCCACGACGGGGATGCGCAGGGTGGTCGCGTGCAGGACGATCCGCTCGAGGGGCTGGCGGCGCTGGGGCGTGACGAGGAGCCGACGCGCCGTGCGGCCGGCCGCGAACGCCTCTTCGACGGGGCGACGTCCGGCCACGAGGTCGTCGTCCGGACCGAGCTGCTCCGCCGGGAGCAGTCCGTCCCCGACGGGCCGGACGGTGCGCGCGGCCGGCCCAGCCCAGGGAGGCCCGCCTCGGCCGCGTTGGCCCGGGACGCCGAACGGGACGGACGCGCTGCGCGGTCGGGGGTCCGTGCCCGATGGCCGTCGCTCCGGCCACGGCTCGCGTCGCGGCCGAGCCGGACGGTCGGGCGATCCGTCAGGCTGCCCGTCGCGACGCCATGGAGGCTGCGTGCCGGGGGGACGCCACGGGTTCCCATCCGCCGGGCGACGGAACCGCGGCTCCGGCGCGCCACGCCCGCCCGGCCGGGGCGACGGCCGGTGGGCCGGCCCCCCGGGCGGCCGCGGACCGTCGACGTCTGGGCGAGGGTCGTCGTGGCGTGGCATGGCGTGCCCGGGGCCGTCGCGGCCCTGACCCGCAGGATTGGCGCCGGGTCGGTCGGGTCCGAAGCCGCCGGGTCGACCGCCTCGGAGCCCGAACCCGGGCCTGGCCGGCCGAGTGGCGGACCCCCCAGGTCGTCCGGGGCCGCCCGGTCCTGTCGGGCTGCCCGGTCCGGAACGTCGTCGATCCGGCGGCCGTCGATCGGCGGGTCCGCTTCGCGGGTCCTGCGGACCACCCCGGCGCGGTTCACGGCGAGGCTCACCGGATCGATCGGGGCGCGGGCGCGGGCTCACGAGGACCCGTCCTCCCAGCGCCAGCGCTGGCCGTCGCGGCTGTCCTCGACGAGCACGCCGCGGGCGGCGAGGGCATCCCGGAGCGCGTCCGACCGCGCCCAGTCGCGCGCCGCACGCGCGTCGGCACGCGCTTCGACCATCGCTGCGAGGTCGTCGGGCAGCGGCCGCGTGGCGTCGGGCAGCAGGCCGAGCACGGTGTCGAGGGAACGCAGCGTCGCGAGGATCGAGGCCGCATCCTCGGTCGCCAATACGCGGGCGTCGATGCGCCGGTTGACGTCGCGGACAAGGTCGAAGACCGCGGCCAGGGCGGCGGACACGTTGAGGTCGTCGTCGAGGGCTGCCTCGAACGCCGTGCGAGCGGCCTCGAGCAGGCCGGGGACGGACGGATCTGGTTCCCGCGTCTCCCGGTACCCGTCCAGGGCCGCCACGAGCGCGTCAAGCCGATCGATCGCGGCCCCGGCCGCCGCCAGGGACGCGTCCGAGTAGTCGAGGCCCTGGCGATAGTGCACGGCCACGAGGGCGTAGCGCAGCGCCCTCGGGGACACGCCGGCCTCGAGGAGCTCCGCGACGCGCGCGATGTTGCCGACCCGTCGGGCCATCTTCTCGCCGCCCAGGCGCAGGTGGGCGCAATGCAGCCACGTCCTCACGAAGGGCTCGCCTGTCGCCGCCTCGCTCTGCGCGATCTCGTCCTCGTGGTGGGGGAAGATCAGGTCGACCCCGCCGGTGTGGATGTCGATCGTCCGGCCGAGGTGGCGCATGCTCATCGCCGAGCACTCGATGTGCCAGCCGGGCCGGCCCCGGCCGATCGAGGTCTCCCAGGCCGGTTCTCCCGGCTTGGCGCCCTTCCAGACCGCGAAGTCGCGCACGTCGTCCTTGCCGTAGTCGTCGGCCTCGACGCGCTCGCCGACCCGGAGTTGGGTCGGGTCGAGCCGGGCCAGGCGCCCGTACGCAGGCCAGGACGAGATCCGGAAGAAGATGGAGCCGTCGTCGGTCCGATAGGCATGGCCGCCGGCCTCGAGGGCCTCGATGAGGCCGACGATCTCGGGAATGTGCTGGGTCGCCCGGGGCTGGACGTCCGGGGTGGTCATCCGGAGCGCGGCGGCGTCCGACTGGAACTGGGCGATCCAGCGCTCGGTCAGCACCTCGATCGCCTCGCCGGCCGCATTGGCCCGCTCGATGATCCGGTCGTCGATGTCGGTGAAGTTCATCACCCAGGTGACCCGGAGCCCCTGGTAGCGGAGGTAGCGCACCAACAGGTCGGCGAAGAGGAAGGACCGGAAGTTGCCGATGTGGGCCGGGCCGTACACGGTCGGGCCGCACGAGTAGATCCGGACGTGGCCCGGTTCGAGCGGCTCGAGCGGGCGCTCCTCGCCGGAGAGTGTGTCGTGCAGGCGGATCATGCGAATCGCTCGATGGTCACGACGGCGGTCGCGCCCATCCCGCGCCCGGCCCCCCCATCGCCTGCCAGGTTGCCCGTGGATGCCTTGACCCCGACGGCCGCAGGCGCCAGGTCGAGGGCGGCGGCGATGGCGGCACGCATCGCCTCGAGGTGCCCGCGGAGCGATGGACGCGATCCCTCGATCGTGAGGTCGACCGAGCGGGCCCGCCAGCCGTCGGTGGCGAGCCGATCCCGCGTCGCGGCGAGCAACTCCGTGCTGGCGATCCCGCGGGGCGTGCGTGTGTCGGCTGGGAACAGGCGCCCGAGGTCGCCGAGGGCGGCCGCGCCGAGCAGGGCGTCGGCAACGGCATGCAACGCGACGTCGCCGTCGGAATGGCCGTGGAGCCGCGGTGCCCCAACGACGTCGACGCCCCCGAGCCGAAGCGGGGATCCGGGGCCGAAGGGGTGCCAATCCCGGCCGATGCCGGTCCGCACGAGGTTCGTGGCGGCGAGCCAGCGCTCGGCACGCTCGAGGTCGGCGGGCAGCGTGATCTTGAGGTTCACCGGGTCTCCGGGCATGGGGTGGACGGGGATTGTACAGGCAGCCAGCAGTCCAGCCTCATCGGTGAAGGTGGTCGCGCTGTCCGGCGGGAAGCGATCGAAGGCAGCTCGGAGCAGGCCGCGTCGGGCGCCCTGGGGTGTCTGCGCAGCGACCAGGTCGGTCCGGTCCACGGGGTCGCCGAGGCGCCCGTCCTGCACCCTTCGCAGCGTGTCGCTCACCGGCACCACCGGTACGGCCGCGCCGAACTCCGCCGCTGCGGCGGCCACCGCCTCCACGAGCGCGACCGGCACGAGCGGGCGTGCCCCATCGTGGATGAGCACGACACGTCCGGGATCGAGGGTGTCGCCGTCGAGGCGATCGAGGGCGTCGAGTCCACGAGCCACCGAGGCGCCCCGGTGCTCGCCGCCCGGGACGATGGCGACCACGTTGGCGGGAAGGAACCCTGCGAGCGCGTCCCGGAGCGCGCCCTCCGGCAGGACCAGCACGATCCGCTCCACCGACGCCGCCGCAGCGATCGCGTCCAGCGTCCAGGCGAGGACCGGCCGGCCGGCCAGCGGGGCGATCCGCTTGTCGACGCCGCCCATTCGCGTCGAACCTCCGGCCGCCACCACGATGGCGTCCGCCATGGCAGCCACGGCGTCAGCCCTGGCGGGGCTGGGCGAAGACCATGCGTCCGGCCACGGTCTGGAGGACGCGGGTCACGGCCACGTCGACCTGGCTGTCCAGGAGGCGGGCGCCACCCTCCACCACGATCATGGTGCCGTCGTCGAGGAAGCCGACTCCCTGGCCGGGCTCCTTGCCCGTCTGGATGATGTGGACCCGGAGCTCCTCCCCGGGCAGGAGGGCGGGCTTCACGGCATTCGCGAGCGAGTTCACGTTGAGCACGCGGACGCCCTGGAGTTCGGCCACCCGATTGAGGTTGAAGTCGTTCGTCAGCACCGCGCCGCCGAGCTGGCGGGCGATGGCCACGAGCTTCGCATCGACCTCGGGCACGTCGGGGAGATCGTCATCGATGATCTCCACTGGCGTGGCGCCGTCCTTCTGCATGCGCCCGAGGATCTCGAGTCCCCGGCGCCCGCGGTTGCGGCGGAGCGTGTCCGGGCTGTCGGCGATCTTCTGGACCTCCTCGAGCACGAAGCGGGGCACGAGCAGGGTTCCCATCAGGAACCCGGATTCGGCGATGTCGGCGATGCGTCCGTCGATGATCGCGCTGCTGTCGACGAGCACCCGAGGCTCTCCCGCGCGGCGCCGGTCGTCCGCGTCGGGGCGCCGGACCAGCCCGATCGCCTCGGCGGCCACGATCAGGTCCTGGCGCTTTGCGACGGTCAGGCCGACCATCCCGAGCCCGAGGAAGACCGAGACGCCGAAGGGCAGCCAGAGGCCCAGGGGCGGCGGAAACGCCGACAGCGGAGAGCCGAGCAGGAGGCCCATCAGGAGCCCGAGCAGGAGCCCGATGACCGCGGTCACGAACTCGGCGGTCGACATCTCCTGGACCGACCGCACCACGCGCGCCGCGGGCACGACCGTCAGGTACGGGAGCAGGGAGAACCCCAGCACGGTCCACGCGACCACCCAGCCGACGATGACCGCGCTTGCACCCGGGACGTCGCTGAAGGCGTCCGGGCTCGACAGCAGCGCGATGATGCCGACGACACCACCGAGGGCGGCTCCAAGGATTCGGATGGATCGGGTCACGGTCGATCAGCCTAGCATCGGCCGTCGCGCACGGGTCGGCGGGCGCGAGGGTCCGGTGGCCGTCCGGATCGCCGGTGCACCGTCTCGCGCGCCGCGATCGACGGCCGCCCCCAGCGCGAGCGTGATCGCCTCCGCGACGGTCGCCGCGGGCAGGACGACGAGTCCGGGCACGGCGGGCACCGGATGACGACCCGAGGCGGGGATGATCGCCTTCGTGAAGCCGAGCCGAGCCGCCTCCTTCAGGCGGCGTTCGGTGCCCGCCACCGAGCGCAGCTCACCGAGCAGGCCGACCTCGCCGATGGCGACCAGGTTCGCGGGCACCGGGCGGTCGCGGGCGGAGCTCGCGAGGGCGAGCGCGATCGGGAGGTCGAGGCCGGGTTCGGACACGTCGAGGCCGCCGGCGAGGTTGGCGTAGACGTCCTGGGTCCCGAGCGGAACGCCCGCCCGCCGACCGAGCACGGCGACGAGGAGGGCGAGCCGGTTCGGGTCGATCCCAGACGCACGGCGAGCGGGCGTGCTGTAGCCCGCCGGAGCCACGAGCGCCTGGACCTCCACGAGCAGCGGCCGGGTGCCCTCCATGGTCGCGGCGACCACGCTGCCCGGGGCCGGTTCGGCATGCTCGACCAGGAACGCCCGCGCGGGATCGGCAACCTCCGCGAGGCCGCGCTCCCCCAGCTCGAAGACGCCGATCTCCTCCGTCGAGCCGAAGCGATTCTTCGACGCCCGCAGGATCCGCAGCGTGCCTGAGCGCTCCCCGCCGAGCTCGAGGACGGCGTCGACGAGGTGTTCGAGCGTCTTCGGGCCCGCGATGCTGCCGTCCTTGGTCACGTGGCCGACGAGGAGCACGGCGATCCCCTCCCCCTTGGCAAGCTCCATCGCCCGAAGGGCGGATTCCCGCACCTGCCCGACGCTGCCGGCCGGCCCATCGAGCTCCTCGACCGTCATGGTCTGGATCGAATCGAGGATGACGAGCGTCGGGCGCGTCGCCCGCGCGACCTCGAGGATCCGGCCCATCTCGTGCTCAGCGAGCATCGCGATGCCATCGGCCGCCCGGCTCTCGAGGATCCCGAGCCGGCGGGCCCGAAGCCGCACCTGGGCGGCGCTCTCCTCGCCCGACACGTACAGGACGGTGCGTTCGTCCGGGCCAGCGCTCACGACCCCGGCGCCGACCTGGAGGAGCAGGGTCGACTTGCCGACGCCCGGTTCGCCGCCGAGGAGGATCAGGGAGCCCGGAACCAGCCCGCCGCCGAGCACGCGGTCGAGCTCGCCGATGCCGGCCGGCAGGCGCGCTTGGTCGGGCTCATCGGAGCCGCGAAGCGATTCGGTGGCTGCGGGCGCGAGCCCGCGGGTGGTGCGCGCCGCCGCCTTCTCGCCGGGCGAGGGCACGCGGACGACGGTCTCGACGAGCGAGTTCCATGCGCCGCAGTTGCGGCACTGGCCCTCCCACCGGAGGAACGCCTCACCGCACGTCTGGCAGACGTAGCGGCTGCCCGCCCGAGCCACCGGTCGGGCCTAGGAGACTTCGACGGGCGTCTTCGGCTCGGCGGCGGTGATAGCCAGCCCGGCGTCATCCGCTCGGTCGACGATGAGGGTCGATCCCGGCTCATAGCGCCCGAGCAGGAGGTGTTCGGCGAGGACGTCCTCGATCAGGTTCTGGATGACCCGGCGAAGCGGTCGCGCCCCGTAGGCCGGATCCCAGCCCAGCTTGATGAGGTGGTCCTTGGCGTCCTGGGTGACCTCGAGGTGCATGTCCTGCGCGCGCAGCTGATCCCGCACCCGCTTGAGCATGAGGTCGACGATCTGCCGGATCTCGTCCTGGGTGAGCGTCCGGAAGACGACCGTGGCGTCGATCCGGTTGAGGAACTCCGGCCGGAAGCTGCTCTTGAGCTCAGCCTGGACCTTCTCGCGCATGATCTCGTAGGAGTTCTGCGCCCGCGCCTCGTCGTTGTCGTCGACCGCCCGGAAGCCCAGGGACGAACCCGTCTGGAGCTGCCGCGCCCCGAGGTTCGAGGTCATGATGATGATGCAGTTCCGGAAGTCGACGCGGCGCCCCTTGGCGTCGGTGAGCTGCCCGTCCTCGAGGATCTGGAGCAGGATGTTGAAGACCTCGGGGTGGGCCTTCTCGACCTCGTCGAGCAGGACGACCGCGTAGTTCTTCCGCCGGACCGCCTCGGTGAGCTGGCCGCCCTCGTCGAAGCCGACGTAGCCGGGAGGCGCCCCGACCAGGCGGCTGACGTTGTGGCGCTCCATGAATTCGCTCATGTCGATCTTGATGAGCGTGTCCTCGCTGCCGAACATGAACTCGGCAAGGGCCTTGGCCAGCTCGGTCTTCCCCACGCCGGTCGGCCCGAGGAAGATGAACGAGCCGATCGGGCGCTTCGGGTCCTTCAAGCCGGCCCGGGCGCGGCGCACGGCCTTGGCGACGTTCTCGATGGCCTCCTGCTGGCCGATGACCCGCTGGTGGAGGGCGTCCTCCATGTGCAGGAGGCGGGCGGACTCGGCCTCCGAGATGCGGGTCACCGGGATCCCGGTCCACATCGCGACGACCTGGGCGATCTCTTCCTCGTCGACCGAGGGGGCCTCGCCGGCGACCGACGCCTGCCAGGCATCGCGAAGCGCCTCGACCCGACTGCGGACCTCGGTCTCGGCCTCACTGAGCTGCTCGGCGTTCTTGTAGTCCTGCGCGCTGACCGCGGCTTCCTTCTCCTTGCCGACCCTGTCCAGCTCGCGCTGGGCCTCGCGCAGGTCCGGCGGTGCGGAGGCGTGGCGCAGCCTGACCCGGCTGGCGGCCTCGTCGATGAGGTCGATGGCCTTGTCCGGGAGGTGCCGGTCGGTGATGTAGCGGATGGAGAGGTCGGCGGCGGCCTTCACGGCCTCGTCGGTGATCGCGACCTTGTGGTGCTGCTCGTAGCGCTCGCGAATGCCCATCAGGATGTCGATGGTCTGCTCGAACGTCGGCTCCTCGACCATGACCGGCTGGAACCGCCGCTCCAGCGCGGCGTCCCGCTCGATGTACTTGCGGTACTCGTCCAGCGTGGTCGCGCCGATGCACTGGAGCTCGCCCCGGGCGAGCGGCGGCTTGAGGATGTTGGCCGCGTCGATCGCCCCCTCGGCCGCGCCGGCGCCGACCAGGGTGTGGAGCTCGTCGATGAAGAGGACGGCGTCGTTGGTGTTCCGGAGTTCCTCGATGATCTTCTTGAGGCGCTCCTCGAACTCGCCGCGGTACTTGGTCCCGGCGACGAGCGACCCGATGTCGAGGGTCAGGACGCGCTTGTTGAGCAGGATCTCCGGCACGTCGCCGCTCACGATCCGATGCGCGAGGCCCTCGGCGATGGCGGTCTTGCCCACCCCGGGCTCGCCGATCAGCGCGGGGTTGTTCTTCGTCTTGCGGCCGAGGATCTGGATGACCCGTTCGATCTCCTTCTCACGCCCGATCACCGGATCGAGCTTGCCCGCGCGGGCGGCGTCGGTCAGGTTGATGCCCAGCGCATCGACCGTGGGCGTCTTGGAGGAGCGCTTCGGCTCCTGCGCCGGACCCACCGAGGACGACTGCGAGAGGACCCGGATGACCTCGTGGCGGACCTTGTCGAGGTTGACGCCGAGCGACTCGAGCACGCCCGCGGCGATGCCCTCGCCCTCACGGACGAGTCCGAGCAGGAGATGCTCGGTGCCGATGTAGTTGTGGCCGAGGCGGCGAGCCTCGTCGATGGCGAGTTCGATCACGCGCTTGGCGCGCGGGGTCAGGCCGACTTCGCCGACCACCGGCCGGTCGCCGCGCCCGATGATGAACTCGACGGCGGTGCGCACCTTGGCCAGCTCGACGTTCATGTTCTCGAGGACCCGCGCGGCGACGCCTTCGCCCTCGCGGACGAGGCCCAGGAGGAGGTGCTCCGTCCCGATGTAGTTGTGGTTGAACCGCTGGGCCTCATCCTGCGCCAGGGTGAGGACCTTGCGAGCGCGGTCCGTGAACTTGTCGAAGCGCTCCATGGCCTGAACGCGGATCCCCTTCTGCGCCACCAGGCGCACGGCCATGCTAGCACGCGCGACGTGCCCGCCCGATCGTGGGGAGCGTCGTCCGGGCTGGCGCCCCCTGAACGCGAACGGCCCGACCGGCGAGCGCCGACGGGCCGTTCCTGGGCGAGTGCGCGCCGCTACTCGGCGGGCTTCGTCTCCTCGGCGGATTCGGACTCAGGCTCGGCGTCCGCCGCGGCCTCAGGTTCGGGAGTGGCCTCCGGTTCCACAACGGCCTCGGGTTCCGAAGTCGGCTCCGGCTCGGGCTCCGCTGCGGCTTCCGGCTCGGGAGCCGCCTCGGGCTCGGCCGGGGCCTCTGCTGCCAACTCGGGCTCCGGGGCCGACGCGTCCTCCGCTGCCGGCTCGGGCTCCACTGCGGCGGCCGACTCGGTCACCGCTTCCTCGGCCTCGGGTTCGCTCACCGGTGCGTCGGCCTCGGGCTCGGCGTCCGCCCGCTCGGCGGCGGCGAGCTGCTCCCGCACGCCCGCAAACGCCGCGGCAAGGGTCGTGTCGATCCCGCCCTCGGGCTCCTGGACCGCGTCCGCGGCGGAGTAGCTCCGTTCGCGTTCCCGGTCGGGGCGCGGCCTGCGCTCGGGGCGCGGGGTCGGCGCGGCGCCGGGCTCCGGCATCTGCCGGACCGGGGCCTCCTCGGCCTGCTTGAGGCTGAGGCCCAGGCGATGGCGCTCTGAGTCGAGGCTGATGATCCGGAGCTTGAGGTTCTGCCCCTCGTGGACGACGTCGCCGGGGTGGGCGACCCGCTGGTGGCTGAGCTCGCTGATGTGGATCAGCCCCTCGAGGCCATCGCGGACGCGGACGAAGGCGCCGAAGTTCACGAGCTTCGTCACGGTCCCGTCGATGATGTCGCCGACCTTGAAGTCCGCGACGGTCGTGTGCCACGGGTCCGGCTGCAGGCGGCGGATCGACAGGCTGATCCGGCCCCGCTCGTGGTTGATGTCGATGACCTCGGCCTCGACCTGCTCGCCCACCTGGTAGCCGGCCTCGGGGTTGTTGACCTTGTTCCACGAGAGCTCGCTCTTGTGGACGAGGCCGTCGATGCCGCCGAGGTCGATGAACACGCCGAACGGCGCGATCGAGCGGACCGTGCCGGTGACCTTCTGGCCGACCTGCAGGCTCGAGAACAGCTCGTCGCGCTTCTCGCGGCGCTCCTCGTACAGGGCCACCTTCTCGGACAGGATCAGGCGGTTGGCCTTGCGATTGACCTCGAGGATCTTGAGGCGGAGCTTCCTGCCGACGAAGGGCATGAGCTTCTCCGCGATTTCCTGGGCCGCATCACGCGGCTGGTCGTTCTGGGGCCGGCGCGGGAAGTCGACGATCTGGCTGATCGGCACGAAGCCGCGGATGCCGCAGTCGACGATCAGGCCGCCCTTGTTGTGGTCGATGACCGGGGCCTCGATGATCGCGCCCGCCTCGAGCTGCTCCTGCATCGCGCGCCACTTGCGCTCGAGGCCGGCGCGCCGCAACGAGAGGACGACGTGCCCCTCGGGCGATTCGGGCTGCAGCACGTACACCAGGACGGTGTCCCCGATGTTCAGGGGCGCCTGGGCCTCGCCGTGACGGCCGAAGAGCTCGCGGTTGCTGACGACGCCTTCGCTCTTGGCCCCGATGTCGACGAGGATCTCGTCCTTGTCGATCCGGACCACCTGGCCCTCGACGACGTCCCCGTGCTTGAAGCTCTTGATGTCGCTGTCCTGCTCGGCGAGCAGTTCGGCCATCGTGGTCGGCTCGGGACCGAGGTCGCGCGGCGGAGCGGCCGGCGCAACCGGAGCCGCCTCCGGGGCGGCCTCGGCGGCAACCGGCTCCAGATCGGCCGGCGCTTCCTCGGCGGCGTCCGCGAGTGTGGCAGCTTCGGGCTCGGGCGCGGGTGTCGCATCGATGTCGGTGGCAGGTGCCTCGGCAGCGGGCTCCTCGGCGGGTGCCTCGGGCGGAGGCGCGGACTCGCTTTCGGCGGCGGGTGCCTCGTCGGCCTTGCCGGCGTCATCCACCACGCCGGTGTTCGCACTGCCCTCGGCGGGGTCGACGACAGCCTCCGGCTCGCTCACGGACAGCGGTGCGCCGTCATCCTCGGCTCGTTCGATCACGGGACTGGTGGCGGGATCGGCCGCGGCGACGGGTGCCGCGTCGGTCTGCTCGGGGGCCGGGGCCTCGGCGGATGCCTCGGCCGGCGGCGTCGTCCCGCCCTGCTGCTCTTCGGTCAAATCGATGGTCTCCTGACATGCGTCGTCCCGCCGAGAATCAGAAACGGCTCGAGCCGCGCCCAAGCCGTCTGTCTGCGATCAAGTGGTCCGTGGGTGGTTCGGCCGCGGTCCGCTCCTTCGAGATCGAAATCGGGATGAACGTTGCTCTTCAGCTTTCCTGCCCGGAGGGCCACGGGAGTCTAGCACAGGGTCATCGGCGGCTACAATCCGCGGAATCGTGCCGGAACTGCCTGATCTGAGCATCGTGACGGACGCGTTGCACGCCTCGCTGGCCGGCCGTCCGGTCGCGGGCGTCCGCGCGCCCGGGCCGCTCGCCGTCCGCGGGACACCTGCCGAGCTCGATGCGCTCGTCGGCCAGGTGCTGGGATCGGTGGGCCGCAGGGGCAAGTTCGTCCGATTCCAATTCGATCGAGACGCGGTGGTCGTGAACGCCATGCTGACCGGGCGATTCGGCCTCTCCGAGCCTGGGCGCCCGGTCCCGGCCAAGACCGCCGTGGTCGTCACGTTCGGGCCGCGGGCCGAGGGACCGCGCGACGCGGCCCCGTGGACGGCGGGTGCCGCGTGGCTGCCGGAAGGCGCCTCGCCCATGGAGCTGCGCTACCGCGATCCGACGCAGATGGGGAAGGTCTACGTGCTGCCCGCTGGGCACCCCCGCGACGTGCCGGGGTTCGCGGACCTCGGGCCGGATGCCGATGACCCCGCGCTCACGCTCGAGGCGTGGCGAGCGCGGATCCGCCGGCACCCCGGCGAACTCAAGTCCCTCCTCCGGAACCAGGCATTCGTCGCGGGAATCGGCAACGCCTACAGCGACGAGATCCTCCACGCGGCGCGGCTCAACCCGTTCCGAAAGCGCGCCAGCCTCGCCGACGAGGAGGTCTCCGACCTCTACGAGGCGGTGCGAACGACCCTCGCCGCCGCGATCGACACGCTGCGCGTGCGGGTGCCCCCCACGTTCGAGAAGGAAGTCAGGGACTTCCTCGCGGTCCACCGCAAGGGCGGCGACCCGTGTCCCCGCTGCGGGACGAAGATCAGCGAAGTGGCGTCACGAGGCGAGGCGACGTCCTGGTGTCGCGGCTGCCAGCGCTGATCGGCGACCTCATGGAATCAGGAGGGTCTGGCCGGCGCGCAGGAAGTCGGAGGTCATGCCGTTGAGTTCCTTGATGGCGGCGACCGTCGTGTTGAACTTGCGCGCGATACTCGTGAGGGTGTCGCCGGACTTGACGACATAGGTGAGGTGCGCCGACGCCGTCGGCGTGGCCGTGGGAGCGGGCGTCGCCGTGGGGCCGGGCGTCGGGCTCGGGGTCGGGCTCGGGGTCGGAGCAACCGTCGGGCTCGGCGTGGGGGCCGGGGTCACACTCGGCTGCGCCGATGGTGCGGTCGCGATCGGCGTCGGCGTAGGAGTGGCCGACACGCCGGTCGCCCCTGGGCCCGCCACGAGATTCTGCAGCCCGAGCGCGATCACCGCCACCACGAGCACCGTGGCGAGGACCCACTGCCAGGGGCGACGGTCGCCGAGCGCACTCGCCATCGAGCTCGTCAGTCCGGTGGTTGTTTCGATGACCGGTGTCGTGCGGACCCATCCCCACCCGAGCGGCGAGCCGGGTGGCACCCGTTCCGCCCTGGCGGCTTCGCGTGCGACAAACGTCGCGCACGCGCGATGGGCGGGCGTGAGGCACAGCCGACGTTGCTTCTCGAGCGCGAGGATGGCCGGCGGCTCCACCGCCCCGCAGCGGTGACCCCGGGTGGCGCTCGACGCGACCCAGGCACCGGACGCGCCGACGAGGAGCGGACAGCGAACGGCGCTGGCTCCCGCATCGCCGCCTTCTTGCGGCGCGCTCACCGGCGCAGACTCCACGGGTTCGCGCTCGGGCGCCGGGGCGTCGTCCAGGGCAGGATCGCTCACCGGCGGAGGATACCGCGACGCCCGGTGCATCGGCGGCGCGAGCACGAGCGCCCAGGGAGGGAAGCCAGTTTCCAGGTCCCGGACGCACAAAATCCTGGCGACGACCTATTTTCCCGAAAGGCTGCCCTCTCAGTATCTTCGGCGCTGGAGAGCTTGACTTCCGTGTTCGGGATGGGAACGGGTATGGCCTCTCCGCTAGAGTCACCAGGATCTTGCTGCTGGATGTGAATCGGTCGCGGTCGGCGGGCAGATGCCCGGCGCGCCCTGGAAGTCACGATCGTCGAATTCGCGTGCTGTTGTGGGATTGGATCCACGATCACCCAGCCGCTGACCCTGGGTCAGGTGCTGGATAAGGTCAAGCCCTCGACCATTAGTACGGCTCAGCTTCGCCCGTCACCGGACTTCCACATGCCGCCTATCAAGCAGGTAGTCTCCCTGCGGTCTTACCCGGTTTACCCGGTGGGGAACCTCATCTCCAGGCGAGCTTCGCACTTAGATGCTTTCAGCGCTTATCCCTGCCGAACATAGCTACCCAGCAATGCCCCTGGCGGGACAACTGGCACACCAGCGGTTCGTCCACTCCGGTCCTCTCGTACTAGGAGCAGCTCCTGTCAAGTTCCCTACGCCCACGGCGGATAGAGACCGAACTGTCTCACGACGTTCTGAACCCAGCTCGCGTGCCGCTTTAATTGG
>CAZVDO010000056.1:0-14866 GCA_964625345.1 uncultured Anaerolinea sp. | reverse complement strand
CGGTGCGCGACATCGACCTCACCATCGGCGTGGGCGAGCGCGTCGCGCTCGTCGGGCCGAACGGAAGCGGCAAGACGACGGTCCTGCGCCTGATCGCCGGCCTGCTCCGACCCAGCCACGGGAGGGTCCTCGTGGGCGGCGCGGATCCGGCTCGCTGGCGGGCTCCCGCGCTCGCCAGCCACGTCGGGTTCGTCTTCCAGGACCCTGAGCTCGGCTTCCTGGCCGACACGGTCCGGGGTGAGCTCACCTACGGTCTCGACGCCGGGGCGCGCGCTGCCGCCCTCGCGCTCGCCTCGGACCTGGGCCTGTCCCTCGAAAACGTCGGCGATCGAAGCCCGTTCCGGCTGTCCGGCGGCGAGCAGCGGCGCCTCGGCGTCGCCACGGCGCTTGCCCGACGGCCGGCCGCGCTCCTGCTCGACGAGCCCACCTTCGGGCTCGACCGGCGCGGCTGGGAGGGCCTCGTGGGGCTGCTCGACGAGTTCGTCCACGCCGGGACCACCGTGGTCGCGGCGACGCACGACGAACGCTTCGTGGCCCGCCTCATGTCCCGCCGCATCGAGCTGTTCGACGGTTGGGTGAGCGCCGATTCGGGCGGACCCGCGGGGCCTGAGGGCAGCCGGGCCTTCCCGTGGCGCGGCCGGGAGCCGCGGGCGTGACCGCGGCGCACGGCCTGCCCGGCCTGGCCGAGTTCGACGAGCGTCGCCGCGGGAGTCCACTCGCGCGGTCCAGCGGTGCGTTGAAGCTCCTCGTCGCCGTGGCCTGGCTCGCCGCCCTCGCCGCGGTCGACGAACCGGTCGTGGCGTTGCGCCTGGGCCTCGTAGCCGGGGCGGCGGCCATCGCCTTCGGGCGGGTGTCGCCGGTCGTGTTCCTCCGCGCGCTGGCGCCGCTCCTGGTTGCCGTCGCATCGATCGCCGTAACGACCCTCGTCTTTGCCGCCGCCAACGGCGACGCGACGATCGCCGAGGTCGTGCGTCTCGGGCCGTTCCGCCTGACCCAGCCGGCCATCGACGCCGCGGGCGCGATCGCCGCGCGAATCGGTGCGATCGTGGTCATCGGGGCGGCATTCGCCCAGACGACGGAACCGACGTCCCTCGTGGATGCGCTCGTGCAGCAGGCCCGTCTCGACCCCCGTTTCGCCTACGGAGCCCTGGCGGCATACCAGGCCGTGCCCCGGCTCGCCTCTGACCTCGCGACGATCCGATCCGCGCGTCGGGTCCGCGGGGTCGGGTGGGGGTGGCACCCGCGGATCCTGGTCACGCTCCTCGTGCGGGCGATCCGGCACGCGGACCAACTCGCCCTGGCCATGGACGCGCGCGGCTTCGGGACCGGGCCGCGCACCACGTTCCGGCCGATTCGCTGGAACAGGTACGACGTGGGCGTCGCGCTGGTCGGACTGGCGGCGACGTGGTGGACCATCGCCGGCTAACACGCTCGCGTGGCCGACACACGGCGTCCGTGGACCACGGGCTGGAACGACCTTGGACGGTGGCGCACAATGCACGCACATCCCTCGATCACGAGCGGGCGGGCAACCGTCCCGCCCCCGGCAGGACCCTGAAGCACGCCCGGAGGACCCGCGATGACTGACGTCATGGACAAGGTGGAGACCCGAAAGCAGTTCATCAACGGCGAGTGGGTCGCGAGCGCGAGCGGCAAGACGCTGCCCGTCGAGAACCCCGCGAACGGCCAGGTCATCGCCCACGTCGCGGCGTCCGACGCCGAGGACGTGGATCGCGCAGTCCAGGCGGCCGCGACGGCGTTCGAGAGCTGGAAGCACACCACGCCCCAGGACCGCAGCCTGATGCTGCTCAAGCTCGCCGACGCCATCGAGGCGCGGGCCGACGAGCTCGGCCGCATCGAGAGCCGCAACGCCGGCAAGCCCGTCGGCGTCGCGATCGATGAGATCCCGGTGGTCGTGGACAACCTGCGGTTCTTCGCCGGGGCCGGCCGGGTCCTCGAGGGCAAGGCCGCGAACGAGTACATCGCCGGCCGGACCAGCATCATCCGCCGCGAGCCGGTCGGCGTCGTGGCCTCGATCGCCCCGTGGAACTACCCGATCATGATGGCCGGCTGGAAGATCGGCCCCGCCCTCATGGCCGGGAACACCGTGGTCCTGAAGCCCTCCATCCGGACGCCGCTCACCGCGCTGGTGCTCGGCGAGATCGCCTCGGACATCCTCCCGCCCGGCGTCCTCAACGTCATCACCGGTTCGGGAGCCGCCATCGGTGACGCCCTCGTGGCCCACCCGAAGGTCGGCATGGTCTCCGTCACCGGCGACACCGACACCGGCAAGCACATCGCCCGGACGGCGGCGTCCATGGTCAAGCGCCTCCATCTCGAGCTCGGCGGCAAGGCCCCGGTGGTCGTGTTCGACGATGCCGATGCCGAGGCGGCCATCGAGAACCTCAAGACGTTCTCGTACTGGAACTCTGGCCAGGACTGCACGGCGCCCTGCCGGGTCATCACGGGACCGAAGATCCACGACAACTTCGTGGCGGATCTCGCCGCCGCGGTGAAGACGATCAAGTGGGGCGACCCGGCCGAGGGCGACGACATCGAGATGGGTTCCCTCATCGCCCAGGCCCAGGCGGACAAGGTCGAAGGCATGGTCGATCGGGCGCGCAGCGGCGCCGAGGTCGTGACCGGCGGCCACCGCCCGAACCGACCCGGTGCGTACTACGAGCCGACGGTCATCGCCGGACCGCGCCAGGACAGCGAGATCGTCCAGGACGAGGTCTTCGGGCCGGTCGTCACGGTCCAGCGGTTCGCGGACGAGGACCAGGCGATCGCCTGGGCCAACGACGTCCGGTTCGGGCTCGCCGCGTCGGTCTGGACGGCCGACATCGGGCGTGCGATGCGGGTGGCCAAGGCGCTCCAGTTCGGGACCGTCTGGGTCAACGACCACTTCACGCTCGTATCCGAGATGCCACACGGCGGCTTCAAGGAGTCCGGCTACGGCAAGGACCAGTCGATGTACGCGATCGAGGACTACACCGTCGTCAAGCACGTGATGCTCAAGGTCTGAGCCGTCACCGCACGCGCGATCGGGGAGCCGGGCCTCCGGCTCAGCCCAGCAGGGCCCGGACTTCCCCGACGCGACGGATGGTCTCGAGGTCCCACGGGGCCCGGAAGATCCACATGACCTCGTGGACGCCGAGGTCCGCAAAGGGACGCAGGTAGGCGGCGATTGCCGCCGGAGCGCCGCCGGCGTTGAGCCCGCGCTCGGTGTCGTTCGATCCGGTGCGGACCCTCGGGATGCCCTGGAACGCCATGACCTCGGCGTAGGCGCGGACCGCCTCGGACTCCGTGTCCCGGATCACGACGTCCATCACGACGGTCCGCCGGATGTCCTCGAACGTCCGGCCCTCCTCGGCGCAGCGCTCCCGAAGCCAGCCGGATACTTCGGCGATCCGGTCCACTTCGCCGTAGGCGTTCCACCAGTCGGCGTAGCGCGCGACGGTCCGCAGCGTCTTGGTCCGGCCGGAGCCGCCGATGAGCATGGGCAGCCGAGCCTGGGCGGGGCGCGGCTCGCAGCGTGCGTCGCGGAACCGGTACCAGCGCCCTTCGTGGTCGACCACCTCGCCGTCGAGCAGGCGCCGGATCAGGCCGGCCGCCTCGTCCAGCCGATCGAGGCGTTCGCCGAAGCCAGCCCCGAACTCGAGCCCGAATGCATCGTGCTCCCGCTCGAACCAGCCGCCGCCGAGGCCGAGCACGAGCCGTCCCCCGGAGACGTGATCCACGGTCGTGGCTTCCTTCGCCAGGAGGCCCGGGTTCCGGAATGTATTGGCGGCGACGAGGTGGCCGAGCGTCACCCGGCGGGTGAGGGCGGCGACGGCGGCGAGGGCGGTCCAGCCCTCCAGCTTGGCGTCGCCGGGATCGCCTTCGTCCGCCAGCAGGTGATCGTCGAGCCAGACCGAATCGAATCCGGCGTCCTCGGCGGCCAGGCAGGCGGTCCTGAGGTCAGGCCAGCTCGACCGTTGGATCCAGAACGCCGCTCCGATGCGCACGATCGGTATCGTACCCGCGTGGCACCGCACGACGCCGCTCGCCTCCGAGCCGCGATCCTCGACTGGTACGACCGCGAGGGGCGTTCGTTGGCCTTCCGGTCGACCCAGGATCCGTACG
Organism: uncultured Anaerolinea sp.; assembly: GCA_964625345.1. GTDB lineage: Bacteria > Chloroflexota > Limnocylindria > Limnocylindrales > CSP1-4 > UBA5189. The sequence continues at coordinate 10,741 of CAZVDO010000056.1, read as the reverse complement.
CGATCCTCGTCTCCGAGGCGATGGCCCAGCAGACGCAGGCGGCGCGGGCCGCCACGTACTGGGAATCGTTCGTTGCCCGCTGGCCGACCGTCGGCGACCTTGCCGGAGCCCCGCTCGCAGACGTGCTCCGGGCCTGGCGGGGCCTCGGCTACAACCGCCGGGCGGTGAACCTCCACCGCGCGGCCCACGCGATCGTGCGCGAGCATGGCGGCGTCGTCCCGGCGGACATCGAGGTGCTGGAGCGACTGCCCGGCGTCGGGCCGTACACGGCGCGAGCCGTCGCCGCCCTCGCCTTCGGGGTGCCGGTCGGCGCGGTCGACGTCAACGTCCGTCGGGTGCTCTCGCGCGTGACGAGCGGATCGGCCGGCGGGGTGCCCGGTGTGGCGCTGCAGCGGCTCGCAGACCACCTCGTGCCCGCCGAACGACCGGGCCACTGGACGCACGCCCTCATGGACGTCGGCGCGACGTTCTGCCGACCGCGCGCGCCGAGGTGCGACGCCTGCCCGGCACGCGTGGCCTGCCGGTTCGCGGCCGAGCACGGTGCCGCCGAGCACGGTGCCGCCGAGCCCGGGACCGTGGCCGCGGACGGGCTTCGGCATGGACGTCCGGACGGGTCCCGCCCCGCGGTCCGCGAGCGTCCCGTCCGGTTCGCGACCACCAATCGGTGGCTCCGCGGCCGGATCCTGGACGCCCTGCGCGACGGCGAGCCGGGCAGCTGGGTCGACCTGGGGGGCCCGATCGGGGAGCATCCGCCGACGGCCGTGGCCGCCGCCGCCGCGGGCCTCGCCCGGGACGGCCTCGCCGAGATCGACCCGGAATCTCCGAACCGCGCCCGCCTCCCGATCGGGTAGGCACCCGCCACCGAGTCGGTTCGCGCGGCCGTCGCCCGTCATCGCCTTGTCCGGTGCCCGGCGAGAGGCGCTCCGGTACGCTGTCGGGTGCCGTGATCACGACGCCCGCCAACCGTGCCCCCGTGCCGCTCCCGGCCGACGACCCTGAGCTGTTCACGCGCGACCTCGCGGGATTGCGCGAGCGCTGGTCCGCGAGCGCCGAACGCAGTCCGATCGGGGCCGAGGCGATGACCGGCGCGGATCGTCGCGCGCAGGCACTCGGCGTGACCGGCGCCCGGCTCATGGAGCACGCAGGGACCGCCGTGGCGGCCGTGGCCCGTGCGGTGGCCGAGGCAGCGGGCCGACCGGCCGCCGGACCGGTCGTGATCCTGTGCGGACCCGGCAACAACGGCGGCGACGGCCTCGTGGCGGCGCGCCGGCTTGCGGGCGCCGGAAGCAACGTCGTGGCCGTGCTCGTCGGGACGGCGGCGCGGCCCACCACGCCGGATGCGAATCGCAACTGGGATCGCCTCGCGGCAGAGCGTCGGGTGACCCGCCTCCACGTTCCCAATGCCCGCGACCTCGCGATCCTCGGCGCCGAGATCGATCGCGCTTCGGTCGTCGTCGACGCCCTGCTCGGGACGGGTGCGCGGGGCGCCCTGCGGGATCCGATCCGGAGTGCCGTCGAGCTGGTGGGCCGCGCTCGGGCCGCCGGCGTGCCGGTCGTGGCGGTGGACACGCCGACATCGGTCGACCTCTCGTCGGGTGACCCATCGGATCCCGTCGTGCAGGCTGACGTGACCGTCACCTTCCACCGCCCCAAGACCGGGCTCCGGACGCGCCGTGGCGTCGCGTATGCGGGCAAGGTCCTCGTCGCGCCGATCGGCATCCCCGCGGAGGCGGATCGTGGTTGACGGGGCCCAGCCCGGGATCCGCCAGGTGCTCCTGGTGGCGGCTGCCGCCGTGGCCGTCGTGCTCGGCGCCGCGGTGGTGACCGGATACCTGCCGACCGACGTCCAGCGCGTGGTCTTCCACGCCCCGGTCACGATCGCCGTCCTCGTCATCGGGACGGCCTACGTGCTCTGGCAGGTCGCCACCCGGCGGCCACCCGCGCCGTGACGGCCGACCGGCACGGCGCCCTCGCCGAGCGCCGGGCCACCCTCGCCGCGCTCGCCGACGAATCGTTCGACGTCCTGATCGTCGGAGGTGGCGTGGTCGGCGCGGGCGCCCTGCTCGACGCGACCAGCCGAGGGCTGCGGGCCGCGCTGATCGAGCAGACCGACATCGCCGCCGGGACGTCGAGCCGGTCGTCGCGGCTCATCCACGGTGGGTTGCGCTACCTGGAGCAGCTCCGGTTCGGCCTCGTGGCGGAGGCCCTGGACGAGCGCGCGCGGTTGCTCCGGCTCGCGCCGCACCTCGTCCGCCTCGAGCCCTTCCTCTTCCCGATCTACGGGTGGCCGCTCGTCCACCAGGGGTTCTACGGATCGGGCATCTTCCTCTACGACCTGCTCGGGTCCCGCCACGGCGCCGGGTTCGCCCAGCACATGGGTGCCGGCGCGGCCCTGGAGTTCGCGCCAGAGCTGCGACGCCATGGCCTGCAGGCCGCCATCCGGTACCACGACGGCGTCGAGGACGATGCGCGGTTCACGCTCGCGGTGGTACGGACGGCGATCGCGGGCGGCGGGATCGCGGCCACCCGCGTGCGCGCGACCGCCCCGATCCTCGAGCACGGCCGGGCCGTCGGCGTGCAGGCGCACGACCTGGAGCAGGGGACCGCGTTCGAGATTCGGGCCACCCACGTGGTGGACGCCACGGGCGTGTGGGCCGCCCATCCCGGGGCCCATTTCGCCGCGATTCCGGGCACGGCGCGGATGGTGCCGAGCCGCGGCGGGCATGTCGTGATCCGCCGGGATCGCCTCGACGCCCAGGGCGGCATGACCCTGCGCATTCCCGGCCGTGTCGTGTTCATCATCCCGTGGCCCAATCACTGGATCATCGGGACCACGGACCACGCGGACGAGCGCCCGCCCGACCGTCCCAGCGCGCTGGACGAGGACGTGGACGAGCTCCTCGACGTCGTCAACCGGCGGATGACGATCGACCTTACCCGGGACGACCTGCTCGGCACCTACGCCGGCCTGCGGCCGCTGGTCGGCAGCGCAGGCGGTTCCACGGTGAAGGCATCGCGCGAGCATCGCGTCACGCGCGAGGCAAACGGCGTCACCCGGATCGGCGGCGGCAAGTACACCACCTACCGGATCATGGCCCGCGACACCATCGACGCGGCGCTCGGCCGCGCCGAGGCCGCCGCCCGTCCGTCGATGACGGCCGACCTGCCGATCATCGGCGCCGCGCCGCTGGCGGACCTGGCCATCGCGGCAGCACGCATCGAGCGGGAATCAGGCCTGGATCCGGAGGTGGCGCGCCGGCTCGTGGACCGGCATGGCACCGAGGCGGATGCGGTGCTCGCGTTCGGGCAGTCGCGCGGGCTGACCGCGAGGCTCGGCGAGGGCGTCGTGCTGCCGAAGGGAGCCGGCGAGATCCAGCACCTCGAGGCGGAGGTGGCGTGGGCCGCGCAGGCCGAGCTCGCGACGTCGCTCGACGACGTCCTCGCGCGGCGCATGCGCCTGGCGCAGGAACTGCCGGATCGTGGAGCCGCCATCGCCCCCCGCGCGGCGGCCATCCTGGGCGCAGAACTCGGCTGGGATGCCGCGCGCCAGGCGGTCGAGGTGGAACGCTATCTCGCGACCGCGCGCGCGGAGTTCGCCGTCCCGGGCCGATGAGCGCGGACCGGCTCGTCCTGGCGCTCGACCAGGGGACGACGTCTTCGCGGGCCATCGCCTTCGATCGATCCGGCCGTGCCGTCGCGACATCCCAGCAGCCGTTCGAACAGCGATTTCCGTCCCCCGGCCACGTCACCCACGATCCCGAGGCGATCTGGGAATCGCAGCTCGCGACCGCCCGGGAGGTGATCGAGCGCGTCGGCGGACCGGACCGGATCGCGGCGATCGGGATCGCGAACCAGCGCGAGACGACGCTCGTCTGGGACCGGGCGACGGGCGTACCGGTGGGGGACGCCATCGTCTGGCAGAGCCGGATCACGGCCCCGGCGTGCGAGGCCCTGCGGGAGCGCGGGCTCGAAGGGCTGTTCCGGGCGCGGACGGGCCTGCCGATCGATGCCTACTTCTCGGGACCCAAGATCGCGCACCTCCTCGATTCCCGCCCTGGGCTCCGGGCGGAGGCGGCGCGCGGGGCGCTCGCCTTCGGCACGGTCGACACGTTCCTGGCCTGGCGCCTCACCGGGGGTCGGGTCCACGTGACCGACGTCTCGAACGCGAGCCGCACGCTGCTCTTCGACATCCATCGGCTGGCCTGGGATCCCGACCTGCTCGACCTGGTCGGCGTGCCGGCGTCGATGCTTCCCGAGGTGGCGCCCACGTCGGGAGTCGTGGCAACGACCGATCCGACCTGGTTCGGGGCGCCGATCCCCATCGGGGCGCTGGTGGGCGACCAGCAGGCGGCGACGTTCGGGCAGGCGTGCCATGAGCCAGGGATGGCCAAGGTCACGTACGGCACCGGGGCCTTCCTCCTCGTGAACACCGGCCCGGCGCCCGTCGATTCCGCCCATCGCCTCATCAGCACCGTCGGCTGGCAGCTGGGTCCCGAGTCCGCGGTGACGTACTGCCTGGAGGGGTCCGTCTTCGTCGCCGGGGCCGCGATCCAGTGGTTGCGGGACGGCCTGCGCGCGTTCCCGGAGGCAGCGGACGTCGAGGGCCTCGCCGCCCAGGCGGCCCCCGCCGACGGCGTCGTGATGGTCCCGGCCTTCACCGGACTGGGGGCGCCCTTCTGGGACCCCGACGCGCGCGGGGCGATCCTGGGCATCACCCGGGGCACCGGCCTCGCCGAGATCGCCCGGGCGTCGCTCGACGCCATCGCCCAGCAGGTGACTGACGTCGCGGAGGCCGTGGCGGCCGACACCGGACGGCCCATCGCCGTGCTGCGTGCCGACGGGGGCGCGAGCCGGAACGATGCGCTCATGCAGCGCCAGGCGGATCTCCTTGCAAGCGTGGTCGAACGGCCGGTCGTCGCCGAAACCACGGCTCTCGGGGCCGCGGCGCTCGCCGGGTTGGCCGTGGGCGTCTGGTCTGATCCGCAGGAGGTCGCGTCGACCTGGCAGCTTGACGCCCGGTTTGAGCCGAACCTGGACCCATCGGTCCGCACTGCCAGCCGGCAGCGCTGGGGGCGTGCCGTCGACCAGGTCCGATCGTGGGCGGCGGCCGAACGTCGACCTGCCGGAAATCAGGACTAGGCAGCACCGCCCGGAGCGCGTACACTCCGCGTCGCCCAATGTCACGGCATCGGCTGTGACTGCATACGCGTAGACGACCACGAACCGGACTCCTCTCACGGCTGACGCGAGAACCCGAGTGGGATCGCGGCGGCTACCGAGAGGAGTTCTCGTTTGTACAGCGACAAGAATCTGACCTGCGCGGACTGCGGACAGGAGTTCGTCTTCACCGCATCTGAGCAGGACTTTTACGCGCAGCGTGGCTTTACCGAGCCGCGCCGCTGCCCCTCCTGCCGGGCCAGCCGCAAGGCTGCCCGCTCGTCGGGCGGCGCGGGCTACGGCTCGAGCGACTACGGCTCCGGCTCCGGCTCCGGCAGCTGGTCTGCCGGCGGCAGCTACAGCGCCGGCGGCTACGGCGGCGGCGGGGGCGGCGGCTACGGCAACCGCGACCGCGGCACCCGTGAGATGTTCTCCGCGACCTGCTCCAACTGCGGCAACGAGGCCAAGGTCCCGTTCCGCCCGACGAGCGGCAAGCCCGTCTACTGCTCCGATTGTTTCCGGACGATGCGGGGCTAGTTCCTTCTCCTCTCGGCACGCGGGGTCATCGGGATCCCGCGAGACCCAAGAGCCTCACTGAGCGACCCGGGCAGTCAGCCGGCCCGGGTCGTTTCGATTCCCGGGGCATCCACCCCGCAGCGCGATGCCGGGGACCGCGGCGTCAGGCGGTGTTCCCGCCGCCGCCCCGCCCACCGAGCAGTCCGAGGTCGAACTTGCGCTCCTGCCCGTGGAGCAGGCGGTCGATGTTGTCGGCGTGGGCAAGCCAGATCAGCGCCGGGCCCACGGCCGCCCATGCGAGGTACGCCGGCGGCACGGCCCCGGAGGCGACCAGCCAGATCAGGAGCATCGCCGGGAACATCGCGGCACTCCCGAGGAGCGACCCGAGCGAGACATACCGCGTGACGAGGATCACGCCGACGAACACCGGCGCCGCGATGGCGATGGCAATCGGCTGGATGACGAGCATCGTGCCCACGCCGGTGCCCACGCCGCGACCGCCCTTGAATCCCACGAAGATCGAACGGGAGCTGCCGAGGACCGCGGCACCGGCGCACAGGACCTCGGCCACGGAATCGCCGTTCGTGAGGAGCCGGGCGAGCAGGACGGGCAGTGCGCCCTTCGCGAGGTCGCCCGCGACGACCACCGAGGCCCACTTGCGACCGAGGGCCCGGAGCGCGTTCGTGCCGCCCGTTCGACCCGACCCGACGGTCCTCGGGTCGACGCCCCCCGCCCAGCGGGCCACGAGCACGCCGAACGGGATCGAACCCGCGAGGTAGGCGCCGATGACCAGGAGCACCCGCAGCAGCGTCGCGTCCACGCCGTCCCTTCCTGCGCGGCGGGCCGGCCCTCGGTCCGCCATCGCCGAGCATAGCATCGGTCAGGCCCGAATCCGGGCCCGATCCAGGCGGTCCCTCCGGCCCCGCCGCGTGGCCGCCCGAACGTCGGGGAGGAACGGCCCCTCCCGGGCGGGCCGAGGGTCGGTTGCGCCCTTCGCAACCCCCCGCGTACCATCCGAGCCGATGACCCACACGCCCGGCCAGATCCGTCGCGCGCGCCCCGCGAGCGGCACTCTACGGTCCACGGCGTCGTTCGCGGAGACCTCCTGACCATGGCCGTCGGCTCGTCCAACGACTTTGATCTCGTCGTGCTCGGCGCCGGTACCGGCGGCTACACGGCGGCGTTTCGCGCTGCCCAGCTCGGGCTGAAGGTCGCCCTCGTCGACGAGGACAAGATCGGCGGCACGTGCCTCCACCGCGGCTGCATCCCGACAAAGGCCCTCCTCGAATCGGCCGCGTTCGCCGAGCGCGTGCGGCACGCGAAGGACTACGGCCTCGAGGTCGGCGAGCCACTCGTCGACTACGCGAAGGTCGCGGCCAAGCGGGACCAGGTCGTGAAGCGGATGTGGACCGGCCTCAAGACGCTCATCGACAAGAACAAGGTGACCTGGATCGCGGGCCGGGGCCGGCTCGACGGAGCGCAGACGGTCCGGGTCCAGATGCACGGCGAGGACGGGACGCCCGGCGGCGGCGGCGAACGGGTCCTGCAGGCGACGGACGTCATCCTCGCCACGGGCTCCCGCGTGAAGTCCCTGCCGGGCATCGAGCCCGACGGTAAGCGGATCGTGACCTCGGACGACGTCCTCAAGATGGACGCGCTCCCCAAGGACGTGATCGTCATCGGCGCCGGGGCGGTGGGCGTCGAGTTCGCGAGCCTCTTCCACGACCTGGGTGTCGGCGTGACGCTGCTCGAGTACCTGCCCGCGATCGTGCCCGCCGAGGACCGGGAGATCAGCGCCCTGCTCGAGAAGAGCTTCACGCGGCGCGGAATCACGGTCATGACCAACGCCCGCTTCGATGCCGCATCCGTGAAGGCGGGCAAGGCCGGCGTGAAGCTCACCGTCGGACCCGAGGGCGGCGAGGCCTCGGAGCTCTCGGCCGAGCTGCTGCTCGTGGCGGCCGGACGGGCCCCGAACGTCGAGGAAGTCGGGCTCGAGACCACGCGCGCCGAGCTCGAGCGCGGCTTCGTGAGGGTGGACGGCCGCATGCGCACGCGGGACCCGCACCTTTACGCGATCGGCGACATCGTCGGCGGCCTGCTGCTCGCCCACACGGCCGGTCACGAAGGCCTGGTCGCGGCCCACGTCATCGCCGGCGAGAAGGACGTCCATCCCATCGACTACGTCCGGCAGCCCCGTGCCACGTACTGCCGCCCCGAGATCGCGTCGGTCGGCCTGACCGAACAGCAGTGCCAGGACCAGGGCATCCCGTACAAGGTCGGCAAGGTCCCGTTCCAGGCGATCGCGAAGGCGATCATCGGCGGCGAGTACGAAGGCTTCGCCAAGGTGATCGGGCACAAGGAGACGGACGACACGCTCGGGATCCACCTGATCGGGCCGCATGCGACCGACCTCATCGCCGAAGCCTCGCTCGCCTTCCAGCTCGACGCGACGCCCTGGGAGATCGGCGGCGCGACCCATGCCCACCCGACGTTCTCCGAGATCCTCGGGGAGGCCGCGATGGCGGTCGACGGGCGGTCCATCAACTTCTGATTGCGGGAGGACGGTCGGCCATGACCGCGACCCACGCGCCCGATTCGGAGCTCGCCACCTCGGTCGGCCTGACCGACGCCGACCTCATCGCCATGTACCGGACGGTGGCCCTTGCGAGGGCTGTCGACGAACGGATGTGGGTCCTCAACCGGGCCGGCCGCATCCCGTTCGTGATCTCCGGCCAGGGCCATGAAGGGGCCCAGGTGGGGATTGCCTGGCCGCTCGAACGCAAGAAGGACTGGATCGCCCCGTTCTACCGGTCCATCGCCACCTGTCTCGCCTTCGGGATGACCGCCCAGGACATCCTCATGGCCCAGTACGCCAAGGCGACTGATCCGTCGTCCGGCGGACGACAGATGCCCGGGCACTACGGCAACGCCGAGAACAACCTCGTGTCGCTTTCGTCGCCCGTGGCCACCCAGATGCTCCACGCCGTGGGCATCGCCCTCGCCGCCAAGATCCGCAGGACCGGCCAGGTCGCGATGACGTCGATGGGGGAGGGCAGCTCCAACCAGGGCGACGTCCACGAGGGCCTGAACTTCGCGGCCATCCACAAGCTGCCGTTCATCCTCGTCGTCGAGAACAACGGGTACGCGATCAGCGTGCCGGCCGACCGCGAGATCGCGACCGAGCACGTGGCCGATCGCGCGGCCGGCTACGGGATCCCCGGCGTCGTGGTCGATGGATCGGATGTCCTCGCGTGCTATGCGGCCGCCAAGGAGGCCGTCGCCCGAGCCCGCCGGGGCGACGGCCCCACGCTCATCGAGGCCAAGGTCATCCGGCTGACCGCACACTCCTCGGACGACCAGCAGACCAAATACCGGCCCGAACAGGAGCTCGCCGAGCTCAAGGAACACGACGCGCTGCCGAATTTCCGGTCGCAGCTGCGCGAGGCCGGCGTCCTGACCGACGAGCTCGAGGCCCGCCTGGCCGCGGAGATCACCGCCGAGGTCAATGCGGCCACCGACCACGCCGAGAACGAGCCGGATCCGCGTCCCGAGACCGGCATGCGCTGGGTCTACGCGGAGGAGTGGCCGTCCGAGACACCGCCCGCCTGGGGGTTCGGCGGTACCCACGACGCGGACGGAGGCCACTGATGGCCATCCGGACGTTCATCGAGGCCATCCGGGAGACGCTCGCCGACGAGATGCGGCGCGATGACAGCGTGATCGTGCTGGGCGAGGACGTCGGCAAGAAGGGCGGCGTCTTCCTCGCCACCGACGGGCTGTGGGGCGAGTTCGGCGACGACCGGGTCATCGACACGCCCCTGACCGAATCGATGATCGTGGGCACCTCGATCGGGGCGTCGATGAACGGCCTGCGGCCGGTGGCCGAGATCCAGTTCGCCGACTTCATCTTCCCGGCGTTCAACCAGATCCTGTCCGAGGCCGCCCGGATGCGCTATCGCTCGAACAACGGGTTCGGCGTGCCGATGACGATCCGAGCGCCGTACGGCGGGGGCGTCCACGGGGCGCTCTACCACTCGCAGTCGGTCGAGGCGTTCTTCACCCACATCCCCGGCCTCAAGGTCGTCATCCCGTCCACCCCGTACGACGCCCGCGGCCTCCTGCGGTCCGCCATCCGGGACGACGATCCGGTGCTCTTCTTCGAACACAAGAAGATGTACCGGTCGGTCCGGGGGGACGTCCCGGACACCGACTACGTCGTCCCGCTCGGACGTGCGGCGATCACGCACGCCGGGACGCAGGTGACCGTCATCGCGTACGGGCTCATGGCCCACTACGCGCTCGAGGCCGCCGACATCGTGGGCGAGGAGGGGATCAGCGTCGAGGTCGTCGACCTGCGGACGCTCCGGCCGCTCGACAAGGAGACGGTGCTCACCTCGGTCCGCAAGACGGGCAAGTGCCTGGTCGTCTACGAGGACAACCGGTTCGGAGGGTATGGCGCCGAGATCGCGGCGATCGTCGCCGAGGAGGCATTCGACTACCTCGACGGCCCCGTCTCCCGGATTGCCGGCCCGGATGTGCCCGGCGTGCCCTACAACCACGTCCTCGAGGACTGGTTCATGGTGAACCCGGAGAAGATCGCCGACGGCATCCGTCAGCTCGCCGCGTACTGACATGACGGCGCAGGGGGTGGACGGCCTCGAGGCCCAGCTGCATGCCCTGCTCGCGGCGTACGTGGGTCCGCTCGAGTTCGGCGAGGTCTACGGCATCCACGTCCTCCATCGACCCGGGGCCCGGACCCACGACTGGTTCGCGGGCGTGAGGCCCGGCAAGGAAGGGGCGAAGCTCATGCTGCTCCCGGTGAAGGCGAACCCGGAGCTGCTCGAGGGCGTGTCGCCGGCACTCCTGAGGCGTCGCAGCGGCGATGCCCTGTTCACGCTGCGGCCGGGCGACGAGGCTCTCCTGCCAGAGCTGGGGCAGCTGGTGGCACGTGCCTTCCGGCTCTACATGGGGCCGCCGCCATGACGGACCTCGGCGTCGTCGAGGCGCGGCTTCGCCAGATCCTCGAGCCGTATCGGACCCGGCTGTCGGTCGGGAAGGAGGGGCCCGA
>CAZVDO010000055.1:1771-14932 GCA_964625345.1 uncultured Anaerolinea sp. | reverse complement strand
GACCGAGACGGGTTCGACGATCGCGGCCGAGACCGGGGCGACCGGGATGCCGCAGCTTCCGGACCACGCGCTGACGCTCGCCTGGTCGGCGACGATGCGGAGGCCGTCCCGGCGGGTGACGGAGAGGGGCGTGGGCGGATCGATGGGAGCCGTGCACGCGGACTCGAACGTCATGCCGTTCGGGCTCGTCCACTCCATCGCACACGGGTTCACCGTCATCCGGGCGCGCGACGCGTCCGCGTCGACCAGCCAGACGTCCGGAACGGGCGGGCTCGCCGTGGCGATGCGCCAATACGCATCCACGGTCACGTCCCCGACGAACGTCGCCCGAAGGTGGATGGTCCACGCACGCGAGGTCCCTCCGACATCGATCGGCAGGCGATCGAGGCGCCAGCGGTTCTGGCGAATGCGCTGCGCGTCGCCGGCCTCGTTCGCCACGACGTCGATCGGCAGCACCCTGGGGTCGAGGTCGGCCTCGAGCGCCCATCGATAGGCGCACGCGTCGCCATCGATGCGAATCTCGGGCGGAGGGTCGTCCAGCCGCACGGGCAATGCCTCCACCAGTGCGGCGGCGTCGCGCTGTCCCGGCACGCTCACGCTGTCGGCCACGAGGGTGACGGACGGGACGGCGCCCGGGTCGGCCCTGGGCGTGCACGGCACCGCGGGATCCACGGCGGGCCCGGGATCGGGCTGCACCGTTCGGTCGGGCGCCGGGCTCGACGAGGCGGTCGCAGGCGTTGCCTGGCGGGCGGTCGATCCGTCGGGCGGCACCGACGGCAGGACGGGTCCGTTCCCGGCGAGTCCCAGCCCCGTCGCGACGACCACGACCACCACCGCCGCCACGGCGGCCAGCTGCCAACGCAGGCGCGAACGCCGCGGGGCTGCGAGGACGGGCCGGAGCTCCGCATCGAGGCGGTCGTCCAGCCCCCCGGGCGACGACCCGCGAGGCGCCGTCATCGACCGTCCACCTGGGCAAACCACGTGGCCGCGAATCGGTCGCCGTCCCGTGTCGCGGTCAGGTCCAGCCGGATCACCCACGTGCCCGGCGGCGTCACGAAGCGCGGGGGTTCGGGCAGCGGGGGAACCTTGAGCGGGTTGGACCCATCCTGCACGCTGTCACCCCCAAGGGAACAGCGCGCCGGGCTCTCGAACCGCTGCAGGTCCGCGCCGGCCATCAGGCCGCAGCTGGCCTGCCATCGAAGCACGCCCCACCCCGAGGTCGAGACCGTCAGCGCGGTGCCTGCCACGCTCTCGAGGACCGGCACGTGCCCGGCTGGGTACTCGATCGATGCGCAACCCTCGGACGACGACGCCCCGTTCGCGAGGTCGACGGTCAGGCCACAGCCGCGGGCCAACGTGACCTGCGTCCCGTCGGACGCATGCAACTGGAGGTCGGGCGGCACGAATGGATCGACCACCACGCGCCACGTGCGGGACACGGTCTCGCCGCTCACGAACGTCGCGGCAGCGTCCAGGATGGTGGCGTCGATGCCCAGGGTCCAGGGCGGGATGCTCCAGCGGTTCTGGCGAGCCGGGTCCACGTCGCCCGGATCTCGATCGCGCCGGTCCACGACACGCAACGTACCCAGGGGGTCGACGGTGTCCAGGTTCCACCCGGTCGCGCAGCGGTCGCCCGTCGTGCGCACCTCGACACGCCCAGCCTCGGGCACGTGGACGAGCGGAAGATCGCCGGACTGGACGACCGCCGCCACGCCGTCGACGATGAGGACGAGGTCCGCGGCGCCGGCGAGGTCGTCGGACCCACACGGGACCGACGGCGGGGGTTCGGCCGCGGAGGGGCCGGGCGTGGGCACGCCCGAGGTCGGCGGGCCCGAAGACGGCAGGCCTGGCGTGGGCGCTCCCGGTGTCGGCTCGGGAGTTCCGTCGGGCGTGGGTTCCACGGCCAGGCCGCCGCTCGGCGTCGGGGGCTGGGGTTCGTCCGCAGGCAGCCCGCCGACCGCAATGACCATGACCAATCCGAACAGCGCCACGAGCGCGACGACGGCGCCGCGCCTCGATCGCTGTTGCCGACCGTCCATGCCCGCCATGATGCGACCCCGACGCCGGAGGCGCGATCGGCCGGCGCCGCGCGCGATCGATGGGCCATGGCACCATCGCTCGATGACCGGCCCCTCGCCTCTCGAGCCGCACGTCGCGGACCTGCCGGGCGGCCCGTTGGCGTACGGCCTCCGCCGGTCCGCCCGGTCGCGCGGCGTCCGGGTGACGATCCACCCGGACCTCGGGGTCGTGGTGGCCGTCCCGCCGCCCGAGCGGCGCGGCTGGCGAAACCCGGATCGCGTCGTGGAGGCCTTCCTGCGGGAACGGGAGCCGTGGATCCGGCGGCACGTGGCCCGGCAGGAGGCGCGTCACCGGGACGCGGCTGCGGCCGCCGCGTCGGGCCGGATCCGTTTCCTCGGCGAATGGCACACGGTCCAGCTGGGATCTCCGACGGACGTCACCAGCGTGGAGCGCGTCGGCGGCCCGTCGGGCGACGTGCTGCTGATCCGCCGCGGACGCCGGGAGCGTCGCACGCCGGCCGGGATCCTCGATCGATGGTTTCGGGCGCGCGCCGCGGCGGCCATCGAGGCCGCGATCGCGGTCCACGCCGGTCCCCTCGGGGCGCGGCCCGCACAGGTCGTCCTGCGCGACCCGCGGAGCCGGTGGGGGAGCGCGTCGCGGGCGGGCCGGCTGATGTTCTCGTGGCGCCTGATCCTGGCGCCGCCCGCGGCCCTCGAGACAGTCGTCGTGCACGAGCTTGCGCACCTGCGGGTCTTCGGTCACGGGCCGGCGTTCTGGGATCTCGTGGCCGCGCGACGACCGGATCACGCTCGCTGGCGGCGCTGGCTGCGGGTGCATGCCCACGAGCTCCGCGGACAGCCCGACGCGCAGGCGGAGGGCTGAGGAAGGTCACCGGAGACTGGTGGGCCGGGGCAGAATCGAACTGCCACAGCCGAAGGCGAGGGTTTTACAGACCCTTGGGCTCACCACCTGCCCAACCGACCCACGCCGGTGACCGTCGCGCCGTCCCGGTCGGGAGCGTCGCGAGCGGCCGCTATCTTGCCAGACTCGGCGCGGGCGCGGTTGCGCGCGGGCGGTGGACGTGCCCGAGAACGGCTATCGTCCGTCGGCGATGCCGCTGCTCCTCGCGAAGCTGATCGTCACGCCGCTCCTGATCGGGGCGGCCAGCCTCGCGGCTCGACGCTGGGGACCCGCCGTCGCGGGCTGGCTCGTGGCGCTGCCGTTGACCTCGGGACCCGTGGTCGTCTACGTCGCGCTGGAGCACGGCATCCCGTTCGGGACCGAGGTGGGCCTCGGGGTCGTTGCGGGCGGGTTCGCGCTGTGCGTCTACGCCGTGGCCTACGCGCGTTCGGCGGCCGCGAACCTCGGGCCGCTCGCCAGCTGCGCGATCGCCTCGGCCGGGTTCGTCGTCGCCGGCGTGGTCGTCGACATCCTGGATCCCGGGTCCCTCGGCCCGCTCGCGATCGGGGTCGCCCTGGCGATGGCGGCGGCGGTCCGACTCGTGCCGGCGGCACGCTCGGGGCGCGGCGCGCGGCCGCCCGCCTGGGACCTGCCGGCCCGCATGCTCGTCGGCACGCTGCTCGTGGTGGGCGTCTCGGCGCTCGCGCCCGCGCTCGGGGCTCGCGTGAGCGGCCTGGCGGCCACGTATCCGGTGTACGTCTCGACGCTTACGGTGTTCGCCCATCGGGCGGACGGCCCGATGGCGGCGCGGGCGCTCCTGCGCGGCCTCGTCCTGGGGTTGTTCGGGTGGCTCGGCTTCTTCGTCGTGCTCCTGGCCGCGATGCCGGTCATCGGGATCGCGCCGTCGTTCGTGGCGGCGGTGGCGGGCGCGTTCGCGATCCAGGGCCTCTCGTTCCGGCGCATGGGAGGGCTGCTGGGCCCGGCGGAGCAGGCCGCGCTGGCGCAGGAATCCGTGCCCTGAGCGACGGAAGGGTGGGATGGTGGAGATGAGGGGACTCGAACCCCTGACCCCCGCGATGCGAACGCGGTGCTCTCCCAGCTGAGCTACATCCCCACCGGGGCGCCACAGCACGCAGGGCGGCTGGACGGGGCGAGAGTGTAGCACGGGGTCGGGCCGGGTCCGGTCGAGGGAAAGCCGCGCGACGAGCCCGGCGACGGCGCGCCCGGGGTCGATTTCGCCCATTGATTCATTCGAACAGATGTTCGATACTTGGTCCCTGATGACCACCCTCTCGCCCGATGTCACCGCGGCCCTGGCCACCCTGCGCACGCGCTGGGGTGCGGCTGCGCCACGAGCCGCGAGCGAGATGCCGGAGGTGGCCGGCGCCCTGGCCCTCGCACCCGCGGCGGCACCCGCGGCGACACCCGCGGCGACGCCGGAGATCGGTGCGCCGGCGATCCCGGCGGATCCCGCCCGGATCTTCTCGACCGGGTTCCCCGACCTGGACGCCATCCTCGGGCCGGGTGGCCTGCCCCGGGGGACCGGGCTCGTGCTGCGCGGGGACCTGTCGAGTGGTCGCACCACCGTGGCCCTCCGGCTCGCCGCAGCGGCCCAGGCCGCCGGCGCGATCGTGGCCTGGCTGGACCTCGCGTCGGCGTTCGATCCCGTGGAGGCCGTGGCCCGGGGGATCGATCCCGAGTGGCTCGTGGTCCTGACCCCGGCCACGGCCGACGAGGGCATCGTGCTGGCAGCCTCGCTCCTCACGAGCCACACCGTGGACCTGCTCGTGCTGGACCTGCCGTCCGTGGTCGATGGGGCGGCCCGGTTCGCGGACCGGCTGGGCCGGCTCGCCGCACTCGCCCGCCGGTCCGGCATCGGGCTGGTGGCCATCGAGAACCCGGACCTCCCGGGCCCGATCGCAGGCGCGGTCGGGGAGGGGACCGGCGTCCGCCTGGAGCTGGTCCGCCGGTCGTGGATCCAGCTCGGCCGGGACGTGGTGGGACAGGCCGTGGAGGCTCGGGTCGAGCGCAGCCGGATCGGGCCACCCGGTCGCCGGGCCACGCTCCGGATCCTGTACGCGGATGGCGGTGAGCGCGACGCCTGTCTTGCCCGGGAGGACCTCCTGGGAGACGCCCCGCCCTTGCCGATTCCCCGCCCCGTGGCGACCGAGTTGCCGCGTACCTCCCCACGGCCCGCGGCAGCTCCGCGGCCCACGTCAGCCGATCGGGCCCGCGCTGCCCCGCGGCCCCACCTCGTCTCCCTGCCCGTCCCTGCCCCCGCAGACCCAGTGCCCGGGAATGCTCGTCATGCGCCTGCTCCACCTCTATCGGCCGCACCTCCTCCTCGACCTCGCCCGCCGGCGCCGCGAATCGGCGGCTTCGAATGCCCAGCCGGCTCCGAATCCGCATCCGCGCCCGCGGTCGGCCCCCGCGCCGACCCTCGCCTCGGCAAATCCGCCGGCCCAGGCCAGGCGGCCGGGCATGTCGCCCTGGCCGGACGGACCGGTCGTGATCGGCGGCCAGCCGTGGACCGCCGGGAACGTGCTGGACGCGAACGCTCCAGCCCGGGCGCTCGGGGTCCGGCGCGGGATGCCGCTCGGGTCGGCGCACCGCCTGGCGCCTGAGGCCACCTTCCTCGATCCCGAACCTGCCGCGGACGGTGCGGCCATCGAGGCGGCCTTCGAGCGGCTCGCAGCCTTCAGCCCGGCCATCGCCGGGACCACGGATCCGGCCTCATCGGCGTTCGGCCTGCTCGAGGCCCAGGTGGACGGCCTGTCCCTGCTCTGGGGGCCTGAACCGGCCATGGTCGAGCGGATCGCGGACGCGCTCGCCGGCACGCTCGCCGGCCCGCCCCGGGCCGGGATTGCCGGCACCCGCTTCGCGGCCACGGTTGCCGCCGCTGCCGCAGCCCCCGGCGCCCTGGTGGCCGTTCCCCCGGGAGCAGAGGCAGCCTTCCTCGGCCCCCTGCCCGCCAGCCTGCTGACCCCGGACCCGGACATCCGGGCCCGGCTCCGGCGATTCGGGTTGCGCCGGATCGACCAGGTGGCCGAGCTCGCCGGATCGGCCCTCGTGGCGCGATTCGGCGAGGAAGGCGCCCGGGTGGGAGCGCGGGCGCGCGGCGAGGAGACCGAGCCGTTTCGCCCGCGACGTGCCCCGGAGCGCCTCGAACTGGGACTGCCCATCGAACCCGCGGTCATCGAGCTCGAGGCCGTGCGATTCGTGCTCCGTCGGCTCGCGGGCGCCCTCGCGGTGAACCTGTCGGCGCGCGGGCTGGCTGCCGCCACGGCGAGCCTCCGCCTGGAGTTGGACCTCGCCTTCGCCCGGCGGGGCACGCCGGCAGCCGTGGCGGTGGACCTGCGATTGCCCGAACCCACGGCCGATCCCGAGGCGATCGAGCGGCTGCTCCTGGCCAAGCTCGAGCGCACGCCGCCGCCCGCTCCCGTGGCGCGCCTGACCCTGGACCTCGGCGGCGCCGAGCCGGCGACCGGCCAGCAGCTCCCGATGTTCATCCCGCAGGCGGTCCACGGGGCCCGGCTCCGGTGGCAGCTGGCCCGGCTGGCCCTGACCTACGGAGAGGATCGGGTTCGCCGGATCCGGATCCTGGACCCCGAGGCGCCGCTCCCGGAGCGACGCTGGGCCTGGGCGCCGGCCGAAGGTGCGATCGATACCCGGGCTGCCCGATGACCCGCCTCCTGCGCGGCCACCCCGCCATCGACGTCGAACTGGACGATACCGGGAGCGTGACCGCGATCCGGTGGGCCGGGCGCCGAGAGCCGGTCGAAGTCTGCAATCGCTGGCGGGTCGAGGAGTCCTGGTGGCGGGATCCGATCGCGCGCGACTACCTGAAGGTGGTGGGGGAGCGCTGGCTGGCCCTGGTCTACCTCGACCGGGTCACCGGCACGTGGCATCTCGAACGCCTGTACGACTGAACCCGCGAGGACCGCGCAACGCAGGCGCTCGCCACACCGACCGGCGCACCGCCGGTCGATCGCCCGCCGGCGATCAGTGCCCGGGCACCAGCAGCGTGCTCAGGAACAGGATCGCGAACAGGCCGACGACGAGGACCAGCGCCCCCACGTCCCGTGGCCGAGCCGTCTGCACCGCGAGATACCCCCTGGGACGGGATCGCATTCCCGGGCGACCCGCTCCGCGGAGTGTAGCTGCGATCTCCAGTGAGCGAAAGCCCGAAAATGCAGGCCTGACGGCCCGGTGTCATCCCGTTGTCGGCGCGAGGCGAGGTCAGCGGCGCGAGGCGGGCTGAGCCGCCCTCAAGTGCGCGCCGTGCGTGTCTGTCAGGCGGCGCCCTGCCAGGCCGAGACGAAGAGCAGCACCACCAGCCCAACGAGCACGAGCGCGAGCGTGGCCGCCCCGATCACGTCACGCCTCGTCGGTTCCATGCCGCCCCTCCCTCTCCCGTCTCACCCGAACGGACACGCTGCGCCGTACAGGATCGTGATGATGGTGCTCCCGCCGAGCGGGGCCATCGAAATCCGGATGGCGCAGCCCGCGTCGCCGCTCGAATCGAGCTCCCAGCTTCCGTCCTCCAACGGTCCCGAGCGCGCCACCGTACTGTAGCCCGCGAGCTCGAGGCCCGACTGGAAGAAGGTCGCGAGCTCGGCGGGCTGGGTGGTTCCCGCATCGAGGATCGCGCTGGCCGGGCCCCCGCCGGTCTGGGTCGGGTGCGATCCCGGCCAGGCGGGAAAGCCCGGGGGAAGGTCGTCCCAGATGCGCCCCCAGGCCGTGTCGGTCTGGCCGGGTGGTGTCGCGGCAGGCGTCGTGCCGGGTTCGGTGGGGATCGGGGTTGGCGCCGTGGGCCCGGGAGAAGGGTCGGTCGGCGACGTGGTCGAGGAGGTCGACTGCGTGCCCGTTGCCGGCGGCGGCTTGACGGTCGGAACGGCCTGGCCGCACGCGGCGACCAGGACCAGGATCGCCGCGATCGCGAGCGCGGCCATGCGGCGGGACGGTCGAGGGGGGCGGAGGGCCATGGCGGCCATCCTACCCCGGACGCTGCGGAGTCCCGGCCCGGAGGTCAGGCGGCACCGTCCGCGATGCGTGGGACGAGCGTGGTGCGGACGTGACAGGACCCCGCCGCCCCCAGTGACGACGGGGTCCTGCGTGTCGCTCGACCGCCCGCTCACCAGGTGGTCGTCGCTCGGTCAGCGGACGGAAGGAACTCCGCCGCCGCCACGTCCCGGGCCGCGCCCGGGCCGTTGTCGTGGTGACCTCAGACCGAGTGCGCCTGCGCCGCCAGTGCCGCCGGGAGGAGGACGAGGATGAGGAGACTCGCGATGGCGATCATCGCGACCACCCGCGTCACGGTGGCGAAGAGGCTGCGCACGGTGCTCCGATGCGAGTTCACGGCCAACAGACGCAGCGGACCGTCGACTTGTTGCGTGGCCGGAACGGGAAATCGTTGTGTGGCCGGGACCGAGGTCCGTGCTCGAGCGCCGGGTTCGGCACCCGCCGTGCCCATCAAACAGAACAGATGTTCTATGATGGCTGGCCCTGAACCGCCCCACCTCGCGGGAATCGGCCATGACCACGCCACCGTTCGCGGAACTCCACTGCCACTCGAACTTCTCGTTCCTCGACGGCGCGTCGCCCGTGGAGGACCTCGTCACCCGGGCGGTCGAGGTTGGCGCCACGGCACTCGGGATCACCGACCACCAGGGCCTGTACGGCGTGATCCGGTTCGCCGCGACGGCGCGGGATGCCGGCCTCCATCCGGTCATCGGTATCGAGGTGGAGCTGCTCGACGCGGCCGCTGCCGATCCCTCGGGGATCGTGGTCCCGGCCCGGCGAATGGTCCGGCGTGGCGGGCGCCGGCGCGCCGAACCCGATCCGTTCGGTGGCACGGGCCTGTCGATGGCTGGCCCTGCCGGGCATGTCGCCGCGGGGCGTGTCTCCGCCGGGCATGTCGCCGCCGGCCACGTCGCCGCCGGGCTCCCGGCTCGGCCGAGGGCGATCCGGGCGCGATTGCCGGGCCATCGCCCGGCCGTGAAGGAGGACCTGCGCGGCATCGCCGAACGGCAGCGCGGGCCGCACCTCGTGCTGCTCGCCCGGGATGCGACGGGCTATCGGAGCCTGTGCCGCCTGGTCTCCCACGCCAACCTTGCCGGCACGAAGCGGGTACCGCGGTTCACCCAGGCGCTCCTGGCCGAGCACGGCGAAGGGATCGCGGTCCTCTCCGGCTGCCGCGAGGGCGAGATCGCCCGACGGTTGCGGGTCGGCGACCGGGCCGGGGCGCGGGCCGTGGCGGAACGGTACGCAAGGCAGTTCGGACGAGGCGAGGGTCCAGCCACGAGCGGGTTCTTCCTCGAGCTGTCGCACCACCTGCTGCCCGATGACGACTGGATCGTCGCGGAGCTGGCCTCGCTCGCCGCGGAGCTCGGCCTGCCGGTGGTCACCACGAACGACGTCCACTACGCGCGGCCGGAGGATCGTGAGCTGCACGACGTCCTCACCGGGATCGCCCACGGCCGGACGCTCGATGGGCTGGGGGAGCTGCGCCGTCCGGACGGGGAGTCGTACCTCAAGGGGCCGCAGGAGCTGCTGGCGTTGCCACCGGCGCGAGATGCCGCCGCCTCGGTGGGCCGGGCGTGGCGGGAGGGCATGGCCACGGCCGCGGAGCTCGCCGCGAGCTGTTCGGTCGACCTCGCGTTCGAGCAGTACCGGTTCCCGGGGTTCCCGGTCCCTGCCGGGGAGACGGCGTTCAGCTATCTCGTGGAGCTGTGCCAGGCGGGGGTCCGGCGTCGCTATCACCCGGTCTCGCCGGCGGTCGTCCGGCAGCTGGCCCATGAACTCGACGTCGTGGAGAAGACCGGGCTCGCCGAGTTCTTCCTGATCTGCTGGGACCTCATGCGGTTCGCGAAGTCGCGGGGGATTCCGGCCCAGGGCCGGGGGAGCGCGGCCGATTCGATCGTGGCCTATGCGCTCGGGATCACGCGGGTGGACCCGATCCGCCACAACCTGCTCTTCGAGCGGTTCATCAACGAGGGCCGGACGAGCTATCCGGACGTGGACATCGACTTCAGCTCCGAGCGGCGCGAGGAAGTCATCCAGTACGTGTATGGCCGGTACGGACCCGAGCACACGGGGATGGTCTGCAACCTCGTCACCTACCGGGCACGGTCCGCGGTCCGCGAGGTCGGGTATGCGCTGGGGTTCCCGCGGCCGCTGGTCGATCGGGTGGCCAAGGCGCTCGAGACGTATGACAGCGTGATGGTCCGGCGCGACCTCGAGGCGGATGGCGGGTTCGCCGAGTTCTTCCGGCGGCCGGGCGAGGGCGAAGGCGCTGTCCGGGCCGGCGACGCGATGCGCGGGACCGCCGGGATGACCCAGGCCCGCGGGCTCACGGACGCGATGGGCCAGCTCAACATCCGGGGCGGGCCCGGCGCGGCGCTGGTGCCCCCGGATGCCGCGACATCCCACCACCTACCGCCCTCATCGGTGGTAGGCGGCTCGGCCCATCTCTCGGACGCGCCGGGAGACCAGGACGATCCTGGATCCATCCCGCCGCGAGCGTGGCTCGGCACGAATTCGCGCGGGACGGTCCCTCCAGAGGCGTCCGGCGGCGGTGACGGCGCACCTACCACCGCTACTGTCGGTATCTGGGGGGAGGCTCAGGCGCGTCGTCGTGATGGTGGCGGCGCCGGGGCTGTGGCTGGGGACACAGCCCCGGAACCCACCGCGTCAATGCAGGGACCGAGCACGTCGGGAATGTGGGAGGAAGCCCCTGCGTCGCCGCCCGCGATCCGGCCCGGCGGGACCAGCGATGACGAGGGCGGCCCGGGCGACTCTCCCGCGAGCGTGGCCTGGCTGCGGGCGGGTCGCGGAACCGGCTATGGCCTCGTCGACGGACGGCGGATCGATCCCGAGTCGGGGGTCCTCGAACCCCCGGGCCGCCGGACAGACCGACTCGGCCGCCCGTTTCCCTGGGACCCTCCGGCGCCGCCGCATGCGCCCCTCGGCCGTGGTGGTGCAGCGGCCCCTGGCCGAGGTGGATCCCTCGGAGGCGGCTCCTCGGTGGCGGGCGGCGGCTCCTCGGTGGCGCGGGTCGCACCCGAGCCGCCGGTCCAGCCGCGCGGCGGCAGCACCGTGGGCCTGAGCGACTGGGAGCGCTGGCTGGAGCTGTGCGCCCGGATCGACGGCTTCCCCCGCCACCTCAGCATCCACAGCGGCGGGATGCTCGTGACGGCGGCGCCGCTCATCGACATCGCACCGCTGGAGCGCGCGACGATGAAGGACCGCGTCGTCGTCCAGTTCGACAAGCGCGACGTCGAGACGATCAAGCTCATCAAGCTCGACCTGCTCGGCCTCGGCATGCTCGCCGCCATCGACGAGACCCTCGGGCTCATCGAGGCCGACTGCGCCACGTGCATCGACCTCGATGCCATTCCCGAGGACATCGAGGACGTCTTCGCGATGCTCCAGGCTGCCGATACCGTCGGCGTGTTCCAGGTGGAAAGCCGGGCCCAGATGCAGACCCTGCCGAAGTCGAGGCCCGCCAGCCTCGACGACCTCGTGGTCGAGGTGGCGATCATCCGGCCCGGCCCGATCCAGGGCAACGCCGTGCACCCGTACCTCAGGCGCAAGCAGGGCCTCGAGCCGGTGACGTACCTCCACCCGAGCCTCGAACCGATCCTTGCCGAGACGATGGGCGTGATCCTCTACCAGGAGCAGGTCATGAAGGTCGCGATCGAGGTCGCGGGGTTCACGCCCGCCGCTTCGGACGGGTTCCGTCGGGCCATGGGCACGTGGCGTTCCACCCGGGAGATGGAGAAGCTCCATCAGCAGTTCGTGGACGGCTGCCTCCGCCAACCCGGGATGACCGACGAGATGGCCGAGGAGCTGTTCCGGCAGGTGGCGGCGTTCGCGAGCTTCGGCTTCGCCAAGAGCCATGCCGCCGCGTTCGCCCGGACGGCGTACGAATCGAGCTTCCTCAAGCTCTTCTACCCGGCCCAGTTCCTCGTCGGGCTCATCAACGCCCAGCCGATGGGCTTCTACCCCGTCGAGGTCCTGGTCAACGACGCGAAGCGCCACGGGGTGGCGATCCTGCCGATCGACGTCAATGCCTCCTCGTACCGAACCACCACGGAGTGGGCGGGCCGGCCCGGCTGGGCGCTCGCGGGCGCTGCCGGTGACGATGGTTCGCACGATGCCGACGAGGGCGAGCCGATCCTCGAGGGGGCCGGCATCTCCGCGCGCCCCCGGCCGGTCCGGTCGTCCGCCTGCTTCAACCCCGGTGCGACGGCACGGGACCGGTGGGCCGCCGAGAGCGCCACGGGTTGGGGTGTCCGGCTCGGGCTGCACCTCGTGAAGGGAATCGGCGAGCAGCACGCCGAGCTCCTCGACCAGGAGCTCGCGCGAGGCCGCTACCGGAGCCTGGCCGATGTCGTCGAGCGGACCGGGCTGCCGGAGGAGACGATCGAACGGCTCATCCGCGCCGGAGCGCTGGATTCGCTCGGCCGGCCGCGCCGCGAACTGCTCTGGCAGTTGCGCGAGGTGGCCGGGGCCGCACGCGGCCGGCTGGACGGGCGGACGATCCGCACCACCGAGCGGGCACGGGGCAAGCGATCCGCGGCCGCCGGGCGACCGATGGCCCTCCGCCTCCCGGCGACCGACGCCCCGGCCCTTCCGCCACTGGCCGAGCCGGATCGGGTGGGCGACGCCTATGCGGTCCTCGGGCTCGACGCCAACCGCCAGGTGATCTCCTTGTTCCGGCCGGCGCTCGACCGCCTCGGGGCGGTTCCCAACGCGGCCCTTGCCGATCGGCGCCCCGGGCCGGTGCGCATCGGCGGGCTGGTGGTCACCCGGCAGCACCCGATGACCGCCAAGGGAACGGTCTTCCTGGCGCTCGAGGACGAGACCGGCATGGTCAACGTCACCCTCTGGCCGGATACCTGGGCGCGCCTCCGTGGCGTGGTTCGCCGCCACGCCCTGCTCCTCGTGGATGGCGACCTCCAGCGAGAAGCGAAGGTGGTCAACGTGGTGGCCAGGGACGTGCGGCCGCTGCCCGACGTGGCCAGCACCGTCACCGATGCCGCGACCCATGGCGGGCCCACGGGACCCGAGGGCGTGCGCCAGCTCGGGCACGCCGGGATGCGCCGCCTGGGCTGAACGGCCCCACGATCACCCGGGGCGCGGAGCCAATCCGCCCGCGCAGGCGCCGAACGGGCCCGGGCGACCCCGTCCAGGTGGCCCGATCCCGGGATCGCCGGGAGCTCAGCGCGTGGCGCGCCT
>CAZVDO010000055.1:0-1671 GCA_964625345.1 uncultured Anaerolinea sp. | reverse complement strand
CCCGTCCAGGTGGCCCGATCCCGGGATCGCCGGGAGCTCAGCGCGTGGCGCGCCTCGGCTTCGGCTTCGCGGTGCCCCGCGCCCGATTCCGCTGGCCGCCCGTCAGGGACAGGAATCGTCGGTACCAGGCCGCCGCGGCGGCGAAGAGGAGCCCGGACATCGGGCCGACCACGAGCGCCGACACGATGAGGTCCGTTCGCTGCTGGTCGGTCAGGTCGATCGCCGCGACGCTGCTCGCGATGAGCCCGAGGACGGCCACGTAGCCGATCGAATCGATCGTGGAGATGACGAGTCCCAGCAGGTAGCTCGCCCGCTTCGCGAAGAAGCCGGCGATGAAGACCGGCGCCATCGCGGGCGGCAGGAGGACGAGCCGGTAGTAGAACGAGGAGATGGGGTTCTCGGGCGCCGCCAGCAGGAGTGCGTAGCCGCCGACCACCAGCACGAGCGGGATCAGGAACGCCTTGGTTCGCAGCAGGGAAGGCAGCGCCAGCACATCCGCCCGCACGTCGGGCCGATGCCAGGCGAGGCGCATCGCATCGGTGAAGCCGACCCGGCCCGAGGGAGCCGGGGCGCGCGAAGGAGCCGGCGTCCGTCCCGAGGCGCGCGGCGTCGAGGCGCTCGGTCGCGTCTCGTCGGGGCGTTCGTCGTACGCGTCGTCCTGAGCGACCGACGGGTCGTGGTGCTGCTGGCGGTAGCGGCGACGGGCGTCGGCTCGATCGGTGCGCTTGGCGCGGGCCACGGGCACTTCCTCTGGTCGTGGAGGGCGAGGGCACGCCATCGCGCGCCGGGTGGGCATCGTACAGGGATGGTCGATCGGGCGTCCGGCCGGCGCTCGACCAGTTGAGCGGGCGATAAGCCGCCCCTGCTACAACCTCCCTGCCGTTCCGCCCGGCATGGCGACCGTGCCCGCCCCGGAGGTCGTTCGGTGGAACGCGCCCGTTCGGCGGCTGGGGCCGCCCTGTTCACGATCTTCCTGCTGGCCTCCGTCGCATTCGCGGCGGCGCCCGCATGGCCCACGGAGCCGGAGGCCGCGCTGCCGGCTGCGTCCGTGACCTGGCCGACGTCCACGCTGCTCGTCTCGGAGATCCAGACCGGGGGCACCTCGGCCTCGGACGAGTTCGTCGAGATCACCAATGCCGGCGTCGCAGACGTGGACCTCGCCGGCCTCGAAATCGCCTACGTCACGGCCACCGGCGGGACGATCACCCGGAAGGCGACCTGGCCCGCGTCGACGCCGCTCGGGCCGGGCCGGCACCTCGTGATCGCGAACAGCTCCGGGGTCTATGCGGCCATCGCCGACGCCACGTACAGCGGCGGGCTCGCTGCGACGGGTGGCGCCGTCGTGGTCCGGCCGATCGGCGGGGCGCCGATCGATGCCATTGGGTGGGGCGACGCGACCAACGGGTTCGTGGAGGGCTCGGCCGCGCCGGCACCACCAGCCGGATCCAGCCTCGAGCGGCGACCCGGCGGGGTGGACGGCAACGGCACGGACACGAATGACAACGCCGCCGACACCTTCCTCCAGTCGACACCGAACCCGCAGAACCTCGCCGCGCCGCCGGTCCCGGCGCCGCAGCCCAGTGCCACGCCGTTCGTCACGCCGACACCGACGGCGACCCCCGAACCGACACCCACCGCGAGCCCCCAGCCGACCGACACGCCCGTCCCGAC
>CAZVDO010000054.1:8440-15000 GCA_964625345.1 uncultured Anaerolinea sp. | reverse complement strand
ACGAACTCGATGGCGACGTTGTCCCAGCCGACGAGGTCGTCGAGGCGATCCACGACCTCCTCGAGCACATTGGCCGTGTCGAGTGTGGTCAGGATCGATTCGGTGACGGCCAGGAGGTCGCGCTGCCCGCGGACCTGCCGGCGCAGGCGCTCCGTCGCATCGGCGTGGGCCATCGCCTGGGCGGCGAGGCTCGCGTAGATGACGAGGAGGCGCAGGTCGTCCTCGGCGAACTGGTCGAGCCCGAGTTTCGAGAGGACGAGGACCCCGAGCACCTGGTCCTCGAAGAGCATCGGCGCCAGGAGCATGGATTCGTCGAGGTCGGCGTCGGTGCCGGGGATCGTGTTCGCGCGCGGGTCCGCCGCCGCATCCGGAAGGATCTGCGCGACGCGATGTGCGGCCACCCAGCCCGTGATGCCGGAGCCGAGCTTGACCCGCAGCTGCTCCGGGGTCTCGTCGACATACTCGCCGACCTGGCCCTTCATGGCCACCGGCACGAGGTCCTCGCCCTCGAGGCGATAGACCCGCGCGTTGTGGTAGTCGATGAGCTGGCGAAGCTCGGTCACGATGGCGTTCGCGATGTCGACCACGCTCGAGAGCCGGTTGAGGCGCGCGCCCAGCTGCTGGATCGACTGGATCTGGGCCGCCCAGGTGGACAGCTGCGCGTAGGTGCGTGCACTCCGAATGGCCACGCCCGCCTGCGTGGCGAAGGCCGCCATCGCCTCGATCTCGTCGGTCGTCCAGGCGTGGGGCCGGTCGTGGTAGACGTTCAGGCTGCCGATGGGGGCGCCGGATTCGCGGTCGAACATGGGCGCGACGCAGACCGTGTCGTAGCCCTCCTGCACGATCGCCGCCCGCGATTCCCGCGCCCGCGGATCGTCCCGGTAGGTCATTGCGAAGAGCGGGCGACGGGCCGCGATGGCCGCCGCGGAGAGCGAGCTCGTCGTGCGCACGGCACGGGCCTCGAGGTAGGCGCTCGAGAGCCCCCGCGATGCCGCCGCTCGCCGGGTGCCGTCCCGCTGGTAGAGGAAGACCGCCGCGCGATCGGCTCGGAACAGGACGAGGGCGTGTTCCACGAGCCGGCGGAGGACCTCGTCGAGGTCCATGCGGTCCCCGATGTCGCCCGCCACCCGGCCGAGCGCTTCGGCACGATGGACCCGCAGGTCGAGTGCCGAGGCCACGGCGGCGGCGCCGACCAGGGTCCCGAGGACCTCGGCGGCGGCCCGGACGACGGGCGCGGTTCGCTGCTCGTCGGCAGGGGTCACGGTCACCACGAGGACGCCCCACGGGCGGCCGGCATCGTCGATGCGGACCGCAAGGTCGACCGTCTCGTCACCCGAGGTCGGCGCAACCCCGACGCTGCGCTGGACTCCCTCCGCGGTCCGGAGTGCCTTCATCGCCGACGGCGGGGGCACATCCGATCGCGCACGCTCACGCGGGACCGCCGACACGCCCACGGGTGCCATGCGTCCATCGACGTCCCGCCAGACGCTGGCGCGCAGGGCGCCGGTCCCCTCGCGGATGATGCGGGTCGCCGATCCGAGCAGGTCTTCGGGGTTGAGCGCCGAGCCGGCCAGGGAGCCCAGCAGCTGCGAAAGGCCGACGAGCACGCGATCGCCGGGGCCTTCAGCCAGCCCATCGATCGCGACGACCGCGGCGCTGCCGTCACGCGGCGCTGCCGTGGCGCCCGACCCTCTCGCCCCGGTGCCGCGGCGCAGCCGCCGCTGCGGAACCTCGAGGTCGGCGGACGGCCCGTTCACGGCGCTGGCCAGGAACCGCTGGAGGTCGCCGAGCCGGTAGCGCCGGTCGCCTCGCGGGTTGATCCGGTAGTAGCGCAGGCGTCCGGCGTCGCTCCACGCGCGCACCGTGTTCGGATGCACGCCCAGCACGTCGGCCGCCCTCGTGACGGTCAGCGTGGCGTCCATCGGATGCGGGTGCTGGAGCGCTGGTGTGGTCACCGATCCCCCGAAGATTTGTGAGGTTGGGCACAGCCTACGAACCCTACAGATCTTGCCAATAGGACGAAGGTCCCATGCCCGGGTGCGCGCGAAGGGGGCGCGTCGGCGGGGAGCCGGTTTCAGCGCGTCGGGGGACGCCCTCGATCGGTGAGGCGCACGTAGGCCAGCGTCGCGACCAGCGCCAACGCCGCGATGCCCAGCACGCCGCCCAGCGCGGCGAGGGGAGCCCCCACCAGGCCCGGTCCCTCGCCCGGGCTCCGCGTGTCCGACCCGCCGACCGCGGTCGGATCCGGCGAGGCGCCGAGCACGCTCCCCGGCAGGATGAACAGGACGATCCCGAGGAGTACGAGGACGGCCCCGGCCACGAACAGGCCGGCCGCCAGCCGCGGCCGACGGGCATTGCCGGCGGCGAGGATGCGCATGGCCTCCGGCAGCTCGAGCGTCGTCAGGATCAGCGGCCGGCCCAGGCTCGCCGTCATCACGGGACGGCCGTCGTCGTCGAGGACCGGGACGCCGGCCACGATCGCGTGCTCCACGCTCGACACCTGTTCCACGATGACCCGCGCCGGGTCGGCATCCGGCAGCTCGTCGGGCGCCCGGTCACCGAGGTCGCCCACGATGCCGGCAGTCTCCCGGGGCACGACCACGAGCCCGACGTCGAGGTCCTGGTCGCGCACGGCGATCGTGTCGAGGCCCTCGTTGATCTCGAAGGGTGCAACCTCGCGCACGACGTCGAAGTCGACCCAGCGATCGCCCGGCCGGCTCTGCAGGCGCGTCCGACGGAAGACGAGCGGCCGGTGCTCGTGGTCCTCGAACTCGGATTCGCTGTCGATTCGCCCGCTGATGCGCACGAACCGCCGCCGGCCGGAGCGGGCGATGGCGTTCGCCTCGGCGACCGATACGGACGGGGCGCTCGAGAGGAGGCGGGCCACGCGGAATGCCGGCCCAAAGGAGCGGAGTACGGCGACCGCGCCGCCGATGGCGGCGGCGCCGGCAAGGATCGCGACGAGGCCGTCCACGGCGACGAATGATAGTCGCGGGCAACAGAAAGGCCCGGAGGAACCTACCCGACACATGGACCTTGATGCGATCGCGGCCGTTAGTGTCGCTCAGCCCCTCCGAGCTGGTGCCAACGCTAGGCGGTCACGGGCGCCGGGTCAACGGCACCTATCCACGAGCTTCCGCCCTTGACCGCCGCTTATCCACCGCGTATCCACCGATCACCGGCCCATTGCCGTCGCGGATCCGGTGCCGACACGGACCGGTTGCGCTCGCGGATCCGTTGCCAACCCGAGGATCCGTTGCCAACCCGAGGACGCCGCGGATCAGCCTGCCTGCCGTCCGGTGGCAGGATCGAGAGCGTTGCGCTGGCCGCCGTACCCGGTCAGCACGAGGTGCCCGCCGATGAGCTCGGCGGCGGTCACCACGTCGGAGTGCGCGACGCGCCAGGCGACGTCGCCGTCGGCCTCGATCGCAAAGGTCTCGATCTCCGACTGGACGATGACGTGGCGGATTCGCGACGACGCGAGCACGGCCAGGACGGGCGTTGCCGACCGGTGGCTCCACGCCAGCTCGCCCGTGCGGGCCGCCAGCCCGTAGGCGTGGAACCCGTACTTCACGACGAGCAGCCCCGGCACGTCCCAGAGCACGGCCTGCGGCTCGTCCTGGATCGTGGACGCGAAGCGCGCGGTCCAGGCGCCCGCCGGCCCGTCGATCCTGAGCTCCGCGCGGCACCGTGCGTCGGGATCGTCACCGACCAGGGGGCCGTGGTCCTGCAGGACGCCGCCGGCCTCCGTGAGGGCGAAGACCGCGGCAGCCTGACCGGAGCCGGCCCATCGCCAGCGTGCGCGGAGTCCGCCGGGGTACGTGATCGTGGCGTTCTGCGGCTCGGCGAGCGTGCGTCCCGCCATCGAGCCCGGATCGGTCATCCGACCGGCTGGGGGTTCCCGGCGAGGTCTGTCGGCCGCTCCTCGGCGATCGGCGCCACGACCGCGTCGGACAGCATCCGGAGCGTCGCCGGCGGGACCGGGAACACGGCGGTCGGCAGGCCGGCGGCCGCCCAGACCACGGGATAGCGGCCCAGATCGGGATCCATGATCACCCGAGCTCGCCGGGCATGGGCGAAGGGCGGGATCCCGCCGATGACGAACCCCGTGAGGTCGTGGGCCTCGGCCGCCGTCGCGCGGCGCACGTCGGACCGATTCAGGACCGCGGCAAGGCGCCCCAGGTCGACCCGGTTGGGGCCGGAAACCAGGCACAGGACCGGCTCGAGGTCGTCGCCGGCGCCGGTGACGAACACGAGGGACTTCACGATCTGGCCGAGCTCGGCGTCGACGGCGCGTGCCGCCTCCTCGGCGGTGTGCGTCGACTCGGCGAACACCGTCACCTCGAGGGCGACCCCCTTGCGATCGGCCGCCTCGATGACGCGCCGAACGGCGGCGTGGGTGGGGGTGGGTGACACGCCCGGGAGTCTAGCACCGGCCGGACGCCGCGCTCCGGAGGGCACCTGTAGGATCGCAGCCATGGACGCCGTGATCTTCGACTGGGACGGGACGCTGGTGGATACCCTGCCGGCGATCACCCGCGCCAATGCCGCCGTCCTTGCGAGCTATGGCGTCCGGTACGACGACGCCGCGTATCGCGCCGCCTACAGCCCCGACTGGCGGGCCATGTACCGGCGCCTGGGCGTTGCCGACGAGGTCGTGGAGGAGGCCGGGCGCCGGTGGCTCCAGGCGTACCGGGAGCTGATGTACGAGGTCGTCGCGTTCCCGGGTGTCGCGGACGCGCTCGCGTCGCTGCACGGCGCCGGGTTCCGGATGGGCCTCGTCACCGCGGGCGATCGGCCGGTCGTCGAGCACCAGCTCGAGGTCACCGGACTCGGCCGCTACCTCCCGGTCCGCGTGTGCGGGGACGACCTGCCGTTTGCCAAGCCCCACCCCGCGCCGCTCCGCCAGGCCCTCGCCGAACTCGGCCTGACCGGTCGTGAGGCCAGGATCGTCTACGTCGGCGACGCCCCCGACGACATGCGCATGGCCCGGACCGTCGGTGCCCGGGGCGTCGGCATCGGCTCCATCCTCGGGGACCCGGACGAGCTCCACGCGGCCGGCGCACACGAGGTCTGGCCGGCTGTCGCCACGTGGGTCGCGACGTTCCTCGGGCCGGGTGCCGGCCAGGCGGTCTCCGGCCAGGCGGTCGCCGACGCCCCCGGGCCATCCGGAACGGAGGCGGGCTGATGCGGCGGGCGGTCGTCCTCGCCGACGGGGATGCGCCCGCCCGTGCCGACCTGGACCGCGCGTGGCCGGGCTGGGACCGTGACATCGACCTGGTGGTCGCGGCGGATGGGGGCGCCCGGGCGGCGGCCGCCCTCGGGCTGCACCTCGACCGCTGGGTCGGCGATGGCGATTCGCTCGGTGCCGACGAACTCGAGGCCCTCCGGCAGGCGGGCGTGGAGGTCCGCTTCGTGCCGACGGACAAGGACGAATCGGATACGGAGCTCGCGGTCACGGTTGCGCTGGACGCGGGTGCGAGCGACGTCGCGATCCTCGGAGCGCTCGGCGGGCCGCGCCTCGATCACCTGCTCGCCAACGTCACCCTCCTGGCCCACCCTCGACGGGGAACCGCGACGGTGACCATCGTCGATCCGACGGCCCGCGTGCGGGTCGTCGACGGGCCGGCAACCCTGGAGCTCGCGGGCCGGGCAGGCGACACGGTGACGCTCCTCGCGCTCCGGGACGCCGCAGGCGTGCGGACCAGCGGGCTGCGCTACCCGCTCGACGGCGAGGCCCTGGCCGCGGGCGTGACGCGCGGCCTGTCCAACGAACGGGTCGCCGCCGTCGCGTCCGTGGAGTTCGAAACGGGACGCCTGCTGGTCGTCGAGGTCCCTGCTACGCTCGGCGCATGAGCGTTCCGATGCCGGGCGACGCGGCGCCCGA
Source organism: uncultured Anaerolinea sp. (assembly GCA_964625345.1). Classification (GTDB taxonomy): domain Bacteria; phylum Chloroflexota; class Limnocylindria; order Limnocylindrales; family CSP1-4; genus UBA5189. Next base: position 9,113 of record CAZVDO010000054.1, on the reverse strand, counting down.
GTTCGCGCTTCCGGACCAGGACGGGACGGTGCGGCGGCTCGCCGACCAGCGGGGCCGGTGGACGGTCGTCTACTTCTACCCGAAGGACGACACCCCGGGCTGCACGACCGAGGCCTGCGGGTTCCGCGACCTCGACACGCCACTCAGCGCCGCCGGGGCGGACGTGTGGGGCATCAGCCCCGACAGCCAGGCGAGCCACCGGCGGTTCCAGGTCAAGTACGACCTGCCGTTCACCCTCCTGTCGGATGCGGACCACGCGGTCGCCGACGCCTACGGCGCATGGCAGCTCAAGCAGCAGTACGGCCGCGAGTACATGGGCATCGGCCGCTCCACGTTCCTCGTCGGGCCGGATGGGCGGATCGCCGCAAGCTGGCCGCGCGTCAAGGCCGACGGCCACGCTGACGAGGTCCTGGCCGCGCTCACGGCCGCGCGGGCGAGCGCGACGGAGGCAGGGGCCTGAGCACGTTCCCGCGCCTGGACGAGGGCCAGGAGGCTTCGCTCGTGGGGGGATACGAGCGAAGCCTCGGCTGGATTGTAGGGATGATCGACGCACGCGGGCGGCGATCGTGAGCAATCTGGGAAATTCTCCCCATTCGTGGCGCCCGGACCGGTTCATGGTCATCGTGGCCCACCCGGATGACGCGGATTTCGGGCCCGCGGCGACCGCCGCCAC
>CAZVDO010000054.1:0-8340 GCA_964625345.1 uncultured Anaerolinea sp. | reverse complement strand
CGGCGCCTGTACCTCTTCTGGTCCAACGCTCCCGCCGCGTGGGTCGATGTCAGCACGACGATCGATCGCAAGATCCGCGCCCTCCAGGCCCACGCCAGCCAGATCAAGGAACCCGCTCGGCTCGACGCCCGCATCCGGGTCTGGGCGGCCGAGGAGGGGGAGCCGATCGGTGCCGCCGCGGGCGAGGCATTCCGGGTCATCGTGATCGACGAGGACGACGTGGTCGCGACGGATGCCGGCGCCGGTGCTGGGGCCCAGGGACCCGACGAGGCCCCGGACGCGCCCGACGGACCCCCGACCGGTCGAGGCGTGACCTAGGCGGCGACGGGCCGGAGCAGCACCTCGCGAACGCGGCTCCAGTCGCTCCAGAGGCGCGACTCGCCTCCCCCCGGACGCTGCGCCCGCGGCATGGCAGTCGACGTGAGGCCGCGGGCGACGAGTGCACGCATGGCCTCGAGGTCGAGGTCCGGGGCATGCTCGCTGACGAACTCGTCGGCCGCGATCGTGACCGTGTCCACGAGGTGGTCGATCTCCTCCTGAGTCGGCCACGCTCGGATGCGCCGGGGTTCGATCCCGATCGCGGCGACGGCCGCTGCCAGGTCCCGGTAGCCCGGTCGATGACCATCCGCCCAGCCGCCCGCGCGATCCAGCCGGTATCCGGCCAGGGCCAGGGCCTCGGCAATGTCCCGGCACTGCTGGGTGGTGAAGGTGTCCCAGAACGGGTTCCCGACCGGGAAGTCGAGCCAGCCCGCCGCCGAGGCGCGGTCGACCAGCACGTCGGCCAGGCCCATGAGGGCGGCCTGCCAGGGACGCCGCTCGGCGGTGTCCTCGCCCGCGAGCTCCGCAACGACGGCCAGCAGCGCTCGATGATCCCCGCGCAGGATTCGCACGATCCCCGGGGTCGGGTCCGTTGGTAGGGCTTCGGGCACGCCGGGCAACGCAGGCGCGGCAGTCTGGGTCACGGACCCGGTGCGTACGGCCGTGGCAACGGGTGCCGTGGCCACGGGTGCCCTGGCGACGGGTGCGGTCCCGCTGAAGGGCCCGGTGGCCGCGTTGCGGTCGGCGCCGGGGGCAACGGCCTGTGCGCGAGCGTCGAGCATCGTCGCAGCCGACGGGAAGCCGGCACGGTACAGGCGCTCAGCCGCGAGCGCCGCCTGGACGCGGAGCGCGTCGACCGCCGGGTCGCGGTCGGGGGCGTCGGACCCCCCCGGCGAAGGTCGCGGGCCGGGTCCGGATCGGTCAGAGAGAACGGGCGTTCGAGATCCAGGGCCCGAATCCGCGCGCGCCGCCGCCGCGATCGGGGCCATCACCGGGACGTAGGGCCGGGGATCCTCGGGGGGCGCGTCGCGGTCGAGGCGGCGTCGGTCGGCCGGTCCGCCCCGGGCGACCTCGCCCGAGTGCATCGTGAAGGCGTCGCCGGCCAGCGTGGCCGCTCGACGGGGAACGGCCGCGTGCTCGACCGTGAGTCGCACCTCGCGCGCGGGTGGGCGGCTGCCCAGGACCATGACGAGTGCGGAACCGCTGGCGACGCCGAGCACCAGCCCGACAGCCAGGAACGCGAACTCGCTCGCGGTCATCTCCCGTCCTTTCCGGTCGGAGACCCGGCCCGACCGTCCGGTCCGGGCGAGCGTAGCTGCGAGTTCGCGGCCCGTCAACTCGATTCGCGCACGCAGGGCCCGTGGCGTTCGCGCACGGCGGCGTGCGCACCGAGCCGGGCGGTCCGCACGGTGGCGGCGAACGTGCCGGCCTCTGCCCGGCTCACGCTCGCTCGCCGACTTCTTTGCAGTCGTTCTCCGGCGGATGGTAGATTCCGTGCGCTGGCAGGTCCCCCCGCTGGCGTTCCCGTTCGTCCCGCCCAGCTTCGCCAGCGAGCCCAGGAAAGGCACGACCGCGACTTGGCCCTCGACACGCACCAGGAGTTCCTCGTCCAGCCCGTCGACGCCTCGTGGTTGCAGTGCAACATCGAGTGCCAGGAGGCGTGCCCGGTCGGGACCAACTGCCGCGGCTACCTGAACCTCGCGGCCGAGGGCCGGTTCGAGGAGGGCTACATCCTGTCCCGGGAGCCGAACCCGGTCGCGGCGATGTGCTCGTACGTCTGCTCCGCCCCCTGCGAGCGCGCCTGCCGGCGCGGCGACATCGATCGCCCGCTCGCCATCCGGGCGATGAAGCGCTTCCTCGTCGAGTGGCACGAGGCCTCCGGGATCCCCGACGTCATGCCCCACATCGAGGCGCGCCCCGAGCGCGTCGCCGTGGTCGGGGCGGGCCCGGCCGGCATCTCGGTCGCGCGCGAGCTGGCCATGAAGGGCTACGGGGTCGACGTCTACGACAGCCTGCCGTACGGCGGCGGCACGATGCTCATCGGCGTGCCGGCATTCCGGCTGCCGCGCGAGGCGATCGAGATGGACGTCCGCCTCGTCGAGCGCCTGGGCGTCCGCTTCCACTTCAACACCACGATCGGCACGGACATCACGTTCGAACAGCTCCAGGCCGACTTCGACGCCATCGCCATCACCGCGGGCGCGATGAACGCCGTCGCGCTCGACGTGCCGGGCGCCGACCTCGAGGGCATGGACTACGGCGTCGACTTCATGAAGCGGGCCAACCTCGGCGAGGAGATCACGGTCGGCAACGACGTCGTGGTCATCGGCGGCGGCTACACCGCCATGGACTGCTCTCGGACTGCCCTGCGCCACGGCGCCCAGAACGTCTCGATCGTCTACCGGCGCACGAGGTCGGAGCTCGTGGTGGACGAGGAGGAGCTGGGCGAGACCGAGCGCGAGGGCGTCCGCATGGAGTTCCTCGCCAGCCCGGTCGAGGTCCTCGGCGAGGACGGCCACGTGACCGGCGTGAAGTTCATCCGCAACCGCCTCGGCGAGCCGGACGCGTCCGGGCGCCGATCGCCGGTGCCGATCCCGGGCTCGGAGTTCGTCATCAAGGCGGACGTGGTGATCCCCGCCGTGTCCCAGGCGGCCGACCTCAACCTGCTGCCGGTCGAGTCCGCCTTCGAGATCAACCGGGGCCGGGTCAAGGTGGATCCCGCGACCTACGCCACCAACGTCCGGGGTGTCTTCGCCTGCGGCGACTTCGTGACCGGCCCGACCACCCTCATCGAGGCGGCCGGCCACGGCAAGAAGGCGGCCTACGCGATCGACCGGTACCTGGCCGGCCGGAGCGACGTGACGGTTGCCGCCAACGTGAAGATCACGAGCTCGTGGCGCCACGAGATGCCCGAGTTCTACGACGTCCTGCCGCGCCAGCACATCCCGATGGTCCCGCTCATGGAGCGGATGCCCTCGACCGATCCGACGATCAACTTCGCCACGCCGGTCGAGCTGGGCTACGACGCGACCGGCGCGGTCGCCGAATCGACCCGTTGCCTCATGTGCAACTACAACATCTGGTTCGACCCGTTCCGCTGCGTGCTGTGCGGCGCCTGTGCGGATGTCTGCCCCGAGGGCGTGATCCACATGGTCGACGTCAACCAGCTCAAGAGCGAGGGCCTCCTGCCCGAGATCGAGGATGCCTACGGCTGGGAGAATGGGGCAGCGATGATCCTCGACGAGGAGCGCTGCATCCGCTGCGCGCTGTGCGTCAAGCGATGCCCGTTCGACGCCATTACGATGGAGCGGTTCGAACTGCAGGAGGTTTCGAGCGACGGCCGGCTCTACAAGGAGTCGTACCGAGACGCCCAGCTCGCCGGTACCGCCGGCGTTGCAGGAGGATCCAGGTGAGTTTCCTCGAGCGGGTGGACACGACCATCCGCCGCAGCCCCGTCTGGCGCTCGCTGTTCCGCAACGCGTACCCGACCGACGAGCGGTCGCGCGCGTACGCGGTCATGAACAACGTCTTCCTGCACCTGCACCCGGTCCGGGTCCGGCAGCACGCGGTCCGCTTCGCGTACACCTTCTGCCTCGGCGGGCTGTCGTTCTTCCTGTTCCTGGTCCTGACCGTGACGGGCGTCTACCTCATGTTCTTCTACGTCCCGTCGGCGACGCAGGCGTACACGAACATCCTCGACCTGCAGACGCGGGTGGCCTTCGGCCTGCTGACCCGGAACGTCCACCGGTGGGGCGCCCACCTCATGGTGTTCTTCGTCTTCCTGCACATGATGCGGGTCTTCTACCACGGGGCCTACAAGCCGCCGCGCGAGTTCAACTGGGTCGTGGGCGTGCTGCTCCTGTTCCTCACCGTCGGCCTGAGCTTCACCGGCTACCTGCTGCCGTGGGACCAGATCTCCTACTGGGCGATCACGATCGGCACGAACATGGCCGGCTACCTGCCGCTCATCAACACGCCGTTCAAGCTCCTCCTCCTCGGCGGCCTGGAGGTCGGGCAGAACACGCTGCTGCGCTTCTACGTGCTCCACATCATGGCCCTGCCGTTGATCACGGCCCTCTTCCTCGCCGTCCACTTCTGGAGGATCCGGAAGGACGGCGGGATCTCCGGACCGCTGTGAGCCGAGCCGACCGATGACCGACCAGCCCACCGAAACCCGCGTCGTCGCCCCGGTTGACCCGTCGCGTCGGACGGAGATCGACAAGCAGCGCGTGCCGATGTCGGCCCGCCCCTACCGGCTCCTCGCCCTCGTCAAGCAGGACGCGGTGGTCCGGGTCCAGAAGGAACCCGACGACACGGTCATGACCTGGCCGCACCTGCTCTCGATCGAGTTCCTGGCGGCGGCCGTGATGAGCGTCTTCCTCCTCCTGATGGGGCTGTTCATCAACGCACCCCTCGAAGAGCTCGCCAACGGCAACGTCACGCCGGCGGTGGCCAAGGCGCCGTGGTACTTCCTGGGCCTCCAGGAGTTGCTCGCCTACTTCCACCCGGCCGTGGCCGGCGTGCTCGTCCCGACCCTGGCGATCGTGGGCACCATGCTCGTGCCGTACATCGACCGCAAGGACATCCACGCCACCCGTCCCTCGGAGCGCAAGACCGCCGTCGTGCTGTTCTCGCTCCTCCTGGGTCTCGCCCTGACCGTCACCTTCATCGGCATCTTCTTCCGCGGCCCGGGCTACAGCTTCGTCATCCCGTATCTGCCGTTCTTCGAGAACAGCACGAACGGCCTCCATTTCGCCCTCTGAACCGAGAGGACATCGAGCAGTCGTGAGCAACTACCACGTCGAACCCGCGGACGAACCGAAGGCCCTGGCCACCCAGGCCCTGAAGTCCCTGCGCCAGCATCCCGTCCAGGGGATCTCACGCCGTCGCCTCCTGCGCGTCTCGCTCGGCGCGGGCATGGCGGTCTGGCTGACCGAAGTCCTCGGGGGCACGCTCCACTTCCTCTGGCCGAACCTCAAGGGGGGCTTCGGCGGAAGCGTGAAGATCGGGACCTTCGACGACGTGAAGCTCCAGAACTCCACCCTGCCGATCGCCGAGGGCTTCCCGGCCTACTACCCGGACGCGCGCGCGTTCATCGTGCTCATCGATACCTCGCGCCAGTCCTTCGTGCCCGGGACCGACACGACCGGGGACGGCACGGCCCTCAACGTCCGGCCGCTCTACCAGCGCTGCCCGCACCTCGGCTGCAAGCCGAACCCGTGCCTCAAGAACTTCTGGCTCGAATGCCCGTGCCACGGGTCCCGCTACGACCGCCTCGGCCAGAAGGCCGCCGGGCAGCAGTACGGCCCGGCGCCGCGGAGCATGGATCGCTTCTCGGCGACCGTGGAGGCGGACGGCACGCTGGTCCTCGACACCTCGAAGATCACGCTCGGGCCACTGCCCATTGCCGTCGGCCAGCCCGGCATCATCCCGCCGAAGAGTCCGACCGGATGCATCTGAGCCGTCCCGTGGCCATTCGAGGAACACGATGACCGACGATCAGGGCCGCACGCCCGACGAGCGGCTGCCCGTCCCGCGACCCCCCAGCGAGCCGGCCCCCGTCGAACGCTTCTCCGCGCCCGAATCGGCGCACGCCCGGGCGCTCTCGCCCGAGCGCGCCGCGTCGATCGTCCGGCAGTCGGCGAGTGCCCGCTGGGTCGGGTTCCTTGCGGTCGCGGTGGTGATCCTGTTCACGATCGCCTACTACTTCTACGAAGTCGGCCTCCCGCTGGGCCTCTCGACGCCCCGGCTCGACGCCGAGGCCGAGGCGCAGCAGGTCACCGCCATTGAGCGCGGCTACAACCTCTACGAGGCCAACTGCGCGCGCTGCCACGGGCCGGACGGCCAGGGCACGGAAGGCGGGTACATCGGACCGGTCCTCAACGACCAGATGAAGCTGTTCGCGCACCTCAGCGCGGCCTACATCCGGAACGTGCTCACGGTCGGCGGCCGGTACGTCTGCGGGAACGCCAACAGCCTGATGCCGGTCTGGTCCAACGCGAACGGCGGTCCCCTCAACTACCGCCAGATCGAGGACCTGATCGCGTTCATCCGGTCGGACGCCTCGCAGGAGTACATCAAGCGCCACCCGGAGCTCAACGAGCCGATCCTCGGCCCCGACGGCAAGCCCGAGACGTTCAAGGGCTGGGTCGACAGCAGCTTCAAGCCCGATGCCGCCGCGACCGCGGTTCCCGCCTGCTGGGCCGGCAGCAACGGCCCGGCGCCGTCCTCCTCGGTGGACCCGAACGCCCCGGTGGTCACGATCGTGGCCTCGAGCGCCCTGCACTTCGACACGCCTGACGTGTCGGTGAAGGCCAACACGCCCTTCACCCTCACCTTCGACAACCAGGACGCCACCGCGCCGCACAACGTCGTGGTCAACGGGTCGGATGGCCAGCCGATCGACATCGGCGAGAACCCGTTCTTCACGGGTCCCGCCAAGCGCTCGTACAACTACCCGGCGCTCGAACCGGGGACGTATTCGTTCTTGTGCCAGGTCCATCCCACGACGATGACCGGCACGCTCACGGTCACCCCGTAACGGCCACCAGGAAGGAACGATGACGCAGCAGGCACTCCCCGCCGGACCGCCCCGCCGCCGACGCGCCCTCATGGGCCTGCTCGACGCGGACGGCTGGACGTGGGCCGGCCTGAAGGCGACCTTCTGGTTCGTCCTGATGATCCTGCTCCTGGCCTACATCCCGGACCGGGCGTACTACCTCACGGTCGGCCGGACGGTGGACCTCGGGCTCCTGGCCTGGTCGCCCGTGAACTTCTGCCCGCCCGAGAACAAGGACCTGCCGTGCCCGGCTCCGGTCGGCGCCGTGATCCCCTGGGACCCGTCGCCTGCCGAGCTCGCGCTGCCCGCGCCACGCGAGAGCGGCGCGACCGCGCAGGTCGGCGTGAACCTGCTGTACATCGGCGGCTCGGACGGCTCGGGCCCGACCACGACCACCTTCACGACCACGATCGCGAACGGCAGCTACACCAGCTGGACCGCCGGCCCGGAGCTCCCGGAGGCGCGGTCAGGCGCCGCGGCTGTGTCCATCGGCAGCACGATCTACCTGCTCGGCGGCACGGGCCCGGACGGCGCCACCGACACGATCTGGAGCCTCACCTACGACCAGGAGGCCAAGTCGTTCGGCGACTGGACGCCCGTCGAGGGGCTGACCCTCCCGGCCGCGCGTACGTCCCTTGGCGCGATCCCCGTTTCCGACGGCCTGCTCGTGGCCGGCGGGTTCGACGCCGACGGGAAGCCGACCACGACGGTCTGGAAGTCCACGCTCGACAGCGAGGGTGCCCTCGGCGCGTTCAGCGAGCAGGCGGCGCTGCTGGACGGCGTGGCGAATGCCACCATGGCCCAGGTCGGCGACTACGTATGGGTCTGGGGCGGCACGGATGCCAACGGCCCGTCGGGGGCCGTCCAGCGAGGCACGCTCGCGCAGCAGGTCACCAACGCCACGCCCGGCCCCAACCCGGTCACGCCGCCGCTCGAGCTGCAGCAGTGGGCCGTGGCGGACGCCTACAACCTCCCGGGGGCCCGGACGGCCTCGGCCGGATTCGCGGCCAACGGCGCCATGTACGTCGTGGGCGGCGAGGATGGCTCCGGCGCGCGACCCGAGGTCTACTGGACCGTGCCGAACGCGAGCGGCAACATCGACGCCTGGAAGCACCTCGACCAGACGGACCTGCCCGGCGGCCTCAGCCATGCAGCGGCCACGGTGAGCGGCTCGCACGTCTTCGTGATCGGCGGGGCCACGGAGGATGGGATCCAGTCCGGCGCGATCCGGGCCGACCTCGCGCCGCAGGAGCCGTTCTTCCAGCTCGGGCTCGTCGGCGTGGTGGTGCCGGGCCTCAAGATCGACGGCGAGATCGGCCAGCAGCTCGGCTACCTGAACGCGTTCGGGGCCGGGGGCGTGGGCTCGGTGTTCTTCATCATCATCGGTTGGGCGTACGCCCATCCCGAGACGGTGCGGCGCTGGATCGACCGGAGGCGTGCGCGCCGGCGCTCCTGATCGCCAA